>DAHVEJ010000024.1 GCA_027313145.1 Phycisphaerales bacterium | reverse complement strand
GGCCAGAAATGAGCCATAGTTCTGGCCAGACCGGCACCCAGCGCTAATCCCTGCCGGCACGCCGCCTCTGGGCCGTCAGGTGGGTTTGGATCAGGGCCAACTGCAACGCGGTGATCTCGCTGGTGAGTTGTCTTAATCTTTTGTGTTCTCGTATCGATGCGGCAACCTCCTCCGTAAGGTCCTTGGGAACATAGACAGTCCGTGTCTTGCCATGCACTTTAAGTGTCACATGCGTTCCCCCCGCGGCATTGTGCCCCAATGACGCGGCAAGAGGGGGGCACCGGGGCACCAACTGCTTGACGCGGGCATCGCGCAGGCGACGGAGCAGGGTGGGGTGTTTGGGAATGCGCATAGCGACCTCCTTAATACTAAGTGTATATACTTATCATAAATCCGGCAAAAAGCAAGCGGTGCGAGAAAAAAATATAAACAAATATCCCCCGCCCCCCTGTCGCCCTGTCATTTCGGCAGGCGGGCCGGGCTATTGGATCGGCCCTAAGGTGCGAAGAAAAAGTGATTCGTCACGGCTGGGGCGACACCTGATGTAGGGGCGTGGCAATAAATTCGGGCGGGCCTCTGCGATGCGAGTTTCCAAGGCCAGGCATTCTCTTAGCGCCGGCATTTATGCCGTCAATTTTGCCGCCTGCCCGGAAATATTGCCACGCCGTGATGTAGAGGGATCCAACATTCTTACCTCACGTCCTATGTTGTCCGGACGTGGTCGCAGTGCAAAGCGGGCGCTACCACGGTGATGAGCCTACGGGCCGGCACTAGGCCAGGGGCTGTGTTTCGCGTTGCAGCGGACAACCGGGCGTGGCAATTTTTCCGGGCGACTTCATCAGTAATGTTAGCCGGCACATTTATGTGCCGCTGCGTCGCGAAAAGCGCACCCGCCGCAGCCGACAGTTCCGGATATCATCGGCGCGATCCCACACATTAAACAACAATATGGACCCCGGCCTGACAACCGCAGCGGACGGTTATGGGTGTGACATTTCGCCGGAGACGGTTACAATTCCGGGCATATTAGTCGGACTGACTCCCAAAGCACTTGGAAGTAGTGAGTTTAGCAATGGCAATTATTGGACATGGGGTGGACGTCGTGGATATTGAGCGTATCAACGCCATGATCGAGCGCCACGGGGAGCACTTTTTGCACCGTTGCTTCACCGCCGGTGAAAGCGATTATTGCCGGGAGAATCGGGACTTTGCGATCCATTTTGCCGGGCGCTTTGCCGCCAAAGAAGCCATTGTTAAAGCCCTGGGAACCGGGTTTCGCGGACGCATTGCCTGGACAGATATGGAAATTCTTCCCGATTCCAAAGGTAAACCCGTGCTGCGGCTAACCGGGCACACTGCGGCTCTGGCCCAACAGGCCGGCATCACCGCCTGGCATATATCCATTTCCCACACCGCCCATGTGGCTTTCGCCAGCGCCATCGCCGAACGGCTTTAATCCAGATGAAAAACCTCGCGCAGCGGTATCGCTATCGGGCTGCAATCCGGATTGCTGGGCATAACATCGGCCATGTGCTTCCACCATTTTTGACATATAGCGGTATCGGCCACGGCATTCCAACGCGTTTCATCTTCAATTTCCACATAGCCAAAAAGCTGCCGCGTTTCCGGGTGCAGAAAAATACTGTAATTGCGGGCACCGTGCTTTTTCAGGGTGTCTAAAAGTTCCTGCCACACCGGATTATGCCGCCGTTCATATTCCGTTTCCATTCCGGGATGCACGGACATCACAAAAGCTTTTCGAAACATGGTATACCTCCTGGCAACAAAGCGGCATTCGCGATGCAAATTTATCAGCTCGGAACAGCGCAATTCATTTCCCGATTTGCGCCGCACTTTCAGGCCGCACCGCCGGCTTTTTAAGGGGCGGCAAATCAGGCCCCGTCGCTTAGGCCTCAAATTCCAGCAGCAGATCATTGGACGCCACGTTCATGCCCGGCTGTACCAGAATCTTGCTGATTTTGCCGTCGCGGGGGCTGTAGACCGCGGTTTCCATTTTCATGGCTTCAATGGAAAGTAATTTATCACCGCGGCCGACACTTTGCCCCAAACTCACAGCCAGCGCGGAAATTTTTCCAGGCATCGGAGCGCCGATATGTGCGGGGTTGTCACGTTCGGCTTTGGGCATTTGCACGCGGGCTTTCCCGCTTAATGATTTATCAGCAACTTTGACCTCGCGCGGCTGGCCGTTAAGTTCAAAGAATACGGTTCTCATGCCATCGGGGTCAGCATCTCCAACCGTCAGAAACTTTACCAGCATGATTTTTCCCGGCTCAAGTTCAATGGGCACTTCCGCGTAAGGCTGCATGGGATAAAAGAACGCCGGGGTGGGCAGCACACTGACGTTGTCATGCTGCTTGCGGAAGCGTTCAAACTGGGTAAACACCTCCGGATACATCAGATAACTCGCCAAATCTGTATCGCTGATTTCACGGTGCATTTTCTGGGCGACTTCCTTACGGGCGGCCTCAAGATCAACGGGGTCCAGTTTAGCGCCCGGCCGCGCGGTGATGGGCGTTTTTCCGCGCAGGATGATTTGCTGCAACTTTTTAGGCCAGCCGCCGGGCGGTTGCCCCAGATCTCCCCGGAACATATCCACAACACTTTTCGGAAAATCAATATGCCGGGAGCCATCCAGCACATCATCAGGTTCCAGATTATTGGTGACCATAAACAATGCCATATCGCCGACCACTTTGCTGGACGGCGTGACTTTAACAATATCGCCAAACATCTGATTTACCTTCTGGTACATCGCGGCAATTTCGTTCCACCGGTCCGCCAGGCCAACGCTCTTGGCCTGCACGCGCAAGTTGGTGTATTGTCCGCCGGGCATTTCATGTTCATACACCGAAGCGGTGCCCGCGAGCATCCCCTCTTCAAAAGGTTGATAGAAGCGCCGCACGGCTTCCCAGTAATCCGCCAGTTGGGCCAATGCGGTTTGATCCAGGCCGCTGTCGCGCGGCGTGTGGGCCAATGCGGCCACCAGCGAATTCAGATTGGGCTGACTGGTCATGCCGCTCATGGAACTTATCGCCGCATCAACAATATTCACGCCGGCTTCCGCCGCCAGCAGCAAACTGGCGGCCTGCACACCGGCCGTATCATGGGTGTGGAAATGAATGGGCAAGCCCACTTCATTTTTCAGCGCCTTGACGAGCTTTTGCGCCGCCAATGGCCGGCACAGTCCCGCCATATCCTTAATGCCCAGGATATGCGTGCCCATTTTCTCAAGCTCTTTAGCCATGGCGATATAATATTTCAGCGAATATTTTTCCCGCCGCGGATTGAGTATATCGCCGGTATAACATATCGCCGCCTCCAGGATGGCTCCGCTTTCCACCACCGCGTCCATGGCCACGCGCATATTGCGCGTCCAGTTCAACGAATCAAACACGCGAAACACGTCAATGCCGTTGGCGGCGGCCTGCCGCACAAAATATTTCACCACGTTGTCGGGATAATTGGTGTATCCGACGGCATTGCTGGCGCGCAAAAGCATTTGGAGCAGCAAATTGGGCGCACGCGAGCGTAATTCGGCCAAGCGCTGCCAGGGGTCTTCATGTAAAAAGCGCATGGCGGTGTCAAATGTGGCTCCGCCCCACATTTCCACGCTGAACAAATTCGGCAGCAGATGGGCCATCGCCTGGGCCGCCGGAAGCATATCGATGGTGCGCATACGCGTGGCCAGCAGCGACTGATGCGCATCGCGCATGGTGGTGTCGGTAAACAGCACGGCTTTTTGTTGGGTCAGCCATTGGGAAAAATGTGCCGCGCCCATTTGCTTAAAGCGATCGCGCATGCCCGGCGGCAAAGGCTGATTCCGCGGATAGACAAGCGTCGGTGGCGCGGTCATGACGGAAAGGTCCGGCGTGCGCTTAACCTCCGGTGAGCCGTTGACAATGATGTCGCCCAAATAGGTAAGCAACTTGGTGGCGCGATCGCGCCGGGCGGAAAAGCGGAACAGGGCCGGTGTATTATCGACAAATGTGGTTGTGGCGGCACCGGAGGCGAACGTGGGGTGCTGAACCAGATTTTCCAGAAAGGGAATATTGGTTTTTACGCCGCGCACACGGAACTCGGACAAGGCACGTAGCGTGCGGGCCACAGATTCCTCAAGCGTTGGAGCAAAGCAGGTGAGCTTGACCAAAAGCGAATCAAAGTAGGGCGTAATAACCGCGCCGGTGTAGGCGGTTCCGCCGTCCAGCCGCACGCCAAAGCCGGCCGGTGAGCGGTAACTGGTGATGCGGCCATAGTCGGGAATGAAATGATTGCCGGCATCCTCCGAGGTGATCCGGCATTGCAGCGCCACGCCCCGGTGGGTGATTTTATCCTGGGTGGGAATTTGAATTTCCGGCCCATGCAGGTTGTGTCCCTGCGCAACACGAATTTGTGATTTCACCAGATCAATACCGGTGATAATTTCCGTTACGGTGTGTTCCACCTGAATACGCGGATTGACTTCAATAAAGAAAAATTCACCGCTGTCCACATCCACCAGAAATTCCACCGTGCCGGCATTGCGGTAATTCACCTGCCGCCCGATGGCTACCGCCGCCTCACAAATTCTAATCCGCAGATCTTCAGGCAGCCCCACGCTGGGTGCCAGTTCCACCACTTTCTGATGTCGGCGTTGCACCGAGCAATCGCGTTCAAATAAATGCACCAGATTGCCATGGGCATCGCCCAACAACTGCACCTCAATATGCTTGGCGCTGGTGATGTAGCGTTCCAAAAACACTTCGGATTTGCCGAACGCTCCGCCGGCTTCACGCTGGGCTTCTTCCAATTTCGCGCTTAGTTCACCGGGCTGGTGCACCACGCGCATGCCCCGGCCGCCGCCACCGAAGCTGGCCTTGATAATCAGCGGAAAGCCGATGTCTTTCGCCATCTTTTTAATCTTTGCCGGATCGGTCACGCCATGTTCGGTTCCCGGCAATACCGGGGCACCGGCCAGCTGCGCAATGCGCCGGGCCGCGGTTTTATCACCAAAGTCACGGAGCATTTCCGGCGTTGGTCCGACAAACGTAATGCCCGCGGCTTCACACGCGGCGGCGAATTCCGCATTTTCCGATAAAAAGCCGTAGCCGGGGTGAATGGCATCCACCTCATGGGCTTTGGCAATATCAATAATGGCGGGAATATTAAGGTAATTTTTCACCGGCGCATCCGGGCCGCCCACCTGGTAGCTTTCATCAGCCTTAAATCGATGCAGACAATAGCGATCCTCATACGTATATATGGCGACGGTGGACAGGCCCAATTCCGTCGCGGCACGCAACACACGTATGGCAATTTCACTGCGATTGGCAACCAGCAACTTTTTCATTTCAAGCGTTCCTTCAGCTTCTCAATACTTCCGGATTCCATCGGGGCAACCGCGGAGAGCGGGGGGTAAAATACACCCTGCCCAACGCCGCCATTACCAGTTGGGCCAGAATAGCCGAAATTAGAGGATTCGTTAAGAGATGGCGGAGAAAAAAGGAGAGAAAAATGTCCCGAATTGGATCGGCGTGACATAATACTATAAGAACGGAGTTGCTTTGATGAATGATCAGCGCGAGATGCTGGTGTCTGCGGTCCAAAAGGGCGGCGGGGAATTGCCGTTATTGGTTCGGAAGCATCTGGATTGGGTTTATTCCTTGTGCCGGCGGTCCGTGCGTGATGCCGCGCTGGCTGAGGATGTTACGCAAACAGTATTCATGGTCCTGATAAAAAAAGCGAAGCATTTGCCGCAGGGGGTCAACATGTCGGGCTGGTTGTTTAACACCGCGCGCTACTGTTGCCGTTGTGCGCTGCGCGATGAACACACTCGGCGGCGGCATGAATTGGCGGCAGCCAAGGCACCTGAATCAGTACCGGATGTGCCAAACCCGGAAGAGGAACTTCTACCGCTGCTGGACGAACACCTTGCAGCTTTGGGCGAGTCGGATCGGGCTGCGGTGCTGCTGCGCTATTACCAGCGGTGTAGTTTTGCCGAGGTCGGCATGCACTTGGACATCAGTGAAGAAGCGGCAAAAAAGCGGGTGCGGCGTGCGGTGGAAAAACTCCGTGCGCGCATGGCGGCAAGCGGCGTACCGCTGGGTGCAGACGCTCTGATAGCCATTTTGACTGAAAAAATCGTGCAACCGGCCCCAGCGAAACTTGCGGCAGCAGTGCTGGCACATGCGACCCACGGGGCCGCGGCAATGGCATTGTCAGCGGGGCAGAAAAAACTATTGGCAAAACTGGCAATGAAAACAGCCGGCGGCAAAGTTGCGATCGGAACTGCGGCGGTTTTGTTGGTGGCGGGACTGGTTGCCACGGGCGTGGCGGTGGTGCTAGCAATCCCCAATCGCCCCGCACCCCTGCCGCCAAAAATTGCTGCGATTCCGCCGTCTGCGCCCGTTGCCCCAGCCCTTGCCGCTACCGCCAAACCGCCCATGCTGACGCAAGCCCAATGGGCGGCGGTGTTTCAGGCGTACGCGCGGGAAATTCGGGCACTAAGCGTGCGGGCGACATTCGTGACACGCTATTATATCAGCGGACGGGAGATACGTAATTTGCGGGCGATCATACAGAAAAGTGACCCGAAGCATTTGCGGCAAGCGATGGTGGGGGAAACGCCCGGCTGGCACACCCAAACCGAGGCGGCAAATCTAAAATGGGACGTATCGGGGAGGCTGGTCAATCTCACCAGCGTAAACACGGGACTATATTACCTGCCCGATGGAACGCCCGATCCAAATGCCCATGTTCAAGTATGGGTGATCGGCCGGAAGAAGGTATGGAGTGCGTATCCTGACGGTGGTGGACCCGGCCGCGAATGGCGGGTGGACCTGTATAATCGCCAAGGCAAATCCGGGTCAGATTGGCGGTCGGCGTGGAACGGCGTTCAGTTTTCCAACCCGGAGATGCAAAGCCTAGAAAGCCTATGGACGCAATTTAAGACGCCGTTTCTCTATGAACCTGCCGGGTGGCGTAAAAACGGATGGTTTAGAAAATTCCCGCCTGGTAAGGGGCCACTCCACTACCGGTTGATCAGCCAGAAAACCGATCCAGGTAATGGCCACGTGAAACTGGTTTACGCGGAGGTTCAGGGTGGAAATCCGCTTAAAATCACCAATCCCGGGGGTAATAAGTGGGTGCAAGAAATCCGGTATGACGTAAAATTGGTCGGGGGGCTGCGCGTGTATCGGGAGTCCAGCGTTTTGGTTGGTCCGCAGGGCAAAGTACCAGACTGGCAAAACGCATTTTCAATTTTCGTGAGAAATCACGGCATCTGGTTCCCGAGGTTCATTCGCGAGCGATTATGGTCCGGTTCTCCTGCAAAGCGGCGGCATCTCAGCTTCGAGGATCGGGTAGCGATCACACGACTGAGCGTTGATCCGAAATTTTCACCCGGAACGTTCGTGTCCACGCTGCCGTTTCCATCGGATGTCTGGGACCACGTGCACCGCGTCGAATACGACACGGCCCCAACGCCTTTTGCCCCCGAAAAATTGGTACTCGGAGTGGTCCCGACAGCCCACCTCAAGGGGTTTGCCATGCCTGGATGGGTAATCGAGCGGTTTGTACCGCCCAAGGCAATCCACCGACTTTCTGCCGTATTTTCAATCAAAAATACCGCCGGCAAACTGGCGGATTTTCAACTGCGTCCACAGGACAATGCAGTGACTGTTTCCCCGCCAGCTTTCACCCTTTTCCCCGGCGGATCGCAGAAGATTCGTGTCACCATGAAGAAACCACCCGGCGACCGGCCGTACTGCTTTTATCTATCACTTAAAGGCCGCCGCGCTCCGCCGTCGCAGCGCAAGTTATCCACCACCGTGCCGGTTTTCTTCCTACCCTCGCCGGCGCTGGGTGCCCAACCGGGGAGCATTATTTTGAATCCCCGTAATTTCGCCGCCCGGCAGAGTTTTTCCATCACACTGCAATTCCTGCGCCCTCTGGGCGGCAGTGCCGTGGTGGATATGATTAAACCGGGTAGCCGATCCGTGGCCGTCTCCCGCTGGTCGCAGAAAAGTATGGATGTGGTGATCAAGCCCGCGGCGGGTGCCGCAGCGATATTTTCTCATGTTACCGTTTGGTACACGTACAGCGGCCACCTGGAAAAAATGCGCATCCCGGTAATCGGATTAGTGCATAGATAACACTCCGGTGTTACCGGTTTGCCGCAAGAGCCTTTGCTACGGCCGCGATGATTTGCTTCCCCTGCGGATTTCGCGCGGCTATTTTGCCATCGGAACCGATCAGATATATCACGGAACTGACGGACGAAAAATTCGTAAACGACTTGTAGCTATAGTCGTCTAAAATTGAACGTCGATTATGAATGGGTGTCATCGCTTGCAGCCAGGGAATTTCCGCAGCATCCAGGTACTGCCGGACTAACTGACGGTCGTTATCCGTCGCGACGGAAATCATCACGAAATTGGGGTTCTTGCCAAATTTTTTGTGTATCCGCAAAAGTTCCGGCATTTCCGTTAGACGCAGTGTGGGTAACTGTGGATTTACCAAATCATGCCAGATAATTCCCGGCCAATCCCAAAGATAGAGTAAAACAACTTAACCTTTGAAATCAGACAATCTGATTACTGAACCGTCGGCGGTCCGCAGGGCAAATGGCGGTGCAATATCGCCAACTTGTAGATTGCGGATTAGCGCTGGTTCAAGCTTGCCCAAATCCACCGCTTCGCCGGAAAATCCGCCCGGCGGATTGGGAACGGTGAAAGGCTCGTCAAGGAAAGCTGTGGCGGCAAGCGGAGCCGGCCAGTTGACGCTCTGGCCCTGACCTAGGCCGGTGCTAAGATATTGGAGATGGTAATTGCCAGGTGGGATGGCGGCCATTCTGAATAAACCATTGCTGTGAATTTTCGCAATGAAAGAGGATAACGCCGCACTTTGGTATATATGTCCGGCAGGCGTCCGAAACCACTGGACCAGCCAATTGATTTTCCCGGCATGGTTTAAATGGAACCAGCGTTGGGGATAAGGAATTGTCGGCAGCACCAGTCTCGCTTTGACGTATTGTGAAGGGGCAGGACGGCTTTTCAAGCTCGCAGGCAGCACAATTTTTCCAGCCACCGGACAACCGGTGCCGCCGAAGTTCACTTTGGCATGCTGACCTGGCTGCAAAAAAATGACGGTAGTTCGATAAAAGAAGTTGCGGGCGGCCTTACCGTCTTTATATCTTCCTGCGTAAACCTGCAGGCCTCCAACTCCTGGAATGTCAGAACACGTGAAGTGACCGGGCCTGGTCTGGAAAAAACCACAACTGAAGTTAACACTGGGAAAAGCCCTGTTCTGGAACGGATTGGCACCCACGCCATATGTGATACCGGGAGCTGTCGGTAACTTGATGTTGACGTCCACCTGGCACCATGGTTGCAATGCAATTTGCACTGGCTGAGCCCCAAGACTGGCGGCTGGAATCTCGGCAAACCCCTGCAAGCAATCGACTATTAGAAGATAGTTCCGTTTTTGTGGAGGAAAAATAAAATTGCCGTCACTGTCAGTGGTCGTGCTCTTGATAGCGGCGAAGGGCCGGCCTCCCGCAGATCGAAAAAATGCGGGAAACTTTGGAGGGGGCACTGGCGGGGTATTGAGTCCGCAAAACAGTGCCCATGTGTTTCGGTTCGCCAGAAAGACGTTCACGCGTGGCACAGGCTTGCCCTGCGGCGAGAGCACTATACCAGCGGGCAGGGGGATTGTGGGATGCTTTCGGGGCGGTGGTGCAACCTGAGCCGGGGTCGATGCTGATAATGCTCCTGGCAATCTCAGTACCCCTGGCAATATGACAGCGGCCACAGCCATCACCGCCGCCGCTCGCACACCGAAAATGGCTGGCACACGCGCCGCATGAAATAACCCCCTTCGTGCGGCGCATTCGGCACCGAGGCTTGACTGCGCGTGACCGGCAAGAGCACGCAGGACTTCGGGTATCAACCCATTTGGTGCATTTCCGGCACCGCCGGCCAGTAATGCCATGTCGGCACTGTTATCTAGCGGGAGATTTTGCCCCGCCATGATCCCGCGCAATTTTCCCACGGCACGGGCGGTGCGCTTAGCCGCCGCCGCTTCGGATATATTGAACTCCTGCGCCGCCTCCTCTGCGGTACGGTTCTGGAAAAACCGCGCCACCAGCATATTACGGTCGCCAACGCAAAGTTTTTGCATGGCTGCATCCAAGGCCGCAAGTTGCGCGGAATTAGACGGTGATGTTTCCGGGGAAATATCCGGCTCGTGAGTTCGCATGATAGCCGCCTTCCTTTCACGACATTGACGCCGAAGTTCGCACCTGTTCATTTCGCGGCAAACATAATGCGTAGCCCGTACCAGCCAGCCGCCGATGTGGCGATTTCTGGC
This sequence comes from Phycisphaerales bacterium, assembly GCA_027313145.1. Classification (GTDB taxonomy): domain Bacteria; phylum Planctomycetota; class Phycisphaerae; order WQYP01; family WQYP01; genus JAMDCX01. Next base: position 22,613 of record DAHVEJ010000024.1, on the reverse strand, counting down.
TGGCACATGCTTGCGTCTTTGCCGCAGGGCTTGAAATATCGCCTGCACGGCATCATCGGCGAGGCTGGCATCGGCAAGCTCTCGGCGAGCCATGTGGTAGACCCAACCAGCATGTGTCAAAATCACTTTTTCAAAGTTATCCGGATCAAATGGGGCATCGCCGTTGTGATTATCTTTGTGTTGCGTCATGATTGGTCTGCCTCCATGTAACATCCTCGAGGATTCCTCAATGTAATATGGCCGCCGGAGCAGATTCTGGACATATATTATCAGGAATCTGATCTGTTAAGGAAAATAGCAATTCACGGAGGGAACCGAGGAAGCCGGATGCACGAAACCTGCCTGTCCGGTTTGATGAGGGGGGACTCAACTTACGCCACCACGGCTCGTCCGCGGCCAAGGGGTTGAGTCTTCTACTCTACTGGTTAAGACGTTTTGGTTGCGGCGGAGCTGCGATGGGCAATTTGGGTAATTGGTGGTTCACGTTTGAAGTTTGCGAGTCTCAGTCCCAACCGCAGTTCGCCGAGTGGAAAAGATCGGAAAAGGTGGGATGGTTGTCCGGAATTCTGGTCGGCGGCCATATAATAATAATGGGAACGGAATCAAGGAGTGGTATGAAACACGATGCACAGCCTATGGCCGCAAAGTTATGGCCGCGTACATGCCGGGACGGTTGCTGGTTTAGTGCTAGGCTGCTTTGACTCGCAACCGCGGGCGACGCCACTGCCGCTCCTGCGGGCATTACGACACGCTGCGACTCGGTGCATGGTAAAGAAATGGCAGATATAATGGCGTGCGTATTCACAACTGAAGCTGCTATGCGAAGTCGCCCCATGGCACGGAGGTTTTTCGACATGGACATGTCCAATACACAAAACGCCGGGCGGGGAATGACACTCATAGAGTTACTGGTAGTCATTGGAATTATTGCGATTCTGATCGGCCTGCTGTTGCCGGCTCTGGCGGCGGCCCGGGAACAGGCGAATCGCGTGGCCTGCTCGGCCAACATCCACGGCATCGCTCAATCCATGCTGGCCTACGCCGCCAGCAGCAACGACGAGTTTCCCGCCACGCCCGGTGAATTTGGTGGTTTGTTTATCAATACTTCCGTACCGCCGGGACATTATGCGATCGGGCAGTCCGTCCAGCAGGTTGTCAATGACTGGTTTAACCTCAACGATGGCGCGGTTGTGTACCAGCCCAGCACCGGTTCAGTCATCGGTTGCCTGTGGCTGCTGGTGTTGATGCAATATGAAACGCCGGCGGGGTTTATTTGCCCCTCCGATCCATTCGCCGACGGCCCGTCGCTGCTTTATGGCAGCACCGCGGGAACGGGCCAATACGCTTTCGGAAATTTTGGCAACCTCACCGATCATCAGCCCCTGAGCAATCTGGGCCGGGGTGAAAGTTATTCCATCGCCTATCCATGGCTGGCCGCACCGCCAGATCCGAACAATGTTATCCCCATGCAGGCCGGTGCATGGTGGAATAGCCGGGCCGGATCTCAAGTGCCCATCATCAGCGATATGGCACCGGACGATCTGGGCGCGCCGACACTGGGGCGAACCTACCGCAACACCACATTGCTGCCCGGCAACACGTATGGAAATTATGTCTACAATTCCGGCAACCATAACGGCGACGGGCAGAATGTCGGCTTCGCCGATGGCCATGTGGTATGGGAGACCACACCTTATTGCGGCATGAACCATGACAATATTTTCACGTATGACACCACCGCGTATTCGGGTTTCGGGGCCTCGATTGATGCGCCGCAGGCCGGTCTGACCTGCGGCGACGCAAGTCCCGTGTTGTTTATTCCAAGTTTGTACAACACGGTTCCCTACGACACCTGCATGGCACCGATACGTGATGTGGCCACGGGCTGCTGGTGATTCTGGGCGCACAAGGTCTTTCGTCCAAGCGATACCTGTTCGCAGGACAGCAAATAATGTCCCGAATCGGCTCGATATGACATATTTGCCACAATGTCCGTGAAATGGTATTCTAGTCTGAAGTTCAGACTAGGAACCGGTAATGCAAACCATTGGAACGTATGATCTTAAAACCCATTTATCTGAAGTGCTCAAGGCCGTGGAGCGCGGCAAGACAATCGTTGTAACACGACACGGGCGAGCCATCGCACGAATTTCGCCTGATCATGCGACTAAATACAAAGAAACGCGCCGTGCGATAGCCGCTATCGCGCGATTTCGCCGAACCCGGCTGCCCAAGGGTGTCACCATCCGCAGCCTCATTGAGGATGGCAGACGTTGAGCATTGTGGTTGATATTTCTGTCGTTCTGGCATGGCTGTTCGAGGAAGACTATACACCAGAAGCCCTGGAGGTACTGCAACGCGTCGAGGGCGACGGCATGTTGGTTCCACCTCTGTGGTGGTACGAATTGGAAAACGGCATTCTTTCGGGCGAACGCCGGGCACGCCGATCAGCCGAAGAATCGGATTCCTTCCTGAAACTCATATACGCATTACCAATTCAAACCGATGATGCTCCGCAGCAACAGATCTGCGATTCGATTATCACCCTTGGCCGACGGTTTCGCCTTACCGCGTATGACGCCGCATATCTGGAGTTGGCGGTCCGCTCACGCTCGCCACTGGCAACCTTTGATGCCGCAATCCGGCAATCCGCCGATAAGCTTGGCGCAAAACTTATACCGATTCGCATCTGACAAAAGCGCTGCAGAATACCGCTCCGGGCATTATGTGGAGCAATAATGTGATCTTGCCGCAGCGCTACGAGGTGAAAGGTGACAGCGGGAAAATATAGCACCGCCTGACGCAATTGCCGCTACTCCGGGACGGCCTTTTGTTACGACAATCCTAAAGTTCAACTTTAGAGCTGCTAACGCGGAACGTTACATTTCGAGTCACGCCGCCTCACCCATGGGAAAAACCACCGAAAAATATGTCCCGAATTCCTCCGGCGTGGGATATTATAGATAGGAGCCTATGAAAAGGAGTTCGGATGAATGACGGCCAGACAATTCCGGAAGTGGGCCACGCCACGGCTCAAGCACAAATGCCGCAATTAACCCGGCGGCATTTGGATTGGGTCTATTGCCTGTGCCTGCGGTCTGTGCGCGATCCCGCCTTGGCGGAAGATGTTACACAGTGCGTATTTATGGCCCTGCTTAAAAAATCAGGGCGCATTCCGCAGGAGGCCAATATCTCCGGGTGGCTTTTTAAGACGGCCCGGCATTGCTGCAATCGGGCGTTGCGGAATGACAATACGCGGCGACGGCACGAACGGGCCGCAGCTCGAATGCGGCCCGATGCGGTTGCAGTGGAGGCCCCCATGCGCGATGAAGAATTAATACCGCTTTTGGACGAACAGCTCGCCCGCTTAAGCCAAGCCGATCGCACAGCACTCCTGTTGCGATATTACGAACGCCGCAGCCTGCGGGAAGTGGGAGATGTTCTGGGCATCAGTGACGAAGCGGCAAAAAAGCGTGTGCAACGGGCGGTAGAGAAATTGCGATCACGTATGACCCGCAGGCAGATGCCGCTAACGTCAGAAGCACTGACGGCAATATTGGCAGACAAACTCGTGCAGGCCGCGCCGGAAAAACTCACTGCAGTCATATTGGCCCACGCCGCACACGGCACAACGGCCACAGTTACAAGTGCTGGCCAGACCAAAATGTTGGCGCACATGTCGGTCAAAGGTCTGGCCAGCGGAAAAACCGCACTCGCCGCCACGGGTGCCGTTCTGGCAACCGCACTGGTGGCCGCCGGAATCGCGGTGGCACTGGCCGGGCACAACCGCCCAAAAGCCCCGCAAAAATTAATCATCAGCCGCGCGACAACCTATATCACCAGCCCGTTGGGCAAGAATGGCCTGCCGGATTACAAGCTGGCGTTAAAAGAATATCTAATGAAGGGCGTGACACCGGAAAATAATGCGGCTGTGCCGGCGATTGAGATCGCGATGCAGGGGTTTCATGAGTGGGGAGGCGGACCGGAAATTCACTACCGGGAGATGGGTGCTTACCAGCTCAAGTTGCTGGGCGTAACGCCGCCAAGAAATAGAATTCCGCGGATCGACAAAATCGGCCAGTATTTCAAGAAACATCCGCCGCAGGGATATAAGCTCCCAAGAACGAAAACCGTGTTCGAGGGCGGCCCGGCGTACTTTGCGATGAAACAGTTTGAGGTGGGATATGCGCTTGATTCTCCCTGGCGCAGTTCGCAGTGCTTTCTCTTAGCCACGGCAATGCAACAGAACAAGGCGGCAACGGAACTTCTGCGGAAAGCTTCCCTTCTCCCGCGGTTCTACTTGCCAAGCGCCCCCTATACAAGACGCCTTAAGGGGCCGATGGCTTGGTGTTTGCCAACGAGGTACGTCCTCACCACCGCCGGCCTGTGCCTAGCCTGCCACGCCACGCTGGAGTTGGGGCGCGGTTATCCGGACAAATGCTGGAGCGACGCGATGGCCGTGACCCGGCTTGCGGAATTGGCATACCAAGCGCCGGACGGAATCAGCGGTTACGCCGGCGACGTGCTGTTGCGTATATCGTTGTATGTTGACCGCACGTTGCTGGGACAGCTTCGAGGACATCCAAGGCTCCTGGCACGGGTGTGGAAGGTTATCCACGCCCTCAGGTTGCCACCGCCGTTAAGGCAACGCTATATCCATACGTCCCGCCTGCAGGCTCTTGGGGTGCTGCTTTCGTGTTATCGACATCCGCAGATTCCGCCGCTTCAACCGCTGGCCCGAACGCTATCCCAACCAACATTACCGACGGATATCATCGAACATCCGCCGCCGGGAATTGATTGGAACTGGCAGTTCGCAAATCTTAATAGAACATTCGCCAGGCTGCGGGCGCTGGCTCGTGCGCCGGTGTATTCAAATGCGGGCCTGCGGCTGCGGGCAACTGAAGATGTTTGGCACCGTGCCAGCCACTACATCGACGTGCTTGGAGGGTGGAATCCCGGGGCGGCGGGCGATATTCCGGCATCGCTGGAGCATCTCTTGGCGAAGAGATTGCCATTAAATATCCGATATCACAACGTGGTGCTGCTGGCCACCAATTACGTAGTTTCTGGCGAGGTGCCCGGCACCTATGGCGTAATGCGGTATCTTACGCTGGTCAAAATCGCGTATGCCCTTGAGATGTACCGCAACGCACACGGCCATTATCCCGCGACGCTTGCGGCCTTGTCACCAGCGTTCTTCAAGCACCCACCCATGGACCCGTTCACTGGAATGGCCCTCGTCTATATCAGGACCAGCGACGGGTACGCACTGGCCCTATCCGAAGCGTACCTGCATTCGGGGTGGGTACCCCCGAATTTTGGCCCGTCACGCATCATCATGCCGCCGCCACCACCACGGAAATGGCAGAAGGGGCCATTTCCGTGAGTTGCGATGGCCTTCGTCAATGAGCACTGATCAAATGTATTCGCTGATCTTTGCGGTATGGAGGTAAACCCATAGCCTAACGCGGAAGCGTTATGGTTGGATGCGGAACGCGGCCATGGAAACAATCCGCACTCTGATCCGGCACACGCGAGGTGCCAATCGCGACGAGCCGGGGCGTACCGTGTCATAAAACGACATTCCGCCGTCAACTCAACGCTGCCGCATTGAGCTATGGGCTTGCGTGGGATTCTTGCGAACGCGCGGATGGGCGATTATTAAAAATTTGAGATTTGAGATCTGAAATCTCAAATTCCCGGCGACGAGGACAGATGTACCGTAATAGGGCGCGCGGGGGGAAGTGTTACGCCGGTGTTTATCGGCGGCGAATATCCTCCGGGACTAAAGAGCGTGCAGCCTTGTGGTCCGGTGGCGTAGGCAAACGGCTTATTGGTGTAGGGATCCTGTGGAATGGCGGGCAGAAATTTGGGGACAAGTTGGGAAAGGCGAGGGGGAAATACTTGGTGAGCTTCCAAATACGCGGCCAGGGCAAGGGACAGGCGATCTAAGCGCCGAAAGGCGGCGCACCGGGCTGACATGGCAATGGTTCTGGCCTGCGTCTTTACAATGAAGAGGAATGTTATGTCTACCGGCTTTTTTGCATGTTGCCAAAGAGCCAGTGCATGGTGCGACGCCAAGGCTCGCTGCCGGTAGTTCTTGATCGCAAAAATTTTAACCACTTGGTCAAAGAGCCTGTTCATGGACGCCAATGCTGCCGCACGCTGTGCTCCGTTCAAGGGTTTGGCCGGCTTGCGCGGCGCGGCAAATCCGAAGAGTGCGGCGAGGTTAGGCGAAGCGTGCTGCAAGACGTCAAGCGTTGTCCATCGCTCACCGGTATTAATCACAGCCGCCACCGACGTGGGCCGGGGAAGCTTCAACAGCTGATTCAGGTAGTTGCGCAATGCTGTCGATGACAGCTTGTGGGAATTGGCCATAGCAATATCCGCCTGACACCCCATCATCTCAATGGAAACAGCTACAAGGTTGGTGATCAGGAAGTGTTCACGGGTTAGTAACCGGGCCAGCCGATGGACGGCCAGCAAATCTTGCTGACACCTCCGCAGGCGGCCCTGGTGCAATGCCAGCATGGCTTGTGCCACAAGTCCGTTGCAAATAGCCTTGGCGGGAGCAAGGGCCGGGAGTATCGAACCTACTGCGGTGGCCATACTGTGGTCGCCACCGGCGGGTTCAACCAGTGGCAGAAAAAAGTGTGGACGGGAGAATGCTGACCGTGCGATATCCAAGGCCCCGGCATTGGTGTTTAAGAATGCAGCCGTCCATGGGTTGGTCCTGGCCGACCACGGGTGCCTGTAAAGCCCTGCCGGGGTGTACTGCGGCGCAGGCGGTAAATTACCGGCCAAGCCAAGGCCCTGTGCCACTGCCGCCGGATCGGCGTGTCTGCGGAACTTCTGGTAGCTGACAAAGCGCGGTCCCGTTATATCACGCTTGGAAATTCCCAGTGATCTGCGTAATTTGCGCGCGAAGGTTTTGTCCGGCACGTTGATGAATTTTCCAGCCACTACTTTGGTAGTGGAGTCTCGAAACGAGTCCGGCCGAAATAGAATTACCAGCGGCACCGCAGCATTATTCAACGCGGTGACGCCTTGGCCGAATCGCTTGTTAAACTTCGCCACGTAATTGACGTAGCCATTTTTGGTTAATGGCCCGGTGATGTGCGGCGCGGCGTGGGCGCTGGGAATATGTACTGAGCGATGGGTTGCGCTCGCAGCAGCGGGGATTGGCACCGCAGCCCTTTGCGGCGTTTTTACCACCAGGGGAATAGTTACTGCAGCCACGCCCACCAGCGCTGCGGACGCGCCAAGAAACGCCGGAGCACGCCCTGCGCGAAACGATATGCTTTGTGCGGCACGGGCGGCGCAGGCGCTTAACGGCCCCTGGCCCGCAATGGCGTGGAGAACTTGCGATGCTAATCCATCCGGTGCCGTGCTGGCCCCGCCAGCGAGCAGGGCCATCATCGCGGTGCTATCTAATGTCAAACGCTGTCGCGTCATTATGTTCCGCATTTGTTCCACCGCACGCGCCGTGCGCTTAGCCGCCGCTGCTTCGGAAATATTGAACTGCTGTGCCACTTCCCGGGCGGTACGATTCTGAAAAAATCGCGCCACCAGCAACGCTCGATCCCCCTTGGAAAGCTTTTGCATTGCCGCGTCCATAGCCGCGAGTTGTAAGATGTTGGAGCCTGCGGCCTCGGCAGGAACATCTGCTTCTTGAATTCGCGTGACAATTGCCTTCCCTTCGCGGCTTCGTCGCCGGGCTTCGGATTTGCGCATTTGGCTGCAAATAAAATATGTTGCGCGCACCAGCCAGCCGCCGATGGATCGGTTTTGCGCCTCAAGGCGTTTTCGCCTTTGCCACAACGCCAAAAGAACGGCCTGCACCGCATCTTCGGCAAGGCCGGCATCGGCAAGCTGTCGGCGGGCCATGTGATAAGCCCAGCCGATATGCTCCGAGACGATTGCTTCAAACCCATCCGGAACAAGTGGCTTGTCGCCAACGAAATTATTGGTCTTCTGCATCATCACTGATCCACGTCCATTTTACCCGCTTTCACGGTTCCACTGTTATATGGCCGCTAATGGGAATTCTGGACATCTACTATTGGGAAATCCGATTGCAATATGGACTAAAGGCGGTTCAGCATCGCTATCAAAATAACGGCGAACTGGAGTATTGTAAGCGCTGCCATCGCCAGCAATGGCACAATCGCCAGAACAATTGCGCCCTTGCCGACCTTTGTTTTTGCCCGGCGAATATCGCGCCGAACTCGTCCAAGCCCGGCCAATGATAGAAATCCTGCAGCAATGGCCATCGTGATCCAGAGCTTGGCGGGTAAGGTCGGGAACCAATCGGGGTTAAAGAACGCATCCGCCAAAACTGGGACCCACATTGCCAGTGCAACCGCAAGAATTCCACCCACCGACCTTGGGGGAATCTCGGCTAATAGCCAATCGACAATGGCCCATCGCTTCCTTGGCACGCTGTTCGGGTTGATGAGTTGCGATACGTCCATCGTCACCACCTTCGCATTTTTTTGCCGTACTGACTGCCGTTGCGCACCGGAACCATGCAAATGTCATAATCGGGCTTGGAGCCGAGGATTGTCGGCACCGCGGCGGCATTGCCCAATTCGCTTAAGCCCGCCTGCGGAGCAGCCGCGGAATCGCCATGGCTGGTGTACTCATGACGATAATATGTGAAAATATTGTCATGGTGGGCGCCGCAATACGGATTGGTATTCCATGAAACATGATCGTCCCCGAATCCGACATTCTGACCCCTGCCCCGGTGATTCATGGAATTATAAATATAATTTCCAAAAGTGTTATCTCCAAGCAATGTCGTAGTAATGCGATTATCCCGGCTTTCAACTGGACCGCTGCAAACAATACCGATTCGATGGCGGTTCCTACCCGTATTTTCTGCCTCTCCGCTTTTATTTCCGCACGCGGTCACGTCACAATGGTGCAGTTACGGGAGCCATTTGCGAAGAATGTTGTTGCCAGCGTTTGGCCCGCGCGATTCGTGCGCGCAGCGCGTCCGCATAAACTTGGGTTTGCGGTCGAGAGGATCCGGACTGTGATTTGAGACAGCCCGCCAGTTTTGCCGTTTTACCTCCGCCATTGATCGAATGCAGGAGAGCGTTGCATGCGGGTGTCAAGGCTCGACCACTTGCAGCGAGCCACTCCCGCAAAGGAGTTAACAGATAGTGCAGATCATCCGGTGCCGGCGGACGCAGCGATGCCAGTAGAGCCTCTACCAGGCTGGTGGCCGCGTGCCTATGTAAAATTGAGGCCCTCGCCACTTCGGCCAGTGCATCCGCCAGGCGATTGAGGCGAACCAAGTATTTTGTAGCACTTAGTCTAGCATACAAAGCGCCCAACTCCTTGCCGATACAGCGACCGTCCTTGATCAGCTCAAGCATTACATCAATCGCCATGCCACGGGCCCCGGCATCCTTGGACAACAGCCCCAAGGCCACGCACAACTGGGCCATTTCCGAGAAGGGCGTATCTGGGTCAAAAAGCGGTTCGAAATACGGGGACGCAGGGGAGAGGCTTGACGCGGGGCTGTCCAGACGGCTCGCGATGGCCTGCGCCCCACAGGCGAACATGGCCTCTGGGTCAACCGGCCATATTGCTAATCGGCAACGGATTCGCAAGAGACTATCGAACGGGAATATTTCGTCGCGAAACTCGTTGAGCAAGACAGTAGGGCGGTCGACTGAAGTGTTCACGGCTGCGACAGCCGGAGCAGCCGTGAGATGGATACGCAATTCATTTTTCCGCCAAGAATTCGCTGTCCCGACCTCCCAAGAGTAGCTGGCAGGCAATGCGGCGTCTGGTCCCAGTGTCTCCGGCGCGGCCGAAAAATCCAGAAATGCACCGTCAGGCCGTCGCGCCCTCGCGGCAGCAATCCAAAGCGCGATGTCGTGCGACTGTGGCGGCGATCCGCCGATGGCCCAGCGAAGCTTGGCTTCACAGTGGCTTTCATGTCCCCCCTTGTTCCCACCAGGCTCGCTACCGCCCAGTGCGTAGCGCAAAACGGATCCGACTCCTCCCGGAAGCGCCTCCGCCTGGCCAAGTGCGACCGCACGGTGGTCGGGTGCCATGCGCAGGAGGGCCTGGATCAGATCGCAACGATCAAGCGGCTCGCCCTGCGGCCAATCTTGGAGACGCCGGACCAATACACGGGGATCGAGCCACCCGGCTCGGTGTGTCGGAGCGGCCAGAAGCGGTGCCGCAACGCCCCGGTGCAACCGGCCCGCAAGCGCGACCAACCGCGCCGAAATGAAGTGCAAAGGAGAAACTCGTCGGTGACTCAGTGGCAATCCCACCAACGGCTGCTTCTGAATCCATGCCCTGACCAACTCGCGCAAGCTGATCTGGGGATCAGTAGCCTCACTGATCCACCGGTTCTGACCCTGCAGATCGTTGACGCGCTTGAGCAGGGGTGCGGTGCGAGGAACAAAATCGTACGGGCGGTAGTCGGCCTGCCGACTCAAAGCATCTAAAAGACTCTCAAATTCCTCGGACTCATCGAGTTTTTCCACTGCCGCCGACAGGCCTTCCAAAAGTGCATCGAAGGTCTCGATAGGGGGAATCGCAGAATTCGAGGCCAGCCTCGGAACCGACAGTGGATCAATTGCGACGGCAGGCGGTTCCGTACCGGCTTCCATGGCTTGCAGGCACGCGTCGATTCCTGCAGCCAGGCACCAAGCTTCGGCAACCCGCCGACCTTCGAGCATGATATCCACCATAGTGCGATTCTCTGCAGGACTGCCAGCGTCGCATTCTGGCGGATTTTGCTCTCTTGCGGTTGCCTGGGCGGGGATCGAGGGAGAATAAGGCCGTACCCGATTCAGGATGGCTGCCACGCGCTGGCGCTGCGAAGCGGCCACCTCGCTTGCATGTAGAACCAATGCCTCGGCGATGGCCGGGTCCGGTTCCCGCACGATCGCCTCCATCAAGTCCACACACGCCTCTTGCACTTCGGGCGACCGATGGCCCAGGCCACGGGCAGCTACCCGCGCTATTAATCCGTTTTGCTCGGGCGTTTGTTTCGCCGCCAGTCTGAGAATTCGCACAGCGGTGAGCGGATGCGTCTTCGACCTCAATCCAAAAACCGAACCTACCTCCTCAGTAAACCGAGCCATATCCAGTTGGCTGTAATGGTTGATGATCTTGATCGCGCCCAACGTAAAGCCGACTACAACGGGGAAATTATTGGACAGCAGATCCATATAAAGTCCCTGGCGGGCAAGGCGTTCCTCTTTAGTTGGTTCCATTTTTTCATGCAGGCGACAAAACCATGAGGCATTATTTACTTGGAATCGGCGATTGAGGGCCAGTAGGCTTGCCGAGAGGAGCCGCTGGCGGTCAATCTCCCCGGAATTGGACAACTCGACCAACGCCGCGCCCCAGGAACATGCTGGCCCAATTTCTCCATCCCCAACTGATAGGACGCACTGGCGGCCATAATCAATCTCGAATATCCGCCAAATCTCATCCTTCAGTAGATCCGGATCCCCACGCAGGACATCCGCCAGCGTAATCTTGATCGTGCCGTGGTGGAACCGACCGGCGAGTTGGCGGATCATTTGGATGATGTACGCATCGCTGTTGGGAGCGGCACAGGCACCGGCACGAACCAATTGGCGGACGATTCCCCAATGGCTCGCGTGGTTGGGGGACAACTCGGCATTGATCCACTTCTCCAACCAATCGGGTCGGCGCGCCCGGAGAACCTGCTCAACCAGAGTCAAGAGCGAAAGATCGTATCCCCAGACTTGCGGGCCGATACGGCGTACCTCAGACCACCCACAAAGGGCGAGCACCGCCAATGCCGCCGAGCTTTCCGCGGCATTGGCTGCGCGGATTTCCGGGTCGTCTGACGAAATGCCGCGTGTGCGTGCCACGGTCTGCCAGATGTGCAATGTTGCATCCCGTGCCGCCTTAAATAACCCCGCGGCTGTTTTGGCCAATTTCCGCCGCTCAGGCTCCTGCAGCTCCGCCACAGCGGCGACGAGTTCCTGTATGTCGTTTTGACGGACAAGCCGCTCAAGTTCATTGGTCGTCATGGGCGCACCAACTTAATCACGAGCATTCCTCAGCCATCACCGTGGTCGCGCCATTCTTTTCCACTAATATCCGCGCGGCCAAGACATGCTTACAAGGTCCTCTTTCGCCCCGATTCTTCGCGTGCCACGGGCAGGTGCATTTATCTCCTTCGGGAGACAAATACACTCGGTGCTCAACACCTGTGCCGGGAACCATTACCACGGCTTGTATCGCATCACCGGTGCCTCGCCGCTGTAGGACCCGCAACCCGCCACCGGTTATCAGCACGCGGGCGCTCTTCAGACGCGGTTGTAATGATTCCACGGCAGTGAAGTCGAATGGTAATTCGCGATGAAAATAGGTTTCTTCTGCCGCGTCATATCCGACCAAGCCGCGGGCCGCAAACGTTGCCAGGGCACCTTGTACCTCGGGCAGCGACAAGTTGCAGCGTTGTGCGATTCCCGGCGCATCAATGCGGGATTGCCAGAGGAGTTCGGCCCGCACTTGCAGTAGAGCGCGCTGCCATCTCGGGCCAGCCAATTGCCACAACATCTGCCCCTCGCCGCTGAATCCCCGTGAAAGCTCCGGGCTAAGCATCAATGTGAATCGGCCGCTGGGAAATACCAGTTCCCAGGCGCTGGTTCCGGCCCCGGGGGCGTCCCAGATATGAAGCTCCGTGGCGCTGCCGACCAATCCCTCCAACAGCCGCAACCGGTCGGTGCCGGTAACACGCACACCATCTTTGGACTCACGCTGGCTGAGTCGGATACCGTTCCCGATTGGCACCACCCAGGATGGCTGCTTAGGCCCTCCGCTGCGCGGCACGCCCTGAATGAACCGCAGCGCGTCGGGGGCAGACACTTTATACCGCATCCGCAGTTTCAGTTGGTAGGCTTGCACCTCGGTGAACCCTCTGAGCCAACGCACCGGGAGCAGGACTTTTCTCTCGACAACCGTGTGCTGCCCCCGCACAAGTGTCAACTCATCGGCACCAACTGATAGGTGTACCTCGTCCCGTGGACGGATTCGTGCCAGCGCGGTGCGCATCCCGGAGTTGAAATCCACATTGGTCGTGCCCCGTCCATGGAATTCGATCTCGAAAGCCTCGGTTTTTATATCGGCCCGCGCATAGACGCTGCAACAGGAACTAAAGCCTTCGAATCGCAACATATTATCGTTGCTGGTCACTACCGGATCAATTAACCGCATGGCATTGGGCAGATAAAACCGCGACGAGACCACATGGCCAAGCGTGAGCAATTGGTCCGCAATTTCCTTGGGATGCGCCAATCTACCGCGGAAGAAATGCGGATTCGCTTCCGGACCGCCACAGGTCGCAAGGCGCAGTCCCAGCCCGTCGCCCTGGGAAACCAGGTTGGAGGCGAATGCGTAGCGGTAAGTATAAGCCAAGCTCTCGGCAGCGCTCATGCAAAAACTCCCCACCTAATTGCGATTATGGCAGACTCTTGGAGGTCCATCGGCAAGCCCTCGTTGTTCGGGATGGGGCACGCAATCAGCAGCGCAATTACCATCACCACAATCAATTCCAGCCGCGTGATTCCGTATAATAACCGGTTCATGGCTGCCAAGAGTAACTCGTCACATTGACGCAAGTCAAGAAAAATCCGGCAAACTTCGCACTCGGTGCCGTGGTTTTCATTTGTAAAACCCCTGCGCCTCTCGCCTGCCTGCCATTCCTCTCATGTTTTAGGCACGCCTGCGATACTGGTATTGCTTCTATCAGGCCGCGCGCGTAAAAGTTGGGGAGATTGGAATGCAAGCAATTCAAGCAGGTGCAGGCCGTCCGAGCGACCTTTTCCAATTGCATTCCTGATCTGACGCGGGATGAACGCTGAAACGAGAAGTACTGCTTGGGCAAGGAATATAACTGTTCCGAATTGAATGGATTTGGTGATAGCGCTGTAGCGCCATGAAACGAAATGCCACGCAACGGCAAGAATTACGGCGTTTATTGCCGGTCCGGCCAATATCGCTAAAAAATATCTGATCCGGAGTTTATCCTCGGAGCCGTGCGTAAAAAATGCCAGCCCGCAATCCGGAATCATCTTGAATTCTGTTGCGAAGCCTAAGAGCTTCGCGCGAAAAAATGTATTACCGCGACCAATCCAGATCGCCGGGACCTTCAGGCCGACCCACCTCCCGACAATTGCGTGTGCGAACTCGTGGGCGACGATGGAAAACACAATAACTGGCATATACAGAAGCATGTCTACGATGACATGGGCACCCGCCGAGGCGGGGTATATCTGGAGGTAGATGACGCCAAGCACACTCAATCCAAAATCGGCGAGGAGCAATCCGGAAAGAAGGTGTTCTTCCATCCTGGCGTGACATTTGTCGCAATAAACGCGCTTTCCAAGAAATGGAATGCGCTCGACGCGAAATTTCGTACCATCGACCGCGTTTGCATTACAGCCATCGCAAACATTATCCGCAGCCTTATTTTTCTTGCGACGGAGCAGTGCTGTAGAGAGCACAAGAAGAGCTGTGGCGGCAGCAACCGCCTCGATAACCCAGACGACAGCTTCATCGGAATTTAAAGCCATGGTGTTCCAGTATATGCAGATGCTTGGAGCGTTGTCTATTGGCAGGTCAACTTCCAATAGGCGAACGCTAATCGCGCCGCCGACGAAAAGCTCCGCGTATGCTTCCCGCTGCCGCATTGAGCTAATGGTACACGCTGCGGCCACGCGCCCAATGCCCGCACGAAGGAAAACCCATAGCCTAACGCGGAAGCGTTATGGTTGGATGCGGAACGCGGCCATGGAAACAATCCGCACTCCGATCCGGCACGCGAGGTGCCAATCGCGACGAGCCGGGGCGTACCGTGTCATAAAACGACATTCCACCGCCAACTCAACGCTGCCGCATTGAGCTATGGGCTCGCGTGGGATTATTGCGAACGCGCGGATGGGCGATTATTAAAAATTTGAGATTTGAGATCTGAAATCTCAAATTCCCGCCGACGGCGGCGCGGTGGAGAATATCATGCGGCTGAAAAATCGCTATAATCCGACTCCGATATTGTTTAGGAGTTTTTCATGCTGGATAAATTACACTTGGCGGCCCGGATTAAGGAAGTGGCGTATCTGGAGGGGGATTTTACGTTGCGGTCGGGGCGGAAATCCAAATATTACATGGATAAATACCTCTTTGAAACGCAGCCGGACATCCTGGCGGCGCTGGGGGCAAGAATGGCGGCGGCGCGTTCACCTCTGACCACGCGCATTGCGGGGGCGGAACTGGGCGGGGTGGCGTTGGCGGCGGCGGCATCATTGGCGGCGGGTCTGCCGTTTTTTATTGTGCGCAATTCTAAAAAGGATTACGGCACAAGCAAACTTATTGAAGGAGCATTGCTGGCCGGCGATACGGTGCTGCTGGTGGAGGATATTGCCACCACCGGCGGGCAGGTGCTGGAGGCGGCAAAGGTGATACTTGCCGCCGGTGCCCAGGTGGAAAAAATAATCGCAGTGATCGACCGTCAGGAAGGCGCGCGGGAAAACATTGAAGCTGCGGGCTTTATGTTTGAATCCATTTTAACCCGGCAGGACCTGGGCATCTGATTTTGAATTCCCTGTGAAGATTGGCTTTGCATGACCCAGACAAAACCGCACACCGCGCGCAAAGTGGCCATTACCGTGATCAAAATTCTGATTGCGGTTGTGGGACTTTGGTATGTGATTTCCCATATCGCATGGCATGATCAGGCGGTGATCAGAAAAGGACAGGTCATCCGCAATGTGACGTTTCTGCACAACACGCCGCTGCCGCTTTTAGCGCGGCGCGGCACCCTGTATACGCTGCAATTTCAAGGCCAGAAGGTGACTGTCCGTCTGCCGCACGGGCAGATGGTAACGGGCCGGGCCACGAAGGCACCGATCAAATTCCCTAAACTTCTGGCGGTGCCGGGCAGTTATCTGGTGGCGGTGCACGGAAAAGTATCGGTGGCCCTGGGGCTGCCGCATCTGCTGGGGCGGGCTAAGCCGCTGCCTTTGCTGGCGGCATTGTTGCTGCTGGGATTGCCCTTTGTCATTACCGCGTGGCGCTGGCGGCAACTCATGCTGGTGCAGGGCATGAATTTGCCCTACCTGAAATGTTTGACCCTGACATTTGTGGGGCAGTTTTATTCCACCTTTCTTCCCGGGACCACCAGCGGGGATATTGTCAAAATTATTTACACCGGCCGCATCACCGGGCAAAAAACGAAAAGTGCGGTCACGGTGATTCTGGATCGGGTCATCGGTTTAATTGGTTTGATGATTGTGGCCGGCGTAGCGGCGGCGGCGCAGCTTGCGGCGAATCATTTTTCCGTTTCCGGCAAGAGCGTCTCTGACCCGGTTTTGGTGCATGTGCTGTGGCTGATTACCGGCCTGCTGGGCCTGACGCTGGCGGGCGGAATTGTTTATTTTTCGGCCCGCTTGCGGAAACTTCTACATCTTGATGCGTTGATTGAACGCCTGCCATTGCCGGAATTTATCAAACACGCGGATCGCACGCTGCGGGTGTATCGTGACCATCCGGGTGTGGTCGCGGTGACGCTGGCAGCCAGTGTAGTGTCGCAGGCGGTACTGCCGCTGGCGGGGTTCTTAGCGGGTCGGGCCTTTGGGATGCACGCATCATTCGGTTACTTTATGGCGTGCATTCCGGTGGCGGCCCTGGCGGCGAGTTTGCCGATTGTTCCGCCACAGGGCATCGGCGTGATGGATGCCATTTTGCTGCACTTTTTTGTTGCGCGCGGCGTCGATACCGCCAGTCAGGCCTTTGCGTTGGCCCAAGCCATTCGTTTCCTGCCGATCTGCTGGAATCTGCTGGGAGCCTATTGGGTGGTGCGGGGAACCTACCATCGCCAGCAGGTGGAAAGCCTCGATGAATTGGCACCCGAAGCGTAAATGAGATAAACCGCAGGGTACCCTGACACGGCACTGGCTCTCTGTCACGCCTGCACATTAGCAGCGAAGCGATTCCAGAAAATTCCAGTTTCTTGGTTCCAGGTTCCAGATTCCAATCGCCGAGGTACCGCTTATCCCCAGCGTACCAATCCCGGTTCAAACCGCAGAGCGATATTGGGATGATTGGGCAATACCCGAACGGCGTAGCCCTGCTGACCGCAGGCTCCGGCGCTGATGGCACCCACAAATTGAAACACTCCAGATCCAATATTTGTGCTTAGCGCCATTTCATGCACACGGGCATCCTGAATATTGCCGAACGCATCCAGTGGACCAAAATAAAGTTCCACCCGCACGTTATCTACGGGGATGCTGCCTAATTCAACGGTGGCAAATACTTTGACGCTTTCACCGGCTTTTACCGTGCCGGCACACGGAGATTCCACGTGCGTTACCTTCACCTGATCCCATAGCTGGGCGATGCGTTTTTTCCATTGGGCCAATGCCGCAGCGCCGGCACCGTGGCCCTCCATGAGTTTCATATACAGATCATGCGCGGGCAGGTAGAACATTTCCGAATAATTCTGCACCATGCGATTGGTATTGTACACCGGGCAGATCGTGCGAATGGAATTTTTCATCCGTTTGATCCAGTTTCGCGGCAGGCCGTCAAGGCTGCGGTCGTAGTACAGCGGCACAACCACGCGTTCCAGAAGATCAAAAAGTTTCCGGCTTTCGACTTCATCCTGATATTCATCGTTGTTGTAATCTTCGCCGGCACCAATGGCAAAGCCATTATCCTCGGCCGACGCCTCACACCACCAACCATCCAGAATACTTAAATTCAACGCTCCGTTAATGGCGGCTTTCATGCCACTGGTGCCGGAAGCCTCCATGGGCCGACGGGGCGTATTAAGCCATACATCCACACCCTGCGTAAGATACCGCGCGACATCAATATCATAATCTTCCAGAAACACCATACGCGTGCGAACATCTTCCCGCCGACAGAAATGAATGATTTCCTGAATAAAGCGCTTTCCGCCGTCATCGCGCGGATGGGCCTTGCCCGCAAAAACAAACTGCACCGGCTGATTGGAATCTTTAAGAAGTTTAATTAAGCGATCCGGATTGCGCAAAAGCAGCGTCGCGCGTTTGTAGGTGGCAAAGCGCCGCGCAAAGCCGATGATTAATGATTTTGAATCCAGCACTTCGTCCACGCGTTGAATATCCAGCGCGGATTGACCGCGCCGCGCAAGCTGCATGGCCAGCCGCTGGCGCGCGAAATGTATCAGGCGTTCCTTGCGGCGTTCATGAACGCGCCATATTTCAACATCCGGGATTTTATCAGTGCGTCCCCAAATGCTGTGATCGGCCGGGCGCTCCGTCCAGTTAGCGCCCAGAAATTCCTGATAGAGCCGCGCGAAGCCTTCACTTAACCAGGACTGCGTATGCACGCCATTGGTAATGTGGCGAATCGGAATTTCCGGAGCGGGAATTTCGGGCCAAATCCGCTGCCACATGCGTCGCGATACCTGCCCATGCAACTCACTGACACCGTTGGCATGCCACGCCATGCGTAACGCCAGCACGGTTACGCCGAAAAATTCGTTGCTGTCCTGCGGATTCACCCGTCCCATGGCCATGAGTTCATCAATGCTGATACCGAGTTTATGGCAATAGTTGGTGAAATATTTTTCAATTAAATCACGATGAAAGGCGTCATTGCCGGCTGGAACCGGCGTATGCGTGGTAAATACGTTGCTGGCGGCAACCATTTCCCGCGCTTCGGCAAAGGTTAGCTTTTCCTGTTCCATCAGCACGCGGCAGCGTTCCAGCGCCAGAAAGGCCGAATGCCCTTCATTCATGTGGCATACCGTTGGGGTAATGCCCGCCGCCGCCAAGGCCCGCAAACCGCCAATACCCAGCATAATTTCCTGCCGGATGCGCATTTCGTGATCGCCGCCGTAAAGCCGTGCGGTAATGTCCCGATTATGCGGGCTGTTAATTTCCAGATTACAATCCATCAGGTACAGCGTTACCCGGCCCACCTGCACCCGCCAGACCGCGGCGCGAACTTGCGAGTCCGGGTAATCCACGGTGATAACCGCTTGTTGTCCTTCCTGATTTTTCACCTGGGTAATACTCATGGAGAAAAAATCATTTTCCGGGTTCAATTCCTGTTGCCAGCCATCGGCATTCAACTGTTGATGGAAATAACCCTCACGGTACAGCAGCCCGACTGCGACCAGCGGAATGCCCAGATCGCTGGCGCTTTTGAGATGGTCGCCGGAAAGCACTCCCAGGCCGCCGGAGTAAATCGGCAGCGATTCATGCAGCCCGAACTCCGCCGAAAAATACGCGATCACGGGCTTGCGATCCGGATAGCGCTGTTTAAACCAGGTGTTTTGCTGCATATAGGATTTCAGGTCCGACGTTATGCGATTGAGATGCGACAGAAATCCTTCATCTTCCGCGGCGGCGCGCAGTTTATCCTGACCGATGAGATTCAGCAGTCGTACCGGATTATGCCCGGTGGTTTCCCATAAATCCGGGTCCAATCGATTAAATAAACTTGCCGCTTCATAATTCCATAACGACCAGAGATTGTAGGCCAACTCGTGCAGCGCCGCGAGTTTTTCCGGCACCGCCGGCACAACAACAAACTTGTGAATTGAAGACATTCTGCAGGCTCCTTCGGCGTACGGTTATAACAACTAGCATAAAAACCACCTCCGCCGTCTCGGACTGGCAACCGGTGGTCCAGCCCGTCTACCCAACGGGATTATAATAGTGCTCTGCCAAGCCTACAAATTAGGCGTGACCAGCACGGAGCCGACGGCGCGCCGTCGGCTCTGTGAAGAATGTGTTATCGGCACTGTGAATTGTTCGACAAGAATTTTTCCACGTGATTTTTTCATGGCTGCATTGTCCGCGGGCAGCCAATCGACTTTTGCACAACTTATGCACATGTCAGTTCCGCGGGGAATTTTTGAGCCAAAAGTCATTTTCGCTTCCAAACCCATGTGATAATTCAACGAAACATGATCGTGCGGCCCTTGGAAAGAGAAGAAATCTAAAACAATATTTCTGTGGCAATGCTTTTGCAGGGAGCTTGTCCGAGTAATCGTTGCCAGAACCTAAAGGAACTCTGCCTTCATGCGTATTGGATTCATGCGACTCATTGACGCAGCCCCTCTGGTTGTGGCCGCCGCCAACGGCTATTTTGACGATGAAGGCGTCGCGGTGGAGATCGAACGCGAAGGCGGCTGGATGATCGTGCGTGATAAGCTCACGTATGGCCTGCTGGATGCCAGCCATTCCCTTCTTGGCATGTCCATCATGAGCCAGTTAGGTCGCAGCGACTTTAGTGAACCCATGGTGGCGGTGATGAACCTTGGCTCCGGTGGAAGCACACTGGTGGTCTCCACGGAATTGGCGGACCTGGGAGTGGATTGCCCGCAAACGCTGCGAAAAATAATTGATTCGGGCCGCGTTGGCCGCAAAATAATATGTGCCCATGTCTCCACCTTTTCCATGCACCATTATCTGCTGCGCGACTGGCTGGCCCGCGGCGGCATAGATCCCGACCATGATGTGCAGCTTGTGCAGCTTAAGCCCATACTCCTTAAGCCCATACTCCTGGCAGATCACATGGCAAAGCATTATGTTGATCTGTTTTGCGTGGGTGAACCGTGGGGGTCTTTGGCGGAAAGCCGCGGCTGGGGGCGCATTGCCTTGGCGACGACTGATATATATCCCGATCATCCGGAAAAAGTATTGCTGACAACCGAGTTGTGCGCCCGCCAAAAGGCCGATCAACTCACGCGGATCATACGCGCCATCATACGGGCGTGCGCCTATTGCCAGGCTCCCGAACATCGCGTGGCTTTAGCGGAGTTGCTATCACACAAGGAGTATGTCGATGAAAGTCAGGAACTTATTATGCACAGTCTGGAGGCGGCGCATCTGGGCTTGGAGCCGGTGCAGCGGCAACGCGGTCTGGCATGGCATTTCCGCTCCTGGCAACTTGAGCACTGCATCCCCCGCGTGGATCATGTTGTCTGGTTTCTTGAACAGATGATCCGCTGGGGCCATCTGGACGCCGGTGCTGATGTATCGGGTATCGCCGCCCGATGTGTGCGCACGGATCTTTTTGCCCGGGCCGCCGAAGGCCTGGAAAGCATCGCCGGGACGGTGGCGGGACGAGAAGTTAGGAGCTAGTGGGCCATTCCTCCCCAAATCGCGGGTAGATTGCCCAACGTGGAGGCACAGGCTGGGGTAATGGCTGGCCAAATCCGCCCCGCCACCCGTAGAATTTCGCGGAACATCCCACTAATTTGGAAGCGCTTTGCTTGTGCAAAGTGCCCGGTACCAAACTCCAGGATACCGATTTCTCGGCGTGCGATCCCGATGCATTACACCATTATCCTTCCGCCGCTCGGCGCTTCCACGTTGAGCGATTGGCACGCGGCGTAACACTCGCGACGGGCGAAAGTGCGTTGTGTCATAAGGCCCCATCCCGCCGCCAACTCAACGCTGCCGCATTGAGCTAATGACACATTTCTTGGTCGGATATGAAATGTCGTACGTACCGGCCAAGGCGCTCGTTATGCCGGCGGCTGGTCCAGGCCAAAGGCGGCGTGGACGGCGCGCAGGGCATTTTCCGCGTCGGCGCGGCTTACCAGACAACTGATACGAATTTCGCTGGTGCTGATGTTCTGGATGTTGATTTTCTGGTCGGCAAGTGCCTTGAACATGGTGCCTGCCACGCCGACGGCCTGCTTCATTCCAACTCCCACCACCGACACTTTGGCCATATCTTTTTCATACGCCGCTGCACCGCCCAGTTCCGCCAGCAACTGCTCCATGACCGGTTTCAGTTCCGCCACATCGCCATGTTCCACGGTAAAGCTGATGTTGGCGGTCCCGTCATCCTGCACGTTCTGGATAATGTCATCAACGACAATATTGGCCTGCGCGATAGCGGTAAAAATTCGCGCTACAATGCCCGGCCGATCCGGAATGTTTTTCAACGATACCCGCATCAGATCTTTTTTTAGCGCACAGCCGGAAACGGCAATCTTTTCCATAGAACTAGTCTCCGCGACGATCCAGGTACCCGGGCGGTCGTGGCCGCTGTTTCGGACATGGATCGGAACATTATATTTTTTGGCAAACTCCACCGCCCGCGTCTGCAGCACGCCGGCACCCACGCTGGAAAGCTCCATCATTTCATCATAACTGATGCGATCAATCTTCCGAGCTTGGGGAACAATGCGCGGGTCGGCGGTGTAGACACCGTCAACATCGGTGTAATTTTCACACACTTCCGCATTGAGCACGGCACCCAGGGCCACTAAGGATGCGTTGCTTCCACCCCGGCCCAGGGTGGTAATGTCTCCATGCTCGTTAATCCCCTGGAAACCCGCGACAATGACAATTTTGCCGGCCTCCAATTCGGCGATAATGCGGCGTTTGTCAATTTCCCGGATGCGGGCCTTGCTGTGAACCGCATCGGTAATCAGTCCGATTTGTGCGCCGGTAAAGCTGATGGCATCATGCCCCTGGGCGTGAATGGCCATGGCAATTAACGCAATGGTGACCTGTTCGCCGGTAGCCAGTAATTGATCCAGCTCCCGTTTGGGCGGATTGGGCGAAATCTGCCGAGCTAACTCG
>DAHVEJ010000249.1 GCA_027313145.1 Phycisphaerales bacterium | reverse complement strand
CCACGGGGAGTGGAATTACACCCTGAAGCCAAGGGCAACTGCCGTACAAATGTAAATGTTATTTTTTAACGGCCCCTTATTACAGATTATTGCCGCATTCATAACGTGCCGACTGATATATCCGAGCCTCGCGCCACGACCATAGCCAAGCCTGGGATAAATAGTCGCCCCAATGCCGCTAAAGATAAAGCGTTTCAGCTATTTGCGCAAGGCCAATCCATCAAGCAGGTTGCGGAAGTACTGGATCGTACGGACAGTACGGTTGTGGAGTATCTAGCGGAATATATCACCGCCGAAAAGCCGGCTTCCCTCGCGGCATGGGTGCCGGATGCTACATTCACTCGCGTCGCCGATGCTTGTAAACAGCATGGTATAGATCGCTTAAAACCCATTTTTGTGGCCCTTGATCAGACTGTTTCTTATGATTACATCCGTCTGGTTGTAACCTATTTGCAATTGCAGCAGAAGCTCTCGGGCAAATGAATAATGGTCGCCTTGGTGAAGCAAAACAGGCATGAGGGGTGGCGTTTTCTATACTGCCAGGAGCCCGTCCGAGTAATCGCAATCCCGGCCATTACTCGGACAGGCTCCTGGGAACCCGGTGCCCCCCGCTTTATAATCCGCCGCGAAAATGCGCAATTCTATCCCGGCTCGCCCCATTTTACCGTCTCACGAATCGGTGAATTCCCTATCGCCAATTCAGTAAGTGCCTTATATCACGTGGAGCCGCAAAATAGTATGCTTCTGATTGTCCTCACGGTCGGTCGTTTGGGCCGAACTGTGATTATTAAAAGGAGTCTGCCGTGACAGTACTTGCCGCTAAAAAAACTAACGACGCCGGTTCAAACCATGTTCGCCGGCCGTTGCAGCCGCTGTTAAATCCACAGAATATTGCAGTCATCGGTGCCACGGAAACGCCCGGCTCCGTGGGCCGCACGCTTCTGTGGAATTTGATTTCATCGCCATTCGGGGGAACGGTTTTCCCGGTGAATCTAAAACGCCCCAGTGTGCTGGGAATTAAGGCTTATCCAACCATTCATGATGTGCCGGAACGCATTGATCTGGCGATTATCTGCACGCCGGCGCAAGGCGTGCCCGATTTAATTGAGCAATGTGGAATCGCGGGCATTCCGGGAGCGATCATTATTTCCGCGGGTTTCAAGGAACTCGGGGCACCTGGCGTCGCATTGGAACAGCAGATTGCCGTGCATGCCCGACGCTATTCCATGCGTATTATCGGGCCAAACTGTCTGGGCGTACAAAATCCCCTGATCGGCTTAAACGCCTCATTTGCCCATGGCATCGCCCGGCCCGGTTCCATCGCATTTTTATCACAGTCCGGTGCGCTGCTGACCGCCATTCTGGATTGGTCGTTGCGCGAACAGATCGGCTTTAGCTCCTTTGTTTCATTAGGATCCATGCTGGATGTCGGATTTGGAGATCTTATTGACCATCTTGGCGACGATCCACGCACCAGAGCTATCCTGATTTATATGGAAAGCATCGGCAATCCCCGTCAATTTATTTCCGCCGCACGCGAAGTCGCTTTAACCAAACCCATTATTGTCATTAAAGCGGGACGTACCGCTGCCGCCGCGGCCGCGGCCGCAAGCCACACCGGTTCTATGACCGGCTCAGATGAAGTGCTGGATGCGGTATTCCGTCGCGTGGGTGTGCAACGCGTCAATGAAATCAGCGAGTTGTTTGATCTGGCGGAAGTTCTGGCCAATCAATCCCGCCCCAAAGGCCGCCATCTGACCATTCTGACAAATGCCGGCGGCCCGGGCGTGCTGGCCACGGACGCACTAATTCAGGGCGGTGGTGAACTGACCAAACTTTCTGAATCAGCGATGAAGGAACTCAACACGCTGCTGCCTGGGCCATGGTCGCATGGCAATCCTGTGGATATTCTGGGCGACGCCTCGCCCGAGCGTTATGCCAAGTCCCTGGAAATCGCCGCGCGCGATCCCAATGCCGATGGCATGCTGGTAATTCTCACGCCGCAGGATATGACCGACGCCACCCGTTCCGCTGAAGCTCTGATTACCGCCGCCAAGGCGCAGTCCAAACCGGTGCTGGCAAGCTGGATGGGCGGCCCGATGGTGCGGGCCGGCGAAGAAATTCTTAACCGCGCGGGCATTCCCACCTTCGCCTACCCGGATGCCGCCACCACCGCGTTTAACTATCTTTGGCAGTATGACCGCACCCTTAAAGCACTCTACCAAACTCCCCGGTCCGGGGGCGAAAAATCTCTGGATTCGCAAAACCGCGTGAGTATTGAAGCGATATTTTCTGAAGCGCAAGGTGAACAGCGCACCACCTTAACTGAGCCGGAATCCAAGCGACTGCTGGAAGCTTACGGCATTCCCGTTACTCCCACACTTATCGCTGCCACTTCCCAGGAGGCGGTGGCGGCCGCGGAAAAAATCGGCTATCCCGTGGTGGTCAAAGTATTCTCCAAAACTATTTCCCATAAAACCGATGTCGGCGGCGTGCTATTAAATCTGGCCACGGCGGCTGCGGTAAAACAGGCCTTTGAAAAAATCCAAGCCTCCGTCACCGCCCGCGCCAGCGCCGCACAATTTCAGGGCGTAACCGTCCAACCGATGGTCCGGTTTGCCGATGCGTATGAATTAATTCTCGGCTCTTCCATCGATGCGCAATTCGGCCCCGTTCTTTTGTTCGGTGCCGGCGGTCAAATGGTTGAATTATTCCGCGACCGCGCATTGGGATTGCCGCCGCTGAATTCCACCCTGGCGCGGCAGATGATTAACCAGACGAAAATCAGCAAGGCTCTGGCAGGCATTCGCGGCCGGGCGGCCGTGGATGTTACCGAACTGGAGCGCATTCTGGTTCGTTTCAGTACGCTGGTGATTGAAAATCCGCGCATCAAGGAAATTGATATTAATCCGCTGCTGGTCAGTGCGGACAAGTTGATCGCCCTGGATGCCCGTGTGATATTACACAGTGCCGATGTGGCCGATTCGGCATTGCCGCGACCGGCGATCCGTCCCTATCCCACGCAATATGTTCACACGGTAATTACCGACGATGGCCAGTCCATACTTCTGCGGCCCATTATGCCGCAGGATGAACCACTGATGATCCAGTTCCATCATTCGTTATCCAATGAAACGGTCCGTCATCGTTTTTACAATATTATGAAATTGGAGGATCGCATTTCCCATGAGCGACTGGTACGCGTGTGCATGAATGATTACGACCGGGAAATTGCCCTGGTGGCTCAACACACGCGAACGGACGGCATAGCGGAAATTGTGGGTGTAAGCCGCCTTTCGAAAATCCGTGGGACTCCAGAAGCGGAAGCGGCGGTGATCGTATCCGATGCCTGGCAAAACCGGGGCATCGGCACCGCGCTGTTGGAAGAGGCTATCAAAATTGCGCGAATAGAAGGCGTTTCGCGCGTCTTTGCCTCCGCGTTACCCGAGAATATGGAAATCCAGCATCTGCTGGCCGGAAAACTGGGCTTTAAAGTGACATCCGATGTCGGGTCACCGATTATTCACTTTGAGCTCAATCTTTCCGGAGGGTGAGCCGACACCGCCGAGACCTCGCCAGAAAAAAAGCGCAATCTTCATGCGTAATGCGCCTGGACATCGGGTGGGGCGGTTGAGGCACCGGCGGCCCGCCCGCGTTTGACTTGGTGATTATCGCACTGCCTCGCGCCGCCGGGGCGGCGCTGGCCGGGTATTGGCACTTTGCAGCCTCGGCGTTCGACGATTTATGGCAATTTATTGGCACGCTTTAGGACGGCGTTACGGCCCTGCAACCCTAAATTAACCTCAGTTTCCCCCTGTTGGCGCGTTGGTTTGCATGATTCCGGGATTCCGGCTACACTACCGGGCTTGTGTTTGGTGAACTGAAGTAAGGTATATTATGCCGACAATCAATCAATTGCTCCGTAATCCGCGACGCAGCCTTAAGCGCATTAACAAGGTCAAAGACCTTGAGGCGTCACCGCAACGTCGTGGGGTGTGTCTGTTGGTAAAGACGATGACCCCCAAGAAGCCCAACTCGGCGTTGCGTAAAGTGGCGCGTGTGCGGCTTTCCAACGGCAAGGAAGTGACCGCTTATATTCCGGGTATTGACCATAACCTTCAGGAACACAGCATTGTTCTGGTGCGCGGTGGCCGTGTACGCGATTTGCCGGGCGTGCGGTATCATATTGTCCGCGGCGTGCTGGATGCCAGCGGCGTGGAAGCCCGTCGCCGCAGTCGTTCCAAGTATGGAGCCAAGAAACCTAAGTAATCTTTGCTGTTATCGCGGATTAAGCCGCCGGCTTAGGCGCGGGGAACAGTTTTTAACCGTACCTTGAAGTATCCCGAATCCAAAGTGATTCGATACGGAGAAAAGAAAGGAAGTCGCCATGGGCGCAAAATCATTTACCGTTAGCAGCACACAACTTAAACCCGATGCTATTTACAATTCACTGTTGATTTCCAAATTTATCAACTGCCTGATGTATGATGGCAAAAAAGCCACAGCCAAGCGCGTATTTTACGGTGCGATGGAAATCATCGGCCAGCGAGTCAAAGACGCCAAACCCAATGAAGTGTTTGAAGCGGCTTTAAACAACATCAAACCAAACATTGAAACCCGTTCACGCCGGGTGGGTGGACAGAACTATCAGGTGCCCATGTCCGTAAGCCGCAAGCGTCAGCAGAGTCTGGCGATTCGCTGGCTGCTGGAAGCGGTTCGTGCCAAGTCGGGCAAGCCGATGAGCGAACGCCTGGCGGATGAAGTTCTTGCGGCCAGCCGCCGCGAAGGCGCGGCTATGCAAACTCGCGAAAATGTCCACAAGATGGCCGAAGCCAACCGTGCGTTTGCCCATTTTGCCTGGTAACATTTGCAATTATGGTATTCTGCGTCTTCCCTGGGCCGCCGGGGTGACGTTTGTGTAACGGCCGGTTGCGGCCACATGATTGCCCCGCGAATGCCGACTGGCGTGCGCAAATTGTCCCGCGTTCCACCGCACCGCGCACTAGTAGTGTGATTCCAAAATAACATATCAATAGTTATGGGGGCGTAACCGTGTCGAGTCGATACTTCCACC
>DAHVEJ010000248.1 GCA_027313145.1 Phycisphaerales bacterium | reverse complement strand
AACCCCTTGAGCCGACGCGACGCCGCAGATGGCCGGTTTAAGGCCAACCCTTCGGGCGGGGGCCAAGAGGCCGTGGGCTTTGGCGCTCGTCGTCAACGTATGCATCCATACGCAATCCTCCTCGCTTCGCGCCCACAACCCCCTGGTCCTCCGTCAATCCTAATATTTAGGCGTGACAGAGCGCTAGCCCCCGGAAAAGACCCCTTCCAACTCTCCACAAAGCCGCCGTGGAACACCCCCCCAAAAAAAAGTTCAGCGGGCGAGGCTGCCTCGCCGTGGTGCACGGGACAGAGTCGGAAAATTCCAGGTTCCAGATTACTTGAAGATTCTGTTCCCCCCAAATATTGCCAACCCCTCTCGTGGATTGGCAAAAATTCGGATAAATCGGTATAAGAACGGTTTGTAGCCGCGTTCAGTGAACAATGTCGTGGCGGATTTTGGAGTGGTGCTTGGCTTCCTCAACTGAAGATAATGGTTCAGGGGCGATAGGTTATATCGCGCTGGTGGCTGGGTGGATTGTCCCCGGCCTTGGTCATTGGTTGGTGGGCCGCAGAAAGCACGCCAAAATTTTTGCTCTGGGTATTCATGGCTTATTCTTTCTAGGCCTGCTGCTGGGCGGTTTGCCGGCGCTGAATCGGCCGCGCCAACAGTTATGGGATTACGCCCAGTATATGACCGGCTGGCCCGCTATCGTTGGGGATATGGTCAAACCCCATTACTACCCGCCGAAATCGCATCACCCTCCAGGTTTTGCACCACTGATTCAGGAAGTGGCCACCGCCTACTGCGGCTTGGCAGGCATGTTGAATCTCCTGGTACTGGTGGATTTATTTATGCGCATCAGTGATCCGGCCCCGCAGACACCATTGTCCGGTCAGCCGGCGGAGGGTCAACGATGACAACCGCTTTGCCACTGGCATGGATTCCATTTATCAATCCGCTTTATTCCGAGGTTCCACACCTGACCGCCATTTGGCTGCTGCTGATTATTCCCCTGGTGGTCGCCATTTCAGTGATATATCAGACCGTGCGACGGAATGATCTGGCGGGTTTGGCTCTGGGCACGTTGTGGTTTTCCATCAAAGTATTGTTTTTCATGGCTCTGATCGCGGTGGTTATCCAGCTTCTTTTCTTTTACAGCATCCATTACCTCGCCGGCCCCCTAAATTAGCCGCCATCATCGGAAAGGATCGGCCCGTACCATGTCCATTAACATTTTATGCCTCGGTGATATTATTGGCCGGCCGGGCCGCCAAGTGATCATGGAACTGCTGCCGGACTTTATAAAATCCCGCAATGTGGATCTGGTCGTCGCTAATGCTGAAAATTCCGCGGGGGGGTCAGGGCTTACTCCCGCTATTTTTGATAAACTTCTGGCGGCGGGCGTCAACGTATGCACCATGGGAGATCACACCTACCGCCGGCGCGAAGTTATTAAATTATTGGAGACATCCAGCCAGTTGATTCGGCCCGGAAATTTCCCCCGGGAAAGTATTGGCAAAGGCTGGACGCTGGCTAAAACCGCCGGCGGCGTGAGCGTGGCGGTTTTGCAGGTCATGGGACGCGTCTACATGGATCCCATTGACAGCCCGTATCCGGTTATTGACCGCATGTTGGAGGAAATCCCGCGGGATGTATTGGTGCGCGTGGTGGATTTTCATGCTGAAGCCAGCAGTGAAAAAGTGGGCATGGGCTGGTATCTGGATGGCCGGGTATCCATTTGCTTTGGCACCCATACCCACACGCCTACCGCCGACGCCCGCGTCCTGCCCGGGGGAACCGCCTTTATTTCCGATGTTGGAATGACCGGCCCGTATGCCAGTGTGCTGGGGCGCCGGACTGAACGCGTGTTGAAGTTTTTTACCACCGGTATGCCGCAGATGTTTGATGTCGCCACCGGCGATCCGCGTATGAGCGGCATTCTGGCCACCATTGATGAAAAAACCGGCAAAGCGCTTTCCATTCAACGCGTGGAGCTCCACGGCACCGAACAAACCACCGCCTACGACGCCGACGACAACCGCCCCGGCTACCGCAAAGCGGATTATTAGTGCGAAGTATTCACATCGTGAATTAAATCTATTCACGACGTGAATAGATTTGCATTGCCCGTCGCCGGGCCGGGGGATAAGTCGCGGAATTGCGGTGGAAATGCCTTTTAGGGGACTATTATCTCCGCCTTAAAGCGGAACATGCGACGCGGAAACAGCTTTCTTTCGGACTCGCAGTTTGTAGCGTCGTGAACGGTTGCGGTCAATTCTCGGGCCAGTCGCCGGAGAATACTTCCGTGGCGGGGCCGGTCATGTAAACGGATTCATCCGCCTGGTTCCATTTCAACGCCAATTGGCCGCCGGGTAGATTCGTAAGCACAATGCGATTGGTCTTTTCCGTCAGCACGCCCGCCACGCAAACCGCCGCGGCACCCGTGCCGCAGGCCATCGTAATGCCGCTGCCACGCTCCCAGGTGCGCATGGTAATTTCACCCGCCTGATGCACCATGACAAAATGCACATTGACCCGACGCGGAAATATCGGATGCTTTTCAATATACGGCCCGACTATTTCCAGAGGAATCTTTTCCAGCTTTTTACAATACAGCACCACGTGTGGATTGCCCATGGATACGCACGTCATAGCGTCCTCAAGTCCCGCGGCTTTTATCCAATCAGAACCGGCGGGCAGGTCGTGGAGTTTTAATATATCGCGCCAGGGATAGTTGATCACCTGCTCCACGTTCGCTAGTTTAACGGGAATCTCTGATGCCTTGACAATCGGTTTGCCCATGTTGACGGTCACGCGATTCACTTTGCCACGCTCAATCCACAAATCCAGCGTCAGCACGCCGGCACCGGTTTGAACCCGCACGGGATTGGCGGTGGTCAGGCGGTGATCAAAAGCATATTTTGCCACGCACCGCACACCGTTGCCGCACATTTCCGATTCACTGCCGTCCGCATTGAACATGCGCATGCGAACAACCGCGCCCTGCGCCGCGCCCTCTGGGGTAGGGGGGGATATAAGAATTAATCCGTCACCGCCGACGCCAAAATGGCGATCGGCGATTTTTACCGCCAGGGCCTCAGGATGGTTGACGGTTTGATTAAATACATCAACATATATATAATCATTTCCTATGCCGTGCATTTTCGTAAAGCGCATGATAAAACTCCCGTAACTATTGCGTCAGGCGGCACCACGCACGCAGCTTGAACGCTGGATCAACCGGCGACCTTGCCCGGAAATTTCCGGCCACTGTAATGGGCACCGGCGAAGTGCGTATCATACATCATCGGGATTCGGGTCGGAAGAACTCGGTGTGTTGGCCCACACCACCGCGGAAATCGCCCCGTCGCGGTCCCGCTGGATAAACACCTCAGCTTTGGCTTTGGTCATCTCAACGAGGCGGGCGTTGGGCAGATCGACATGCTTGACCCAATCCTTGGCCATTCCGACCGTTTTCCCGCCTTCCATGTGACGGTTCATGAGATTGGTTACCACGGATGCCGGCGGAGCTTCCACATAGATGCGAAGATCAAAAAGGTCCGCTATGCCCGCATAGGGCGGTCGGTCCAGAAAAAGGTAATTCCCCTCCACTATCGCCAGATTGACCGATTCATGAATGGCGATCGCCTGCGGCACCGCTTTGTGGCGTACCCGGTCATAACCCGGCCACGTCATTTTCTGAGGTGTTTGTTTTAACCGCAAAAGATGCTCCCGCAATAGAGGCACATCAAATGTATCGGGAGATCCCTTGCACTGGCTCATGCGTAGCTGCCGCCCATCCTCTAATTGTAAAAATCGCTCGGCCAGTACTGATTCGGGATAATGAAAGCCATCCATCGGCAGGGAGACGACATTGACTTTCGGCAGAATGTTTTTTGAGGCCATCCAGGCGACTTGTTCGGTAAAAAATGATTTACCAGACCCGGGCGTGCCCGCCACGCCCACCAGCATACGCCGGCCGCAAAGCCGCTGGAGTTCCAGTAGATTTGAAAGAAAAGGCCGCCACCGTTTCGTCCATTCCGCGGCGCGAATATTCATTTCGACGCGCTGGCCGCTGATGATCAAAGGCACTTCTTTGTGCAAAAACCAGGGAAAAGGATCTATTTCTTGTAAAGACAAACCTAAAACTCCACAACGTATCATGCCCGGTGTCTGATAACCGCCGGTCCCAAACGCCAGCGTCCGCTAATTCCCCTGCGGGTCGCCGACCGCAACACAATTACCTCTTCGGCGCTGATTCGCCGGAAATATGCACCACCGGGTAGGGCCAATCAATGCGTCCGGATTCGGGCACCGGGGCCACAACTCCCTGCAGTGGTAAATAACCTTGATATATCGGCGAAATACCCTTGGGAACTGCATACTCTTACGTCCAAGGTGCATTTCACCCGTCAACGCACGCCGCTGTCACGCACAGCAAACGATCATAATACCACGGATAATCAAAAACCGCGTGCGCCCACGCATCGCCCCTCCACAACGGGCGCAACACCATTTCAGCCAAGTCCGCCTGGCTGGCCAATAAATCGGTCACCTTCCAAGTGTTACCGCGGCGTCGTGCGTTTTGCAGTTAAAGCCAATGCTGGAAACGTAACTCCCCTCCAAGACCAGAACAATATTGACAACCCTGAAAATCGCCGCTCCGGGCGTAGGTAGTGTGGGTAAATTCCGCGGTCGGGCTTTCGTCCGCAAACGCCCGGTGAGGTAATGACAAAAATTTGAAGTCGGCCGTATTAATTTTCCTAAGGATGGGAAGGACCGCTCACTGGATTAACAAATTTTCACCGGACGCGGACCTTGAGCGGTTGGAATCGTAATTTTGGCGAGCCATAATTGATTCGGTCATTTGGATCTCGCTATGCAGGGCCAACAATTCCTGAATTCCGGGATTTTTGGTAACCAGTTTCCGCATGAGTGCCGCATCACGACCCATGCGTCGAATCGGGCGTGCCGCCGCCGGGATTAATGTGTGCTTTTTAATCCTTTGTTTCGTGCAACCTTGACGGATTGAGTTAGTACTACAGCGCAATATTTGCTCAAGCTTTAGCCGTATGTGGACCGATAGATCAGTCATTGAACAAGGAGGTT
>DAHVEJ010000247.1:254-5113 GCA_027313145.1 Phycisphaerales bacterium | reverse complement strand
CCCGGAAAAATTGCCACACCCATTGACACGCCTTCCAACCAACTCCTTCGCCTCCGCGGCAGGTGTGGCTTATAATGCTTTGCTTGGTTTGCTGTTAAAGGTATGTCATGAACGATCGCAAATTATCCGCTCCCCGAGGCGTGAACTGGTTTTCTGTGGCGGCGGTTCTCTGCCTGATTGGCGAGGCAATTTTACTGGCGCACGCCAAACCGGCCAATGAGGCCCCGCCTCCGGTTAGTGTGCTGATTTTATCTCTTATGACGCTGTTTCTTGGTGCCGGTGCCATCATTTACCGCATTCAGGAGAAACAGCATTGGCTTTTGGGTCGATGGCTGGGAATTGCGGCCATGACCGCGGGTATGCTGATTTTTGCCGTGCAGGCCGTGGCCCTGCATAAGGCCCGGGAAGTCTCGCAGTTTCGGCATATGTCCGCAATTGGCGATGCCTGTCTGACCTATGCCGGTAGGCATGAGGGCCATTTTCCCCCAAATATTCTCACTTTGCTCAATGATAAATTGATAACCGTGCGGCAATTAAGTGATCCGACCAACGCGCTGGCCCCCATTACGCTGCCGGCGAATTGGAAGCATGTTAAACGCAGTGTGCAAATTGCCGCCATTAACCGCAACAGCGATTATCGCTATGTCGGTTCGGACATCATTTTGCCCAACAGCGCGGCGAAAGGGAAATTGCTGGGATCGATTATCATTTTGTTTCGAAACACCCAAACCATGACCAAGGGCGGCCCATTGGGCTTCGCCGATGGGCATGTGGCATATTATGCCTCGGGCCAATTGATTAAGGTGCTTGCGGCATGCAACAAGGCACGCAAAAAATTAGGACTGCCCCCCATGTCATTTGCGGGGATCGCCGCCACTTCCAGCACCACCAAATGAATCCTCCACGCAGCAGCGCGTGGGGAAGGGGCGGGTTACTGCATGGCCATGGGATCTACGTCCACTGTTACATCGGCTCGAAATTTTTGAAACATACCTCTTTGCCGCAGTTCAGATAGCACCTGCTGCAAGGGTCCGGGCGTGGGAGATAACATGATGATTTCCATGCGGTATTTCTCATCCATGCGTTGCAGGGGGGCGTTCTGCGGGCCGATAAGGCGCAGCGTGCCCGGTCGGTAAGCGGGCGATTGCTCAATCATCGATGCCAGCCATTTCATCTCATCCTGCAGAGAAAGATAGTCTGTATCGGAAAGCACAATGCGTACCATCCGGCCAAATGGGGGGTAATTGAAGCTCTTTCGGTGCTGGAGTTCCTGCTGGACAAAGGCGGTATAATCATGGCGCGTAGCAAATAAAATCGCGGGTTCCTCCGGCTGCATGGTTTGCACGACCACCAGCCCCGACCTTTGCGTGCGCCCGCAGCGCCCCGCCACCTGACAGATCAGTTGAAATGTGCGTTCCGCGGCTCGGAAGTCCGGACTGGTCATGGCCAGATCCGCATTGAGCACCCCCACGAGCGTCACATTTGGAAAATCCAAACCTTTGGCAATCATCTGCGTGCCCAGAAGCATATCCAGCTCCCCCTGGGCAAATTTTTGCAAGGTGGCTTGATATTGCCCGGCCCCGCGCATGGAATCACTGTCCATCCGGGCGACTTTCAGTTCCGGAAATTTGAGGCGCAATTCTTCTTCCACTCTTTGCGTGCCCTGACCAAGCTGCACCAGACGAGCCTGGCATGACGGGCAGCGGCTGGGAAGCAACTGGCTGGTCAGACAGTAATGGCATTGGATATATCGATCGGGCAACTCCGGTGATGCGTCACGGGATTCAGCGGCATGGCGGTGCACAACCATCGTGGCATCGCAGCGGTCGCACATAAGAACAAAATCACAGCGCGGGCAGGCCACATAATGCGCAAATCCCCGCCGATTCAACAGAAAAATCGCCTGACCTTTATCCGCGATCGTTTCTTTAAGCCGCTGCTCAAGCAACCGCGACAGGGCGTGTAAACCGCGCCGGGTGCGGCGCTCGTCCCGCATATCGACAGTTACGACGCGCGGCATCAACAGGCCGCGCGGCCGGGATCTTAATTCAATTAAACCATAATGGGGATTCTCATGGGCGTTGCGCCAGGTTTCCAGCGATGGCGTGGCCGAACCCAGCAACACCGGAACATCACTGATTTGTCCCCGACGTACCGCCAGGTCCCGCGCGTGATAACGCGGTGCGCTATCCTGTTTATAGGAAGGCTCATGTTCTTCATCGACCACAATGATTCCCAGATTGGGCGTGGGCGCAAAAATCGCCGACCGCGCGCCGATAATGACCTGCGCCCAGCCCGCCGCAATCGAATGCCAATGCTGATGTCGCTGGGCATCCGCCATGCCGCTGTGCAACACCGCCACGCGTTCAAAACGCTCAGTAAACCGGCTGATCAGTTGGGCAGTTAAGGAAATCTCCGGCACCAGCACAATGGCCTGCCGCCCGGAGGCAATAACCTGTTCAATGCAGCGTATATACAGTTCGGTCTTACCTGAGCCGGTAACGCCGAAGATCAACCGCGCGGCAAACCGTGGTGGATTCAGCAGCGGTAACAACGACTCCATGGCCCGGGCCTGTTCGGATGTCAGGGCAAAATCTTCGCGGGTGTGCAGGGGCACCTCGGCTGTTGGGGGTAACCCCAGGCGGGCGGCATCCGGCCAGAGAATGCGTTTCTCCAGCCGCAGCAAACCTGCGGAAATAAAGCGTTTGAGCATAGGTTGAGAAACCGCCGCTTTGGCTACCAGATTATCGACCGTCAGCGGTCCTGGTGCCAAGGCGTCCCAAACCGCCGCGAATACGGCCTGGGTGCGGGCCGTAAAGCCGTGATCGGTGGACCCTGCGTCCGGCGCAGTATCCACGCGGTGAATATAGTTTTGCCTGGGCAGGCGGATATTTTTCTTTACTGCCGCCGGCACAATCGTGGAGAGCACCATTCCCAGCGGGCAACAATAGTAGCGACTGATCCAGCGGGCCATTTCCAGCAAATCCGCGGGAACGGGATCAATTTCCGGATAGACCGTCAAAATGGACTTCATGCGGTCGGTTGGCGCAGCTTGCTTTAGTTCAGGCTCAGCGATATTCCATAGCGCTTCCTGTCGGTTCTCCGGCTCAACGGGTTTTGGAACGGGTTTATCAGCAATGGTCGGATCAGACTTAAATACGGGTGCCTGATCCGTAATTTCCAGAACAGTTCCATTGACCGCTCGATTCCCCCTTCCCAGCGGCACCCGCACGCGTGATCCTACACGTAGAACCGGAAGAAATTCTGGAGGAATAGTGTATGTAAGATCCATATCCAGCGACTGATCCACGGCAATGGCCGCATAATGCGTTGGAGAAATCGCGGCTTGATGTAACGTCGCATGTGCGGTCATAACTCATGATTATACCCGCTAACCCCAATGCCGACGTGCGTACGCTTGGCTGCGTTCCTTTACGTGTGCCGGCCCGGGCCGACAGCAGAAAAATATGATGCTCGCCGGCACATTATAAGTGTGCCGGTTACACACGGGCAGTATTTCCGATCACGCGCAACCAATGGCCCAGATGAACCCTCACCGCCCTCGCTGCGCCGCCGCCAGCAGTTCCAGATTACGTTTTGCCGCAGCACACCTGGCAGGATCATCCGCGGCAAGCATGAAGCATTGTTGCGCCTCTTGAAAGCGCTGTAACTTGGCATAACAGATACCCAGGTTCAGATGTGTTTCAGCCCCCAGCAGGGCGGCATCAAAAGACGGCGTTTGCTGGTAGGTGCCGGCACGGGCTAATTGCAGAATTTGTTCAAGCAGCTTGGCCGCATCCGCAGTGCGCCCCTGCTTAAACTGCCGATTGGCCTGCCGCCAGATCAGCGGGGGCCAATGCGGAAACCAGCGGAGGGCCGCCTGGAGAAGCTCATCGACAGCAAGCCCAGAATCAAATTCGCCCCGGCTCTGGCGGACAATAACTGAGTCAAGCAGTTCCGCTACCAACGGCTCAGCCGGCGCAGCACCATGCGCAAGCAGCGGGCGGATTTGATTAAATGCTTCCCCAAGGAAATAAAGTGCGCGTGGATCATCCAGTTTCAACAACGCCTGGGAAAGGCGAATTTGATAAAACAATTGTCCCGGACAATCCTGCAACTGCAATTCCATAAGTCGCACATTGCGGCGCAATTTGCCCCTTTCCCGCTCGGGGTTGTAGCCGTCATGATAAATCGTCAGGTTTGAGGGTTTCACATGCAGTGCCAGTTGATGGGCTGTGATGTTAAGGTCGGGATTAAAATGTTCATGGACCCGGCCCGTTAGTTTCAATTCCGACCGGCGGCGAAAAAGACGGGGCAATGGCGTGGGGCTGAATCGCGGCTGATGATCGGGGCCGGAGCGGTCGGCTATGGTGATCAACCAGGCCAGGGCGGAGGATTGTTGCAGGCAAGACGCCAATTCACCGCAGGCTGGCGGATCAAGCCATTCATCACTGTCGAGCCAGAGAATCCAATCTTTTGTAGCGTTGGCAAAAGCAGCGTTGCGCGCGGCGGAGAAATCATCCGTCCACGGAAAATTACCCACACGGGCGTGATACGGGGCACTGATTTTCTCTATCTCCTCAACGCCGTTTGTGGCGGCAATAATAATTTCATCCGCCATGCCGGTGGCGGACGCCAGCGCTCGTGGAAGTTGGCCCGTGTCCTGGCCGACGATCATGCACACGCTTAAAGACATTATAATACTGTAACCAATGGCAGCTTGACCGCAAAGGTCGGCGCACCCTGCCGATAGGGTAGGTTAGCCGGATCAACGGACGAGCGATCGGAACCTATCCAGATATTCCGCCGTTTCCGCAGCAGCAGCATTCCAACTCCGGCGCTGGCAAGCAGGGCCAACG
>DAHVEJ010000247.1:0-244 GCA_027313145.1 Phycisphaerales bacterium | reverse complement strand
GCGGCGACTTCCAAACCCAGGCTATTGCCGCCAATAGTCCTAAGATCAACTGTATACCCGTCAGCATTTAAGGGGCCGGAATTTGCAAACGACCCGGTGATACCTCCGGCTGCGGTCAGGAAGCTAAAGGTATCGCCCGTCTTGGCGGTAAAGCCGCTTTCCAAGTTTACAACCAATTGCCCAGCCAGCGCAGCTGACCCGTCAACATTGATCGTGTCGTACTGTCCGATGCCGGTTCCAGTTA
>DAHVEJ010000246.1 GCA_027313145.1 Phycisphaerales bacterium | reverse complement strand
TCAGAAATACGGATCCTGAAAGGCTTCATCGGCCAGCCAACTATATTTTCTTGAGCTTTTGTGGCGTTGTAGTACTAGGGGAAATTTTCCAGCAGCGGTACGCATCGCAACCGTGTTGTGATAAACTTTCAGATCGTCGTGCGTGCATGAACTAACACGCGGGAATCAACACATAAAAGGAATAACACAATGTCTGCTAAAACCGCAACTGCCACCGCAAAAAAGAATTCACCTGGTAGCAAATCCGCCAAGCCCCCTAAGTTGTCGCGGCTTATTCAACCGGCGGACCTGTCATTGGAAGAATGGCAGATTGCGCTGCGGCGGCAGTATGGGCAGGAGCAAAACTTCGCGTTACGCAACATAGGGGATCAAAAGATTTTTTCCGATTTTGAAATCACCAATCCGACCTCCCGCGGAGTATATCGCGTGGCGATCCGTGGTGAGCAATTGGGAGATAATTTCTGTTCCTGTCCGGATTTTACCACCAACACCCTTGGCACCTGCAAACACATTGAATTCACCCTCCAACAACTGCGGCAGCAAGCCGCGGGTGCCGCGGCCCTGAAGCAAGGTTACAACCCGCCTTATAGTTCCGTGTATTTGCGGTACGGCGCACAACGTGAGGTGCGCTTTCGCGCCGGAGAAGATTGCCCGCCCGCTCTAAAAAAACTGGCGGCGAATTATTTTGATGCACAGGGCGGATTACTTCCGGAAGCCCTGGCGGCATTCGGTCAATTTCT
Organism: Phycisphaerales bacterium; assembly: GCA_027313145.1. Lineage (GTDB taxonomy): Bacteria > Planctomycetota > Phycisphaerae > WQYP01 > WQYP01 > JAMDCX01. The sequence continues at coordinate 4,443 of DAHVEJ010000246.1, read as the reverse complement.
ATCCGCCGCTGCCGCAATCCCGCATGACCTGCGTTGTTATAATGACGCATTGGTGTTTATCGCTGAAAAGCGGGATGCCCTGGAGCGGGAAGCGATTTTAGCCAAGGCCTTTCCGCAAGGCCCCAACAGCCCGGCCATGGACCATCTGGTCAAAGTGCCACTGTATGCTTATCAGCGTGAGGGGGCACTGTTTGCGGCGCGGGCCGGGCGCTGCCTGATCGGCGATGAAATGGGATTGGGGAAAACCATTCAGGCCATTGCCGCGGTGGAAATTATGGCCAAACACTTTGGCGTGCAACGCGTGCTGATTATATGTCCCACGTCACTGAAGCATCAGTGGGCCAGGGAAATCGAGAAATTCGCCAAGCGCACCACACAAGTCATCGGCGGGATGAGAACGCGGCGCGAGCAGGGCTTTGCCACTGAAACTTTTTATAAAATGACCAATTACGATACGGTTCGGCGGGACATGGACCTCATTGAAAAGTGGTCGCCGGATATGGTGATTCTTGATGAAGCCCAGCGAATCAAAAATTGGAACACGATTGCCGCGCGCTGCGTCAAGCAGATCAAATCACCGTATGCGATTGTTTTAACGGGCACGCCGCTGGAAAACCGTCTGGAAGAGCTGGTCTCGGTGGTGCAGTTTGTGGATCGCCATCGGCTGGGGCCGACGTTTCAGTTTCTGCATCAGCATCAAATACACGATCCGGAAACCGGACGGGTGGTGGGGTACCAGAATTTGGATTTGATCGGTCGCACCCTGGCTCCGATCCTGATTCGCCGGAAAAAAGATGCGGTGCTTAAGGATCTGCCCGGCCGGCTTGATAAAAACTTTTTCGTTTCCATGACCGCGGAGCAGCTCAACCACCACGAGGAAAATCGCGATGTCGTGGGCCGCATTGTGAAGCGGTGGCGGCGGACGCACTATCTTTCAGAGTCTGATCGCCAGCGGCTGATGATTGCGCTGCAGAATATGCGCATGAGTTGCGACAGCACCTATTTACTGGACCATCAAACCGATTTTGGCTACAAAGCCGATGAATTGGCCACGCTGCTGGAAGAACTCTTTGAGCGGCCCGGAGAAAAGGTTGTGATTTTCAGCCAGTGGCTGCGGATGCATGAACTTTTGCAGCGACGCATGGAGGGGCGGCCATGGGAACATATTCTCTTTCACGGCGGCGTACCAGGCACGCAGCGCGGCGCTCTGGTTGACCGATTTCGTGAAGATGACCGGTGCCGGGCATTTCTCGCTACCGATGCCGGAGGCGTGGGGTTGAATTTACAGCATGCGGCGTCGGTGGTGGTTAATGTGGATTTGCCATGGAATCCTGCTGTCCTGGAGCAGCGCATCGGAAGAGTGCATCGCCTGGGGCAAAAGCGCCCGGTGCAGGTGATAAATTTTGTCGCCAAAGGCACGATTGAAGAGGGCATGTTGTCGGTATTAAAGTTTAAAAAGTCGCTGTTTTCCGGCGTTCTGGATAACGGGGAATCGGCCGTCATGCTCGGAGGTTCGCGCTTAACCAAGTTTATTGAAACGGTCGAACAGACCACCGGTGCTATTCCTCCGGCCATGGTGGAAGAACCAGTGGATTTGTCAGATGGGGTGTCACTAACAACCGCAGCGCGAAGCGACGCCACAACCGGAGAAAGCACAGATTTCACGCCAGCGGTCGCGGAAAGCCCCGCCGCGCGGAGTTCGGCCAGTCCTGCGACGGGTAATGGCGATTCTTCAGCCGGTGGAGTCGGCGCGGGCAATCCTTGGGCTGGCTTGCTGCAGGTGGGATTAAACATTCTTGAGCAATTGGCGGCCCAGCAGTCGCCCCGTGCGCAGGCTGGAACTAGCCAAGCGCCATCGCAAAGCCGCGCTGCGGGCATTTCCATCATTCATCGGGATGAACGCACCGGTGAATCGTATATGAAACTCCCCGTTCCCAGCCCCGAAGTTTTGGAGCAGGCACTGGGAGCGATTGGCGCAATTCTCGAAAAATTCAATACCCGCCAATGATCGGGTTCTTATCCGGTGGGGCGGTGGTGTTATGGTGCCTGCGTCATCGCGGCGAGTTTCTGCAGGGTGCTCAATGCTTTGCCGGAATCAATGGCGGCGACGGATAATTTAACGCCCTCACGCAAGGATTCCACTTTGCCTCCGACCCACAACGCCGCAGCGCTGTTAAGCAGGACGATATCGCGCGCGGGACCGGGTTTGCCGGAGAGGATGTCACGGATTTTCGCGGCTGACGCTTCGGGGGAGTCGATTCGCAAGTCATCCGCTGTTGCAATTTCCAGGCCGACATCTTTGGCGGATAGTTCCAGCGTCTTAATTTCTTCGCCATCAAATAATGCCACGCGCGTCGGGCCGCCAATCGATAGTTCGCAGAGCGTGCCCTCCACCGGGTCACTGCCGCAAACTACCATGGCCCGCAGCGCGCCTAAACGCACCAGCACTTCCAGCATGGGCCGCACCAGGCTGGGGCGCGGAACGCCGGCCAATTGCCGCCGCGCACCGGCCGGGTTGGTCAGGGGGCCAATAAGATTAAAAATGGTGGCAAAGCCCAGTGTGTTTCGGATTTCCGCCACATGCCGCATCGCCGGATGATGGCGGGGGGCAAAACAAAAGCAAATACCGATTTGTTTCACGCATTGGGCCTGCAGTTCCGGGTCAATATCCACGCGCACGCCCAGTTTCTTTAACACATCCGCACTGCCGCTGCGACTGGTTACGGCGCTGTTGCCGTGTTTTGCCACCGGCACGCCGCAGGCGGCCGCCACAATCGCCGCTGTGGTGGAAACATTGAAAATCCGTGATCCGGCACCGCCGGTGCCGCAGGTGTCGATGACCTCTTGCGGCGCGGCCACCGGTACCACAAATTGCCGCATAACAGTAGCAGCGCCGGCAAGCTCATCAACGGTGGGATCTCTCCCGGCCAACAATGCCAGGAATGCTCCTACCTGTGCCGCCGGCGCAGCCCCGGACATGATGGTTTCAAACGCACCACGGGTCTGCTCCTGCGTGAGGCTTTTGCCGGAAAGTAATGTCGTGAAAATATCTTTCATGCTTTTTCTACTGCATAACTCTTTTAAGAAATGCAATTAAAGAAGTTCAGCTCCGGCCCCCGCAATGGTGGCAAACATGGAGGCTTGCTTGCCGCAGCGCTCTGGATACCGCTTATCAATCTCGGCGGTCAAGCCTTCAATGGCCTCCCGCCGCACCATCGCCACAATTGATCCGCCGAAACCGCCTCCGGTCATCCGTGCTCCGTACACGCCCGGCACGGTGGCGGCAATTTCCACCAGGACATTAAGCTCCGGACAGCTTACGCCATAATCATCGCGCAGACTTTCATGCGACTGGTACATAAGTTGTCCGCAGGCAGCCCAATCTCCGGCTGCCATTGCCTCGGCAAATTTCAGCGTTCGGGCGTTTTCGGAAATCACGTGTCGGCCACGGCGAAACACGGTGGGATCCATTTCCATGCGGCATGCCTCAAGCATGGACATATCCGCGTCGCGCAGGGCCTTCACCGTCGGGAATTTTTTCTTTAATATGGCTACCGCGCGTTCACACTGATTGCGGCGGGCCTGATATTCCCCCTGCACGAGTTCATGTTTAACATTGGTATTGGCGATAAAGATGCGCATGTGCTCATCTTTCATTGGTACCTGTCGCCGGGACAAATCGCGACAGTCCAGCAGCATCGCATGATCTTTTTCCCCCAGCGCGGAGATAAATTGATCCATGATTCCGCAGGGCATGCCGGCATAATTGTGTTCTGCCCATTGTGCCGCCAGTGCTAATTCAACTTTGTCCAGCGTTTTTCCATTCGCTGCCAGCAGTGCCAGCCCGGTTGCCACTTCAAATGAGGCGCTGGACGACAGTCCGCCGCCAATGGGCACCGTGGTAGTGATCAGTGCGTCAATGCCAAATTTTACCAGGCCGCGTTGCCGCAGTGCTTCGGCGACTCCTTTGGCATAAAGCGACCATTTCGGGGCATCTTTGGCGACCACGTCGGCCACGGAAAATTCGGCCAATTCATTTTGGGTGCTGCTGAAAAGACGGACTTTCCGATCCGGACGGGCCTTGGCCAGAAGTGCTGTGAATCGGTCAATGGCGATTGGGAATACAAAGCCATCATTATAATCGGTATGCTCACCGATCAAATTGACCCGCCCCGGTGCCCGGCTGTGAATAAATGGACCTGATGATTTTCCAAAATGTCTTTCAAATTCCTGTTCCAACGGATTATTCATGTAAAAGCTCCCAAGGTCAGCCTTATCGGCTGTTGCAACCGTCAACGTCACCACCATGGCGACAAGTCAGTATGCTAGAGGCACATGGGTGGTAAATCAATGGGGCTAGTGCCGGCACTAGGCCCTAAACCAGCGTGATATTTTTCGACAGGCCGGTGAATTTTTTAAAAATGAACTGAAACGCTCTGCTTT
>DAHVEJ010000245.1 GCA_027313145.1 Phycisphaerales bacterium | reverse complement strand
TCTGGAAGAAAAAACTCGGTGCACCGGCCAGATTTTAAGCCGCCATGAAGCAAAGAGCGGAAAATTCACTCGGTGGCTGAAAGACATTACTCGGACAGGCTCCTAGGCGTTTCTGGCCAGTGATCAGTGATCGTTGATCAGTGCAAAGGACTCCTAACTCCCAACTCCTGAATGCTCGTCCAACTCCCGTCCCCTGTAACCCCGGCCTCGCGCCGGGATGGTGAAATTGTTCGTTCAGTGCGACCACCAGAGCTCTTCCGAATTAAGAAACACCAGCCACAGTTTACCCCGCCACGCATGTTCTCACAACGCTCTGAAATCGGGAGCGTGACTACACCCTCAAATTGCACCGAAACCCAAAAACTAGTCGCGTCCCCGTTTCACTTCCCCGGTGTTACGCACGGCTCGCCGGGCACCGTTTGAAACCATCAAGACACTTCTCATGAACGCCTGGGCCGGTAAAAATCCCGGCCTGCTTACCGACGTCCTGGTCGACCCCTCCTGAACTTGGCCGCCGGTACCGCAGAGCGGTAAACAGTTACCTTCCTAAAATCTCGCCCCGCTGAGGTTGGCCAAGGCTATGGCAGCTAGGTAGCCTACCCAAACACTGTTCACCACGCCCAACGCGGCCTTGGCGACGCGTGTTCGCGGATTGGGCTCCAGCATTAGGGCTAGGCCGAGGAGGCTCTGTTGTACCGCAGTTCCGACCGCAACCGCCAGAAAGACTGATGCGATGAGGCAATCTGGCAGAATTTGCGCGTGGGCGGCAATCCCGGCCGCCAAGCAAACACCCCCGACAACCAGTGCAAAACGAGCAAAATACCCGCGCGTAAAAGAGATTATCACGCTACAAAGCCTCGAATAAAGTGGTGCTGGCCGCGTCCCAGTTTGCGCGCGTCGAACCCACATCAGCGCGAACGCGAAGAAAACCTGTCCAATGACTGCGAAAAATGCAACGGCAACCATAGCAAATTCCAACGCAAATCTGACAAGTAAAAGACGGGCCACCCACGGATGATTAGGGTAGTACAATGCCGCCCACCCGTGGTTGTACACCGACTCGCCCTGCAAATACCCTTTGACAGGCGGCAGGATGTCTATGACGCCCACGCCTATGGCGGCGACAATCAACGTTGTTGCGGCCTCAATGCAGGGAAGGAAGAAGAGCCATTGGGGAGGCACGGCCATTGGGGAGGCTGACTGTGGGCTTGGTAATTGGGGCATTCGCGCACTCCGAAAGCGGTTACGGCCAAGGCGGCGCACGGTTTTTCAGCGCCTATGGGGGGCGCATCCGGTAACCGCAACCCCCAGTTGCGGCGAACCTGGTTGGCCGAATTTCACCTGCCAGACGCCGCCAGTTTGCGCGTACACACTTCCTAGCGGTCTCGGATATTTATCGATCTCGAAACCCCACTCGGCGGTTCCGTAAACTTTTCCCGCCTCTTTTCCCTCGGCGCAGTATGCGGAGTCCTTGAAGTTCATCGACAAGGTCCAAAGCCACCACGGCCAGAAGGTGATGTTGGTACCTCGTATAAAACGCCCCGGGTTGTCGAACATGCTGGCCGAGTCCTTGCCCGGTGTCCACGGGTCCTGATGAGGATAAGGATTCGCCGTGTCTACCTGCCAACCCGAAGCGGAGACGCCGAACCAAGTGCGTTCCTGGGACTTGACGTATTGAACGAACACAATCTTTTTGCAAAGACATCGTTTTACCACCGCGCGAGACGGTACGAAACGCAAAACTGCCGCCACGCTGTCCGGTGTGTCCGATGCAACCGTGACCGTTGACATACAGCCGCGACCAGCCGTTAGCGCCGGCAATAGGCCCGCGGCGTCTGTCGAATTCACCGCCCGGCCCTCCACATACTCATACAAATTCACGCCGCCTGCGTACCCGATCGGATCGCGTTGCAGCCAGCGACCGAGGAATGGTATGTAATTTCTGTTGCGCACATAATACCCTGGTCCTTCCGGATCATAACGGTATCCACAGTAGATGATTTCATTGGCACCATAATTTGATTGCACATCGTCATCCGTGAACCAGATGCCATCCGCACCGGGGGCGGTAAAAATGAGCGTATTACCATACGCATCGGTGTCATAGGCCTCCACAATGCTGCCGCTGGAATTGGTCAATGCCACAGCACGATACAGCAAATCCTGCAGCAGATAATACGCCCCGGCAGGCAGGGATTGCGGGCCGAGCGGAACCAGCGTGATGAGTTGAATCAGTTCATCAACGTATGTTCCCCACAGGTACTGCCGGATCGGCGTGTTGCCGGCGTTGCGTTCTTCCACTACCTGATTACCCAGGTAGATGTAGTCCGTCGTGCCGTTTGGAATATCGCCGGGCAGGCCACCATTGGTAACGGTTTTCCTCACCCGTCGATTCATGGCGTCGTACACGTAGGTACCAACAAGCTTGCCGTGCACCGTTGTGATCGCGATGGGCCGGTTTAGCGCGTCGTATTGGTAATAAAAGGTACCGTCGTTAGTTAAATTGCCGTTGGACGCTCCGCTTGCGCCATCATAGGAAAAGTACGTGGGCGTGGTTCCACCCACGCTGCGCAACGTGATTTGATTGAGCTTGTTGTGGTTTCTCTGATCGGTTATCGCACTGCCCGTGCCTTCGGGTGTGTACACACTGCTGGTCCAGTTGCCCAGGGCATCCAGATTATAATTCCGGCTCTGATCGGTATTCGGCAACGCAATCGGCGTCGTGATGCTTCCGCCGCCGCTGGCCAGCACGCCGCGCTGATAATCCAGCAGCCGATTCATGGAATCGTATGAATCATACAGGCTGCTGCGTTCGTCGGAGTGCAGCGGGCGTTCAAAGAGTTTGTTGGAGCTCATATCATAAGCACTGGTAAAGCCCACGATGACGTTTGCTCCGTTAAAGAATCGTTTGCCGATCATGCGGCCTGCGCCGTCATAACCGAGTTGGTCTGTAGCGATGCTTCCCCAACCCGGTGTCGGCAGGCCGGATTGAATCGCAGATCGACTCTGGGCGTTGTTCATATTGGAGCATACCAGGCCGTTGCCCAGCGTTACTGTGGCAATCCGGCCCGGGCCGAAGAACTGCCAACTGGCAATTACCACGCTGGTCGCCTGCTCAATAATCTGCTTCCTGCGGTACAGCACATCATAATTGCTGTTGACCAGCCGATTATTGGGATATTCAAATTGCGTCGCCGGGACCGAAGTAAACGCGGTGTTGGTCACGTATCTGCTGGTGCCCAACGTTGTTGGAGCTTCCTCAATGGACGTTCCCAGTGAATCATAGAAGAACGTCACCAGCGCCGTGCCGCCGCTGGTGATGTCCTGATTGAGCGTGGACCGGTTCAAGCCGTCATACTGGAAGCTCTGGCTGGTGGTACCACCTATTCCGCTGGCGGGAGCAATCGCTACATCTGTCTTCCGGCCCATACAGTCCCAAGTGTTGCTAAACACCGATCCATTTTCATCGGTGTATGTTACCACATCATTGGCTAAATCGTAAGCAAATTCCCGGCTTGATCCGTTCTGGTAGGTTTCGCTGATCTTGCGATCCAGCGTATCAAACGCCCAGACGGTTGTGCCGCTGTTACTATCCACCATACGAATCTGATTCCCGTTGCCGTCAAAGCCGAACTGCGTTAATACCGTGCTGACAATCGGATTGCCGCCGCTGCCGCCCGCAGTGCACGCCAGCCGCGCATCTTCCCGTGCCGGCGCGACTTCGAAGACCAAACCGTGCCACCTGTCACCATAATTTTCCATGCCATCCGCGAGCTTGCCAACCAATCAGATCCCCCTTATCATGAATTTTATCCGGTCCACAGTCCGCTGGGCCATTATAAAGGATGCGCAAGCGGAGAAACGGCGTCAAGTATCCATAACAAGGCGACCCACAGAAACGGGTTGGCCATCGCCATCCAGAAGCCAACCCTGCGGGCGACTCCGCGCCGTTGGCCACGATCAGATCCTAACCACAACGCCAACGTGCAAAGGCTGAACAATTCATACCATGCCATTCCGGGCTTCCACATCCAAGGACATTCGTAGCGCTCCGCAACGTAGGCTGCGTCCGAAACATATAGAGAGGGGCCTAGGGCGACGATGTAAAGGTACACCGCGCCCACACCGAATACGCTCCAGCTAGCGGCAGCGGCGATACCAAAGCGAGATTTCATGGGCACCGCAGTCCTCATGGCGTTCGCAACTCCATAGACCCCGACACGGATCCGGTCATTGCGGGCGGTACCGCGCCCTCCAGCATACGCGTTACCGTGGAACGACCAAATGGATTGGCGAACCATTGCACAAGATGAAATACATGTCCCCAAAGTTCTTCACCGTAGGCGTGCCCCGCCTCCTTGCCGCGGGTGCAGACGGCGAAGGTCGCGAATATCTGCGACAAGAAGGTGTAGTACGTGGCGAAGAACAATCGCGGAAAACTCGGATTATCGGTCATCATTGCCGTCCCTGGGAAAGTTGGCTTCCCGGCAGGCCTCGTCCATGGAAATTGGTACGGGTAGAACGGAGGCGGAACGCGAGCCGCTTGGCCGGGGTACGGTTTGTCGTCGATAACCCACCCGCCGGTGTCGTGACAGTACAACCCGGGGCCGAAAAAGCATTTCGCCTCCTGAATGAACTGAATGAACTCGATCTCACGGCAGCACTTTCTGCCGAGGTCCGAAGGCGAGAAACTGAGCGAGAGGAAGGAGCCCACAGTGAAAGCGGTGGCCGTGTTGTTAAGCGTTCCATGAAATACCCCTCGTCCGGGGAGAAGGCTGGCCAGCAACCCAGGAACCGTCGTGGGAATCGCCATCAGCCCACTCGTGTCCAGCACCGCCGAGACTCGTCCCCCGACATACTCATACAAATTCACGCCACCGGAATAGCCGATCGGATCACGCTGTATCCACCTACCGAGAATCGGCGAATACGTCCGGTTGCGCGCGTAATAGAATTGGGCTTCCGGATCAAAACGGTATCCACAGTAGATGATTTCATTGGCACCGGCGCATCGCTTAATGACCAATGAGTAATGATCAATGAACAAATCATTGGAAGTTTGGCCTTTCTGGCCACTGATCAGTGATCGCTGATCAATGAAGTTCACACCAGCTTCCCCGTTCCGCTGTAACCTGTAACCTGTAACCTGTAACCTCCGCCAGAGGGCGGTTGTGCCGTTATGGTGAAATTGTTCATTCAACGCAACCATGGGCTGCCCGCCA
>DAHVEJ010000244.1 GCA_027313145.1 Phycisphaerales bacterium | reverse complement strand
ACGGGGAGTGGAATTACACCCTGAAGCCAAGGGCAACTGCCGTACAAATGTAAATGTTATTTTTTAACGGCCCCTAATTGGCCGTTCGCGCGCCACCCACAACCTGCTCTTCATCTTTAGCGATCCGGGTACTCAGTGCACGACTATCCGGTCGCCAGCGGGGCCGGATTGCAGAATGGCCTGCAGTTCCTGGACGATTTCCGGCGAATTAGGCAGCGCCATATCTAAGTGATCATTGGGAAAATCAATGCGTAGCATTGGGCCGCGAATTGGGTGTATATTAAGCGTGATTTGCTCCGCATCCGAGAGAGAAAATCCGCGAGTGCCCGCATTGATCCAATCAGGTGCCAATTGGAAAGTTTCCGGGTGCCAAAAGCGCTGGAACGCGGCAAGACACAAGGCGATGAAACTGATGGCAAAAAAGAGCGCCGCCGCAATGGAGGTAAAGGCCAATAAAACAGGGGGGTTCCGATGAGCTATCGCACCAAGGGCCATCGCGTCAGCAATTAAAAGTGCAAAAGCCAAGGTGCCCATTGTAAATACTTGCCCCAGAAACCTCGCCGCCGCACCGAGGCAGAAGCCACGAAAAAACGGCTCCGGCCATTGAAGAATTCCCGACTGATCTTTCACAATATCCTGTTGCGGATGCCATCCGCGTGACTGCGACGTGATCATGGCGTTCGGCGGTAATACGGCTTGCAAGCGTACGACATCTGCTTTTTCCGGCATGGCGATTGTCCGTGACGCATGGCTGGAATAAAAAGTTACTTGCCTGCGGCCACCTTTTTGATCACCAAGTTCGACGCGTTCAATACCGGAAAGCAGTAGCCGCTGCGCGGGAGCAGCAAACACAATTTGTCGTTCTTCCAGAATAACGGGATGCAAAATCAGCATATCCAGTCCATACGCGACAAGCGGTATAACGAGGCAGAGCATGATGGCACCCAGCAAAAACGCAACGAAAACGCCTGCGGTCGTCTGCCAGGGGGATGTTACAAATGGGAAGCACGTCATGATGAGGAAAGGGACCGGCAGTGTAATCAGTATGGAAACAATCGTAAGGCGAAGCATCGGGCGGAGCATCAGATGGATGTTCGCCTGTGAAGGTATTATGCGCCATTGTGGCAGGTATCGCCGCTGGTAAAAGAACGATTCATAGCAAAGCACCTGCCCACAGCAATGTCTCTCCTGGACCGGACGGGGGGAGCCTTGCCTGGAGGCTTCCGCCCGAGGCGGCCCTCCATGAAATCCTTTTCCTTGATTGTTAGTTGATGCTGCGGCGAAAAAGGGCGAACGGTCTTCATCGGGTGTCGCCAGCGCCGCTGCGACTGCCGTGATGAGATCCTCGATACTTCGGCGTTCGCAGGTGCGCAGCGTTTCCGCCAGTTTCATCGGACCCGGTCCGTCAGCAAGCCCCTGGGAAATATAGGCACAGAATTCATGCAACATTGCGTCAGAACTGCGCCAGCATGACAGATAACTTTCGTCCGTACGTATGATGTGTTCTGAGCACCGGCAGGTGCGCGCCAGGGCTTGCCTGACCAGGATTGCGATTTGGGTATTAACCGTTGCGTTATTCTGCTGGAGTCGCTTTAGAAACACGTCCTCTGGTATGGGGCGTTGTAAGAATAGAAATGCTCCGCTTTCAAGCAATGGTAGTAGGAGAACCATCAGCGACAAGTCAGTGAGCATTGCTGCAATTCCAACCGTGGTAAGTTGGCCTGTTGTATTGGTAAATATTCTGGCAATGACAATCATTCCCGTTAATGCGACTACTATCACAGACAGCAGCAATTTAGGTTTCAACGAACGGATGGTTCGCGGTGTCCAAAGGAAAGGATAGTCATCGAATGCCGCAATTTTCCGTGCATAGCCCAGGCGTGCCCAATTTTTGGCGGTTACAATATCAAATATTGGTAGCGGTAGTTTCCATGGTAAAACAATGCTTGGATCCAGTGGTCCGGCAGTCTTGGATGGAGCCCTCCGCATGTTCACCTCACGATCCCGATTCGCCACCCACGTCACTAAATCAAGGAAGCGAGCCATTAGGACACCAGGGCCACAGGCGGCGATGGGATCAATTCTGCGCCATGGTCGCTCGTACCCGGCTGGCGGCTTGTTCAATGACAATATGGACATGCTGCGGTGAATGGCCGCGCTCATCGAGTATTTCCACCGTATTGCGTCCCTTTTTGAGCCAGACGGATGGAATATAAAGCCCCATCGGCATAGTCTGATCCGGGTACAAACCTAAATCATGGCCGTTCACAATGATGTGCCCGCTGGATAAACCCGTGTATGACACGCGCAGGACACTATGGGCATTGTTGCCGCGCGTCCAATTGAACTCGCCCTTGAAAAAGCGTGGCGGGCCATTGTGCGTGGCGGAACCGGTCACGGGCGTCCATGCAATGTCGGATTTATTAAGGCCGGACCCGTCGTGCATTTGCCACGGGGTCACGCGCCCAATCCCGTTGGGGGCGAATAACTGTATGGAGGCTGTCCCCATAATTCCGCCGGCACCGGAGGTGTTCTGCACCAGAACATCCAGATTATTAGAGCCGGATTTGTTCCAGTATTTTCCCAACGCCACGTGAAATTCCCGGCCAAAACCTTTGTGTGTCAACATTTTATGGCCATTAACAAATACCGTGCCGTTATCATCGACATCGGTAAATGTGACAAGGGCTGCGGCGGCATTGCTGATTTCCGGCAATACCAGGTGATACCATGCAAAACCGACGCGGCCATGGAAATAATCTGTTCCGGTGGAAACGCGTTGCCAGCCGGCATCGGCGTAATCCGCCTGCTGAATTGTTTTTACATCGGCGGCGAAGTTGCGCGATAAAGGCTTAACCTGCCAAGTTCGCAGCGCAATAGTCCTTAGCGGTGCCTGTTCAAGCGTCACATTGCCCCAGATTCCTTTCGCCAGAACTTTATTCAGGGGGCCGAGATAATTATAAAGCTTGGTTCTGCCATGTTCGGCGGTAAAAATCGCGATCACATTGCGCCCACTGTGCAACGTAACCGGAACGCTTCCGGCGCGAGTCACCGTAGCGCAATATTTACCGTTAACAAAAATCGACGCCAGATTAGACACGTGGCTTAGATTTAATTGACATTTTCCACCGTCGCGGCTTTTGACAACCGCGCGATACCAGCACCATGGACTTAGAATTCCATCGGCTCCCATGGACAGCGGCTGTGAAGACTTCAGCCAACCAGTTGTTTTGAAATTCACTTGTGCAGGCGCAGTGATGGCCGTGCCTTGCCAGTGATGAATCTTCGGCGGAGCCGGAAGTGATGGTGTTGCACTGGCCATGTTCGTCAACGCAAGCGGCGCGGTACCTGAGCCAAACACCAGCGCATTAGCGATGGATTGGCCTACTGGCGTATCGGTGGAAAGCGTCCACTTGCCGCCAACGCTCTTGAGCTGTCCCGCATAAGCCGAGCCGACAATGACAACTGAACCGGTTTTGGAAGAAATAAACCAGGTATGCTTTTCCATGGGGCGATTTTCAATAATCACGCGCAGGATGTGCCGGCCGACGGTGGCTGTGGCAATGCGTGGTTTCAGGCCTGATGGAAATACCGCGCTGACGCCGAAAACATCGCCGTTGCTCTGCCTGATTTGCCGCATAGCTGTGCCGATGTGTGCGATACGCTCGCTGACAAAAGAAATATCCGCACGATGTCCCCCGTGTCCATAAAGTACAACTGTGGTTATGTTGTTTTCATGCTGAACACCCAAGATGCGGGAATAAGCTGATGCAATTTTCCAGGTTTTACCCAGGGCGGCATTCAACACCACCGGGCGAATTCCCCGTTCCGCAACGCGCAGTTTGGTGCCGTTTTTCATAGTGGCCATCGTGGATTGCCCTGCGGTGTTATCCAGAAACACAATGGTCCCCGCCGGCGCGGTGCGGGCCAGCACGCGCACACCCCGGGCGAACCCTTGATATTTGGCATCCGCATTCACGCTGTTTTCAAGAATATCAGCGAAGCTGCGGGCAAAATAATTGGCGCGTTTCATGTTGTAATAAATAGGCCGAAGATCACCGCCCTGACCGATGGCGGCGGAATAGTCGTAACAGGCCGCCAATTCATTGTCATTCCACAGCCAGAAATTGGTACTCCCCACCAGCATATAAAAGTTATAGCCTGATCCGCCGAAGGCAATGATCTTCCAGATGCCGCGGTTTAATTGCACCTGCTGGGGCCGGGGCATGGCACCGTAACCGTGATACCAGGTCCGGGAAGACCAGAATTCGGTGGTGTACCAGGGGCTGGTGCGTGTGGCATCATTCCATGGATTATGGCCGGCCGGGTCAAAACCGTGATGCATGCCGCTGAAAAACATCGGCACTTGTATACCGTGCTGCCGGGCCATGTTGTACAAATCCCGGAAATATTGGTTGGGCATGTCGGTACCCCAGCCCTGCGGATCTTCATTTTCCAACTGCACCAAGATGACCGCTCCGCCATGGTTAATCTGGTTGCGTGCCACAATCGGCAGCAGCCGATTCCAGAATTGCCGCAGCGGATTCATAAACGCCGGATCATCCTCCCGCACGACCACGGCTTTTTCAAAGGCCAGCCACAATGGATAACCACCGTCATCCCATTCCGCACAGTCATAAGGCCCGCAGCGAACCAGCGCGTACATGCCCATTTTGTGAATTAACTTGAGAAACGCATCGAGATTGGCCCGACCATGAAAATCATATACGCCTGGCTTAGGCTCCTGAAAATTCCAGAAGACATACGTTTGCACCGTATTGAAGCCGGCACGTTTCATTTTCAACAGACGGTCCTTCCACAAGGCCCGCGGCACCCGCGCGTAATGAAAACTTCCGGAACAGATAAATACATGCTTGCCATGAATGGTAAATCCCCGGCCATTAATGTGCATGACCCGGGCAGCGCTGCCGATGGGCTTAAACATATCGGTATTGGCCCGGGCTGCCAGTCCGGACAGCAGCATCAATCCGCTGACCAAAAAATACACCGCAAATGGCGGAATGTGGGAGGGAAATAATAAGCTTTTTCGTTTCACCGTTTTTCTCCGCAATGGAATCACTTTGACGGTTATGATAATGCCCATTGGCCGCTTCGACCAGCGCCGCAGACGTACAAAATTTGAACGCGAAGTTCAGGATTTGCGTCAGTTGCCTGGTCGTGGTTGCGAGTGGGTGTGGCAATTTTTCCGGGCATCCCTGGGACCGCGGGTGTCCTCACCCGCTTTTGCTTTGTGGAGACCAAGACTC
>DAHVEJ010000243.1 GCA_027313145.1 Phycisphaerales bacterium | reverse complement strand
ATTCTTGCGCGTCCAGCGGGCCTCGGTGTCTTTCTGGGCGAGCTTCGCGGGCTGCTCTATCCACTTTGCCGGAATCCGCCCATCCTTCAGCGTCTGGTTCTCCTCCCGGGTATTGCGCTGACGCGGCACCTCCACAATCCGGGCATCGATGACCGTCCCTTTCTGCGCCCGGTACCCGAGCCCCGTCAGGTAGTCCTCGAAACGGGCAAACAGCTTGTCCATCACTCGCGCCTGCTTCAGGCTCTCCCGGAACACCCAGAGAGTCTTCGCATCCGGAATCACCGATTCCGGCGTCAGTCCCAAAAACCGCAGAAAGGAAAACCGGTCCCGAATCTGATACTCGGTCTGTTCGTCCGCCAAGTTATACAGGCTCTGCAACACCAGCACCTTGAACATCAGCACCCGGTCAAACTCCTTACGCCCCGCCGCGCTTGTACGCTCCTTCTTCCGCGCCTTCTTCAACACCGGACGAAACACTTCCCAGTCCACTACCCGGTTGATCGCCTCCAGCGGGTCACCCAACTCACTCAGCTTGCGATACCGTTCTTCCAGATCAAAGAATCCGCTTTGCATCATCATGACGTTCCTCTCCGAGTGGCAAGTGTGCACTGCCTACTCAGACATCGCTCCCCTCAATCCGTTGCATTTTTAAGCAATTTTTAGAGGTGCCCATAAGGAATTTTATGCCGGGCTGAAAAAAAATGGGTAAGTAAATCTCATGATTGATTGAGTATTTATTAGCCAATTTGGCACGCGAGGTAAAAATGCAGTTTCGTGATTGACGCCGGGCGGGTGGTCCGGTACGGTTCACGCGGTTTTGTTCTCTGAAATCCCCGCTGGACACACTGCCAGACCTGTTGAAACTGCCCGGGTATCGGATGCTGGATTTTCACGAGGAGTCCGGCGCTTACCACATCCGGGTGGAGACCCTGGCATTACCGAGCCATTGCCCCGCGTGCCGCTCCCGGGATTCACCGGTTTCGGCAAACGCACCCAGGTGATCCGGGATATTTCCTCCCACGGCAAGTGGGTGGGCCTGTATGTGGACACCCGGCGCTTTCGCTGCAAGGGCTGCCGGCGGACGTTCTATGAGCAGCTTCCAGCGATCCACCCCCAGCGCCGCATCACCGCCCGGATGATCGCGTGGCTGGAACCCCTGACCCTGCGCCAGACCTTTGCGCACCTGGCCGAGGAGACGGGCTTGAGCCGCATGACCCTGCGCGGGGTGTGCGATGACTACGCCGCGCGGTTGGAGCAAGCCCGTATCCTGGATACGCCGGTCTGGCTTGGTATGGATGAAATCCATCTGCTGCGACGGTCACGGGCGGTGTTCGCCAATCTGAAAACAGGCCACGTCTTGGACCTGCTCCCGGACCGGAACAAACCAACGGTGATCCGGTTTCTCCAATCCCTGCCGAACCCGGAACGCATCCGGGGCGTGGCAATGGACATGTGGCTGCCCTATCGGCAGGCGGTCCAGGCGGCGCTGCCGGGAGCCGCTATTGTGGTGGACAAGTTTCATGTCCTGCGGCTCGCGGATTTCGCATTGGACCGCATCCGCAAAGACATTGGGCAGACGTTGCCCAAAAATCAGCGGCGCGGGCTGCTGCGCGATGCCAGGGCCATGCGCAAGCGGGAATCCACCCTCACCCCCACGCAAACGCTGCGGCTGTCGCTGTGGTTTGAGAACCATCCGCTGCTCAAGAAAGCCTATGGGGCGCGGCAGGCGTTCTATGCCCTGTATGACGCCCCGGATCGCCGTGAGGCGGAGCAGCGCTGGCAGGATTGGGAGCGCGCGTTGGACCCAGAGCTGGTGCCGGCCTTCGGGCGCTTCCGGAAAACCGTCCGGAACTGGGCACCCCACATTTTCACCTACTTCGATCACCGCATCACCAATGCCGCCACCGAATCCGCCAACAATCTGATCCGCATCGCCAACCGCCTGGGGCGCGGCTACAGCTTTCCGGTGATCCGCGCGAAGATCGTTCTCGAACCGCACGCCGCCCCGTGGGGGTATCCACGATCAGCCGTGGGCTGCCCTGCGCATCGGCGATGATACGGTAGACCGATGCTTCCCCGCTATGCGCCTGGACCATGAACTCCGGTTCTGGCCGTCGTAAACGTAGTGAATTTACTTTGTGCCTAAATTTAGGTCGGTAAAATTAACAAAGTAGAGAGGCATGAATTCAATACGTTCTCAATCGCTTATCATCTGTATTGATAAACGCCAAAGGTACACCTTGAATGATTGTCCAAATCCACAGCAAGACGCCAAGTAGGACATTTCCATGTTTCATTTCAAAGAAGCCCCAATTTTTCCTTGCTTGAATATTTCCCAGTTTTGCCCCACGGCGATATAATTCTTTTGCCTTGCTAAGGTCTTGAGATACGCCTCGCCCCGTCTCATAAAGCCATCCTAAGCGCAATAGGGCTATTGGATTATCACTGCTCTGTAATTGCGAATAATAATGGAAGGCCTTACTGTAATCCATAGTTACTCCAAAGCCGTGGTAATAAAAGTGCCCGAGCTTCAAGGCGGCCACGACTGATCTTGCTTCCGCAAGAGCACGTTCATACCAATATCTCGACTTCGCGTAATCCTGCGGTATATCCGTACTGCCGCGCTCGTAAATTGCCGCGAGCCCAAGCAGAGCTGCCCTAGAACCCGTATCAGCTAATACTTCGAATAAATTCCTCGCTGTAACAAAATCACCTCGTAAAAGTGCTTCATTTGCCTCGTCCAAACGCGTTTTTGCCGTAACCGCCATGAAATATATCTCAGGGTTCTGGTGGAGGGGTTTGTATATGTGTCGGGGCTATTCGTTGTGCTTCTGTTTCCAGAGAAGCTTCCTGCGCAATTGCTTGTGCATTCTGTTCATCTTGGACAACCTCAATTATCGGTCCGTATGTGACAGGCACCGCCGCAGGCTCAGCTGCAGTCAAAGACGCCGCCAAAAACGCCGCTCTCGCAAGCCGCGTATTTGCCGCAATCGCTCCGACCGGTAGAGCCGCCTCTGCCACGCCACCTGTGATCTCACCAGCAAAATACGCCGTGGAACAGGTATTCAGGTCCGGCGAACCCAAGTTATATTCGTTGCGAAGAATGCGGCCAAGGTCAAACGACACAGTATCTGCAACACCGACCGTAAAATTGACGAACGATGATGGGAGCGACGGAAGATAATAGCCGAGTCCGTATAGCCCCAGCGGATCCAAAAGATTTATTGGATCGTTGAGAACATACCCGTAAAGATTGCTGTCCCCTCCCGCAAACAGGATTGGATCCCGACTGATCCACCTCCCCGTCAGCGGATCGTAATCCCGTGCCCCAAAGTGCACCAGCCCCGTATCGCGATCATAGATACCACCCGCAAACCCGAACGGCTGAAATCCCGGGTTGCTGTCGGCGGTGATATTGCCCCAGGCGTCATAGCTGATCTGCTCCGCAATCGCACCGGTGCGCGCATTCACAATCAGTACCGGACTGCCAACCTGATCGGCAATGACCCGATACTCCACGCCGCTCTTGATGATGTAGTCCGGCACGTTCGGCCGCGTGCCGTACACGAACTGCTCGACGATGTTCCCCGAGCCGTCCAGCTCGGCAACAGGCTCAAGTTGCCCATCGTAGAGAAATCCTTCCACCAGCACCCCGTTCACTTTCTTGCCGATGAGCCGGTTCTGCCCATCGAATATTTTTTCAAATGATCATGAAAAATCCCGTATCAACGCCGCACAGGGAGAATCGCCCGCAACTGCGGGTCGCGCAGGAACAGTCCGCCCCACAGCAGCACGCCGTAAACCATCGCCAGACAGTTGAACCAAACCGGCGACTTGAGGAACAGATTGGTGGCCATCGCGCCGCCCAGATAGCCGGTAATCAAAATGGCGCCCAACACCGAAGTGCGCGGAATGGCATACAGAATAGTGCTGATCAGCAGCGTCACGCCGAGACCGATCACCACGCCCGCGTGCCAGCCGGTGGCCTTGATCACCAAATCCGGCTTGATCAGCTTCATGAAGCCGTCGAACAGGAAGAACAGCACGGCCAGAGTGACGATGACACGACCTGTCCACAACATAGCCCTCGAGTTTCCGGTTGGCGATGGATATTGCATGGTGGTTCCTCCAATGGTGTTCGGTTCTTTCAATATGATTGGCGCTCAAGCCGGCACGATCACCATCCAGCCGACGCCGAATTTATCCTTGAGCATACCGAAGCAGGGCGAAAAGAAGGTCTTGGCCAGCGTCATGCCCACATGTCCACCGGCCGCCAGCGCCATGAACACGCGTTTGGCTTCCGATTCATTGGCGACGCTCAGCGACAGGCTGAAACCCTGAAAGGCGGTGTGCTTGCGGGTGCAATCGTCGCAGGCCATGATCTGGGTGTCGCCGACGCGAAAATCCGTGTACATGATTTTGTTCTCGTAACCGGGCGGCACCATGTCGGGCGGTAGTGGTTCGGGGCTGTCCTGATAACGCATAAGCCGCCCCTGCTTGGCGCCGAGCGCTTTTTTGTAGAACTCGACCGCTTCCTCACAACGGCCGTCAAAGAACAGATAGGGTTGGATCTGCATGGTCGATCTCCTCATTAGCTACTTGGTTTAACGTTTCGAATTTTTGACGAGCTTCTCAACCTCGGCCCGCAGGCGCGCTTCCCGCTCGCGCAACTCGGGCGTGAGTTCCTCGCCGAAATCTTCCGCTTCAAATACCGGGCGGATCTCGATCTCGGTACCGCCGTCGAAGGGCGCACGCTTGAGCCAGTCCACAGCCTCCTGCATGGATTTAACCCGCCACAGCCAGAAACCGCAGATCAACTCCTTGGTTTCGGTAAACGGGCCGTCAATCACGATGCGTTTGGTGCCCTCGAAACGCACGCGCTTGCCTTTGGAACTGGGGTGCAAACCGTCGGCCGCCAGCATCACGCCGGCTTTGACCAGCTCCTCGTTGAATTTGCCCATGGCTTCCAACAACTCGCGCTTGGGCATGACGCCGGCTTCGGAATCCTGGTTGGCTTTGACAATCACCATGACTCGCATCGCAGTTCTCCTTGCAGTTAAAAGGGATTAGTGTTTCTGCCGGGCCTGTTCGGCCGCCAAGGTTTCGCGGATCGGACGGACGGGCCGCACCTCGATGCTGCCCACCCGCCCCGGGGAATCTTGGCGGCGATCTGGATGGCCTCATTCAAATCGCGCGCCTCAATCATGTAGAAACCGGCCAGCTGTTCCTTGGTCTCGGCGAACGGCCCGTCGGTGACGGCCACGTGGCCGTTGCGCACCCGCACGGTGGTGGCGGTGTTCACGGATTGGAGCGCTTCGGAAGCTAAACAGCGGCCATCGGCCCGCAGTCCCGTGTCGAAGGCT
>DAHVEJ010000242.1 GCA_027313145.1 Phycisphaerales bacterium | reverse complement strand
CAGCGCTTTCTTCCTCACAGCAGGAAATACTGCTGGGACTCGAGGGATCGCAGTACTCCGGGCATGGCGGGATCCGTTTGAGTATCGACGAAAACGGAACGCCAGTGGCTACGTATGGTTTCTCTACTTTTTCCGCCGCACAAAATTTTCTCAGCAATCAAACTATTGATTTGGGGCCGGTTGCTTCCGGCACAACATCCACCGAAGTTACCGTCACTGCCCAAGTCAGTAATGGTACCGCCGGCTCCAATTTCACCGTTGGCAATATGGCGTTAAGCAATGCCACCGCCGCCTCGGCTCCCATTGCCCAGGGTGGCACGTATGCCGGCTATTCGGTGGTGCGGAACTTCGGTGCCAATGACCAGCATACCAATGTCCAGTTCCTCGGCGGCAGTGCCGGCAAGGCCACCACACTGGCTGTGCAGTTTTCGGATGCTCCAACCAGTAATACCAATTTACTTAGTGATATTGTCAACATCAGCGGCACCAACAGTGATACCTATGTGGTGCAGTTAAGCTATAACCCCAGCATAGTGACCCATGGCGTTACCAGCCCGGTATTGGCTTGGAATAATGGTAGCGGCTTTATAGCCGCGGTATTGGGCAACACCGGCGGCACACCGACGGAAGTCAATGGTGCCTACAATCCATTGACTGATTTCTCATTAGGTGACTACGGCATCAACACCGCCAACGATACTGTCTGGGCGGTATTGAATCATTCGGGAAGCACCCTTGGTGATTCCGCAGGCAACTTTGCGGTTATGCAGAGAATTCCCGGGGATGCCAATGGCGACGGGTTGGTCAATAATCTGGACCTGGCCACGGTATTAGGCAATCTGAATCAGCCCTCCGGCGGATTGTGGAGTAAGGGCGACTTTACCGATAGTGGAACGGTTACCAATGCGGACTTGGCCATTGTTCTTAATAACCTCAACACCGGCGGCGGAAGTATCACCACCGCAGCTAACGCCGCGATGCTGGGCAGCAGCAACGCCTCCCCGGTACCCGAACCGGCTTCTCTGGCTCTGCTGGCTATTGGCGCTCTGGGGGTGCTGGGCTTGAGAAAACGCCGCTGGGCATAATGTGAGGCGAGGATTATTGTGATTTAGCCGGCAGCCGTGCGAAACTTTGCCGCATGCGCCCACCGTGTAGCTTTTGATTCCGGATTTCAGTTGGACTTGCGCCAGGACCAAGACGCGAAGCTTCGCAGTTGGTCAGGATTGGCCGGCCAAGGGAACCGCTTGAGATATCGCACTATCGGATTTGGGCGGCATGGGAGAACCGGTGGCGGATGACGCTCTGGCATGAACTGCCAGGACCGAGCACGCACAGGCTTGGGCAACGGACGCCTGCGAGCGGCTCAGGATTTTTTGCTTGAATTGCCACGGCGCGGAGATACCAAGAATGATTAAATCATAATGAGCCGATTCTCTGACCACCACATCCACCGGTGAATCACTTTCCACCACCTGGAAACGAATCTGCCGCGAACTGCCGGAAACGACGAACTGCCGATCCACCAGAGACTGCACACCAATGCGTCCGTTGCTATCAGCGTGACTACCGGGTTTGACAACATGGAGGATCGTTACCCGGGCATCATTGCGTTGCGATATCTGATCGGCGGCTTGTAGTGCTCCTATGTCCTGATTTTCTCCAATGTACGGGACCATGATGCGTTCCACGGTTCGCAGATTCTTCTCGACAAGAATCGCCACATGACAATTGGAATGCAGGATTACTTCATCGGCGATACGGCCCAACGTGGAGGCCGAAAAAAGCCCTTGATGCCCGCCCAAGACAATCCATCCCACATCATAGCGATTAGCGGTGAGGGTAATATCCGAGGCGAAATCCGTGCTGACAAATCCCACCGCACTAACCGGAACGCCCATTGCGGCGGCTTGGCGCAAAGCCAGTTCGACGGGATCGCTGGCGGTATAAAATGCCTTGCTGCGACGTTCCTGCTCATCAGGATTACTCAAATGCAATAAGCAAAGTCTTCCAGCACCTGCACCAAGCAGCAAGGTTCCCACTCGAACCAGGCCGGATGCGGTTTGCGGGGAAGATACTGTTACCAGAGCACGGGATTCTCCCGGTGTCGGCTGGATCGCTTCAGCAGCTTCGTCTCGTCGCTGGCGTGCGGGAGAATAGACCAGATACAAGAAAGGTGTGGTGATAAAAGTGGTGGCCAGAGCCATGATGACCATAATAGCAAACATCTGTGGAGAAAGTACATGCAGATTCAACCCAATGTTCAGCACAATAAGTTCCACCAGGCCGCGGGCATTCATCAGTGATCCCAGCACGCCGGATTGTCGCCAGGAAAGGCCGGCCACGCGGGTGGCAAAAAAGGAAAAAACCACTTTGGCGGCAGTGGCGACCAGCACCACCAGCAAACATATTTTCCAGAGATGAGCATCATTCAAAAGCCCGATTCTGGTGCGCAAACCGGTGTAAGCGAAAAAGATCGGCAAGAGGAACAGCAGAATAAAATCTTCAAGCTTTTCAGTAAGATGGCCGACAAATTTACTTTCTGCGGGCATGGCCATTCCCAAAAGAAATGCCCCGAAAATGGCCTGAATTCCGATCCAATCCGTCATGGCGCTACTCGCGAGTACCAAAAGCAAAATCAGAGCCAGGGTATCGCGGGATAAGTATCCCCGTCGTTCATAAAGCCCCTGCAATAGGCGCAGGATTTTGGGCATCACCAGGAGCATAAATGCCGCGAATACAACGGTCCAGATCAGCGTCATCAGGGCGGATAAAAGCGGGTTACCGCTTTTATGCGTATTTAATCCAACGGAAGTGGAGATTGCAATAACCAGCGCCAACAGGCACCATCCCACCACATCATTGAGCGCGCCGCAGGCCAGACTGAACGTGCCTACCCGTGAGCGCTGCAGGTTGCGCTCGGTGATCATCCTCGCGAGCACCGGAAAAGCGGTAATGGACATGGCGGTGCCGATGAATAGCGCAAACACCAGCTTATTGCCGCCTGTGCCGTGAAATTCATGGAAGAGATAAAGCCCCAGAAGGATGCCGCATGCCAATGGCCCCGCGACGCTGGCTCCCCCCGTGATGATAAGGGCTTTGCCCTGATTGCGCAGCAGTTTCATGTCCAGTTCCAATCCAACAAGGAACATGAATAACACGACGCCGATTTGGCTTAATACATTGAGAAATGGATAAGGATCAGTTCCCTTATGCACGGGAAATAGCATGGACAACACCGCGCCATGGTACAGCAGCCCCAAAACAGAAGGCCCTAAAATAATGCCGCCCAGCATCTCCCCCACCACACGCGGCTGACCAATCCAGCGCATGATTTTCCCGACCACGCGGGCGGTCAACAGAATAACCGCGATCTGTACCAGTAATTGTAAAATCGGGTCGTGCATCTGCCACCTCAGGTCATCGTTGCCATAGCAGCGGTTCTACCCCGGCACCATGGTCTGATCGCCCGCATGGGCACCTGTCTCGGTGATCGCAATCCCGGCCGTTATTCCGGTACGCCCCAAGTGTACGATCACTGAGAGAAAAGTTTACCGGGTGGGAGTGATGAAACCAACTGAAAGATGTAAATATTTTGTAAAAATTTGAGCTTTGCGGCGTGCGCCCATGCCGACAAGTCGCGCGCAAAAGCCGCATGGCAGGATTGCAATTCGGGCAATATATTCGGTCAAAATATATTGACAGGCCACCCTGCGACGATTCCCACGCCACCAACGCGCGCGAAGGCTCGCATAATTTTCAAATGCCGTTTACGGTATAACCACCATTCCCGTAGCGGCAATATCTCGGCTATTGTAGCCAACCGCGATCTGGTATTTGCCGACGGGAACAGCCCACTGATCAGCCTTGGTGTCGAAATAGGCAAAATCACGCCAGTCAAGTTTCATGGTCACGGTTTTGCTCTGTCCGGGCTTGAGATTCACCCGGCTGAAACCTTTGAGCGTTTGCACACAGCGATCGGCCCGGTCTTCCTGGGGACGTATATACAACTGCACGATTTCCGCACCGGTTCGCTTGCCGGTATTGGTTACTTTGGCCGTAACGGTGACGGTTCGAGCTTTCCCCTTACCTTGTGCGGAAATGTGCAGATTTCCGATGGAGAAGGTGGTATAGGATAATCCGAAGCCGAAGCAATAACGGGGTGAAATATGCTTTTTATCGTACCAGCGATATCCGACATAAATTCCCTCGGCAAAATGCACTTCCGGATGCAAGCCGTAAATATCATGGCCGGGATAGTGGCCGTACGCCGGCTGCTGGCGCCAATTTCGGGCGAACGTATCCGGAAGGCGGCCGCTAGGATCAATTTTTCCAAAAATAATATTCGCTACAGCCGTATTGCCGTTTTCACCAGGGTACCACGCGTAAACAAGGCCCGCGATTTTATGAATCCAACGGCTCATTGCCACGCCCCCACCGGCGTTGACAACCACCACCTGATGCGGATTGAGTTTCGCAACTTCCCGAATGTAACGCCCCTGTGCGGAAGGCAGGCGATACGAGCGATCAAAATCTTCGTGCTCGAGGCGCGGCCCGTAACCCACACAGGTGATCACCGCATCGGCGGATTTAATTTCTTTCCGCTGCCGGCTGGTTAACATCGGATCATGTATGCGATGCAGGCCGACTTTCATTTCACCCGGCAGCATAACGCCATTTTTTTCGTTGGGCTGCAACTGGATAATCAACTGATACGTGTGCCCCTTCACGAAATGATAATCATCCATAAACGGAATAACCGGCCGGGGCCGCCACTGTTCAATAATTTTCTTTTTGTTTAGAAAAGCTTCAGCATTACCGGCGTTACAGAAAAACTTCAGCATGTAATTGCCGGTCTTGTGGGGCTTAATTTCCGTAACCCATTGGGCGCTAAAGCCGGGGCTAACGTGGCGGGGCAATTCCCCGGAATGTTCCCAGCTTAAATTCAAACTCTTAACATCATGTACCATAGGGGGAACAGATGTTGATTTAGCCGCCAGTATGCATATCTCCGCGCCCGGTTTTCCATCCGGGGCATAAAAATCGTTCTGACTCCAGTAGGCTTTTCCGTGGCCGATATATGGAATGTAAGTTACTTTCGCGCGGTTGCCTGCGGCCTTTCTAACAGCCGCCAACATGCTCACGGGCGTGGCGATGGGAATAACGTATCCGCTGCCGCCACCGGTGGTAACTGCGGGCGATGCCATGGGCCCCAGCACGACGATATGTTTTATATCGGACTTGTCCAGCGGCAGAAAATTATTCTTGTTGCGCAGCAGTACAGTACCTTCAGCGGCAACTTTCATAGCAGCGGCGGCGCTGACGGGATTATTAAGCGGGATGTCCTTTTTAGTTTGCGGACGGTTCAGAAAGTTCAAAGCGACCATAATGCGCAATATTC
>DAHVEJ010000241.1 GCA_027313145.1 Phycisphaerales bacterium | reverse complement strand
CGCCGCTGCTGCTTGCATCTGGGGCCTTTGCGGCCAATCAATCCTAATATTTAGGCGTGACAGAGCACTAGTAACTTCGTTGTTTAGGAATACAACCGTATGAAAATCAGCACCATTCCCGAGCCGCCTGTTGATGTCCCCGCCACCCCCGAGCCGCAGTCTCTGGTACTTGCCGGTGGATGCTTCTGGTGCGTAGAGGCGGTGTATCGACTCGTCCGGGGCGTGCGGGAAGTTGTATCGGGCTATGCCGGGGGTGCCGCCGACACCGCTAACTACCGCGCCGTTTGCACCGGACGCACGGGTCACGCTGAAGCCGTGAAAATCACCTTTGACTCCTCCATGACCACCTGCGGCAACTTACTGAAAATCTTTTTTACCGTCGCCCATGATCCCACGGAATTGAATCGGCAGGGCAATGATGTCGGCACGCAATATCGCTCGGCCATTTTCTACAGTGACCGGCAACAGCATGATGTTGCCGCCGCATATATCCAAAAGCTCGACGGCGCACGCGTTTTTTCTCACGCCATTGTCACCACGCTGGAACCCCTGGAAATGTTTTATCCCGCCGAGGAATATCATCAGGATTACGCGGCGATGAATCCTCAGCAACCCTACATCGCCTGCGTCGCTTTGCCCAAGGTGGAAAAGCTTCGCGCCATGTTTCCGGAATTACTGAAAGAATCCGCGGTACAGTGACTTCCCGGATTTACACGTGTTTAAGCTCGGCGTGCCGCGCACTAATGCCCAAACTAACCAGATCATGTGATGCAATTTCACCGGCCACGCTGCGCATGGGAATAGGACTTTCCGGCGCGTTGGTCATGCGCACGATGGGACCCAGGCGAAGGCGGACGGCCCAGCCAAAGGTCCGGCGAATGGTTTGTATCAATCCCAATATGCCCAGAACCTGCATACCCGCGGGTTTCAGCGACACTTTAGTGCGGCTTCGGATCAGGGCTACAAACAGCCAGACTGGATTGTAAAAGTACAGATAGCCAGTCAAGAGGTTGAGTTGCTTTCGCCACGGGTACCGGTGCTGCGACGCGACCACATAGTTGCCGTCATACATATGATTCAACACACTGCGGCCCGCGACACTTTTAAAAACCTGTCCCGATGTAAATGTGTCGTCATAAAGTTTTGTGCCTGGCGAAGGTGTCATCATCAAAACCTGCAGCGACACCGCGCCCGCTTTCCGCAGTATCTTAATTTGATTCAGCAGTCCGTATGCGGAGTTGCGCGTATAAAGTGGTTGGGTATCGTGGTGCATCATCATCGGCATGGGGCAAATGCCCACATCGCGCAGGCTGCGGAAAGCTTCCGTGGTTTTATTGACGCTTTGCCCTTTTTTCACCAGCGTGGCGGTCATATCTTCCACGCCCAGCCAAAGTGCCCGGCAGCCGGCGGAACGCACCAGCGGCAGATGCTCCTTCAGAAGCAATGTGTCGTGGACGGTAACTTCCGTGTACCAGCGGGCCTTTCGGCTTAATCGCACGCCTTCAAATTCCGCGCGGGCCAACGTCTGGACAATATCCAGTGTTCGAGGCTTGTTGTTAAAGAAATTATCATCGGTGCCAAAAAAGTAGCGCAGGCCGAACTCCCGGTATAGCCGCCACATCTCTTCCGCAATGCGTCCACCACTTTTTACGCGGTGTTGCCGCTGGTTGTAGGCCGGAATCGGGCAATACGGGCAGGCGAATTTGCAGCCGAAAGTCATCACCAGGGAACTTATGGGTGTCAGTCGGCGCACGCGACTTGCCGGCAGCGCGGTGGGTGCTAATTCCAAGCCACGGCTCGGTGCTTCGAGAAGTCGGTATCCCAATACCGGATCGGGCAACTCATCGAGATCCATCACCAGGCGCTGCACGCCGGTATCAATAAGTTCTCCGGCAAACTGGCCATGGTCATGTCGCGCGTAGACCAATCCCGGGATGTCCCGCAAGGCACCGCTGTCCCGCGCACGTTCAAATACCCCGCGCATGGACTCCCCGTTACCGCGCATGGATAACAGAACCTCCAGGAGACTTAGCAAAACATATTCCTCGCCGGTTACCGCGACATCCGCACCGGCCATGGCGGGGTGGCCCATGGCAAATACCTCATAGGGCTGATATACGTTCAGTGAACCACCCGCGATAATCAGCGGCCGATGCGCCGGATCAATACGGTGGGCATCGCGAATCATTTCCCGGCATGGAGCCAGGTGCATACCCATGCTGGAAATCATAAAAAGATCAGGAATGCGTCCATCAAGCCGCATGCGGGCGGGGCTGAAATTCCGGTTCCACTGTTGCAATACGATGCGTGTTTTGACGAACCCCGAATCCACCATGGCCGAGCCGATGGCGCGAATGCCGGCCGGCACCATGCGGGTATCGGCATAAATAAAGGGCAACATGCGCGTGCGATGATCAAAGGCGCAAGCAATGACTGTTGTCAGATCATGCCGGGCGGCGATCAGGCGTAATCGCCGACGAATGTCCCTTAATTCACCTTCAGGAAGTGCGTTGTCTCCGCGAACCCGATGAGGCAGTTCCATAATGGGTTACTCCGTGCAGCCTAATAGTATCATATTCCCCGCCCGCTGGAAGTTTAGCAAGGCCGTTGGATAGTTACCCTGCTCAATGATAGCACCTGTATCCACGCTTCGGATCCCCATTTCTTTATCAAGAGTATACCAAAATATTCCTAATTATTTCACATCGAGAAATATTCTCGTATAAATTGATATAAACCGTTGGTTTGCAGGCGATTTACAAGGCTCAGAGATGCGATACAAGCAGGCGGGACGCCTGCGTTACAGCACCTCCCGGACCGCCCTATTGGAGCCGCAGAAGGTCCAATATTCGTCAAGGCGACGAAACGGCTCATGCTTTTGGCGGGGTCGCCGACGGCCCCGAGTGGATGGCCTCTTCGATGAGTCGGATCGTGGCCGCTAAGTCGGCCACTTCAATAATCAATTGGGCGTACCGGTCATGCTGTAGATCAACGGAAATTGCATTGGCCGGGTCGTGTACATCCCAGAACACCTTGTCCCCGTCGACGTGAAATGTTCCCGCGGTAATCACGCCGGGAATATAGGTACCCGGTGCCCGGATACCGCGCACGTGTTCATGCGCGGGGTGAACACCGGTAACATGCTCGAGGGGAATTTCCAATCTGCTTTTGAGTGACCAGATTTTATCCCAGCCGACGACAGAAATCACCAATTTATTGCCCGAAATTTTAACTTCCGTCATGATTCGCCGCCTTTCGTGCAACCACGATTATCGTAACCTGCGGCATGGTAAGTGGCAATTTTTCCGGGCAGGCGGAAAAATCTACGGCAGCAATGCCGGCGCTAGGGGCCTGTTCGGATTTATTGCCGCGCCAGATCGCCGGGCGGATGCACCTAAAAATATCGGGACGCGGAATGCCATTGAAAATCGACGGTAAAAAAACCGCGGATTGCAGAGAAAAAAATTTGACATTTGGCTGAATTTCCGGGTATATTGTTTTCTTGTTCAGCTAATTTGGTGGATCGAGACGGGAGACGCAACAGGTTCGCTTAGCTTGGGGGCCGTGTGGTTCGTGCGCGGTCTGGCCGTCAAGCTGGGATATCCGGAGGGATATGAGAGTTTGATCGGATCACCGGGGAGTCGGTCATGGAAAGCTTCCAATTGCTGCGCCTTGCGGATGTCTGCGCCATATTTCGTCTTCTCAATGACTTGCGCGCTTTGCGCTTCCAGCGGCCATTATGGGAACAGCCGATGTTGGCTGGTCTGTGCGGGCTGATCGGTGCGCAGGTCGGCAGCAGCCTGCGGAGCTTTGGCAGTACCCCGGCGGAATTAGCGCGGTCGGTGGTGACTGTCGTCAATTACACCCGTGAAAAACAACGCGAAAGCCTTCCGCAAGGGCCATTGCGTAATAATCCAGGCGATTATGCAAGTCGAACGGAAATTATTCGACTGATCACCGATACTCGAACGCTTGCGTGCCGACAGGCAAGCGCTGACCGCCCCTGGTGTATCAGCGGCCCTGTCCCTGTTACAAATAAAGACTCCTATAACGGTAATTTTATAATTTCATACCGCCGATTCATGGATCCTTCCTGGCACCACTGGCTCGTGCTGCTGCGCCCGGGCACTAGCCGCCCTTTCCAGCACCGGCATCGCCGAATGGTTCAATTATTTCACCAGGAATTGGCCCGCATCACGCCTCTAGATAGGGCTCCCGGCACGGGGCCTGCCGCGATGAAGCAGCTTTCCCCCCGACTGCGCCAAACCCTTGACCTGTTGGGAACCGGCCTGGCTGAGAAACAAGTGGCTGCGGAATTGGGTTGCAGTTGCAATACAGTGCATGGATATGTGAAGGAATTGCATCGGCGGTTTGCGGTCAGCACGCGATCTGAACTGCTGGTGCGACTCTACGAAACGCGCGGATTGGCGCAGGCTTGACAGAGTATTAAATGAGTAAATCCCAGATCATTGGCCTTGCGGATGTGCGGCAGATATTCGGGCTGCTGGGAGAAATCCGTGAACTGGGCGGCGATCCGGCCGCGTGGCGGCTGCATTTGATCTCCGGCCTCACGGCGCTGCTGGGGGCACAGGTGGGCCTAACCGGCGAAATGGAATTGCCCTATACTCTAAATCGCATGAGGCCTGCCAATCCCGTGGATTTTGGCTGGCGCGGCGATCAGGAACGCGCAACATGGCGGGAATATTTCTCCCGTCTTGATATTTCCGATGATCCAACCTGGCAGGTTATCTATCCGCACGTCGGGCGGCCGCTGACGAAATTCCGTGATCAGTTTATGTCGCCTGCGCACTGGTATAGATGCGAACATGTTCAGCGATATCGCCGCACCAGCGGGGTGGACAGTTTCATCATATCCCAGCGGCCTTTGCTGTGGATGAATCGAGACCATATCATCTACATGCTTCGCGGCTGGAACGAACCACCGCTGTCCCTGCGGCATCAGCGTATCGTGGAGCTATTCCATAATGAGTTGGCGATCATGCTCCAGCGCGATGCGCATAATGTTTCTACCGATCCCTGTCTGGCGACGCTAAGCCCGCGCCTGCGGCAAACGCTGCAGATGCTTTTGGCCGGCCGTTCCGAAAAGCAGATCGCCAGAAGCCTGGCGCTTAGCCGGCATACGGTGCATCAGTACATTACAAGCCTGTACCAACGGATACGCGTGTGCTCCCGAGCGGAACTTCTGGCAAAATTCCTTGCCAAGCCTCCGGTCGGCCGCATGACGTTCGACATCCCCGGCCTGCCCCGCGTTCCGCCGGCCCAGAAGGGCACCTACCGCGAACCGGTGATTGGGGCACACACCCCGGGCATCGGGGACATGAGCCGGCAATAAAATATAAAGATCTGCATTGCCTCGGCGACAGCCACTTTTTTGCCCCGGTCCGTAGAGTAGAGGTCGCAGCAGCACGATTACTACTGCGGCCCCCCTCATCGAACCGGACAGGCGGGATTAC
>DAHVEJ010000240.1 GCA_027313145.1 Phycisphaerales bacterium | reverse complement strand
ACACCGCCCACAACACGCCGTCGACCGCCCCCACGCGGCAAATCAACCCACAGCAAAAACCGGGCCGGACGCTACTGATCCACAACTCGCGGCCCGCATTATTCCCGGTCGAATCCATCCTTCCGCCGCCGGCCATCTGGTATTGGCAAAAGCCCTCCTGCAAGCCTGGGGTGCGCCGGCTACGGTAACGTCTGTGGCCATCGATGAGGCATCGGATCACGTTATCAAGGCAGTGAACACGACGGTGCGGCAGCTTCATATTGCCAACGGTCTTATTTCCTGGACGCAGAAGGATACTTGCCTTCCATGCCCGATCCTGGCCCTGCATAACCATTGGCCACAATTTGCGCCAACATGCCATCAGTGGGAAGGCATGTCATTTCCATGGATGGCTCCGAAAGTGAACTGGAATTACACCAATCCGTTGACCGAATTGATTCTGCGTGTCAGCGGCTGGTATAAACAATTAGACTCACAGCCGCTGCGCGTTACGGGACTTGGCGAGGCACGATATCGTTTGATAATTAACGGGCAGACAGTGGGAATATTCTCGCGTGGAGCCTTGGCTGCGGGAATTAATCTCGCCCGCTTTCGCACGCCCATGATGCAGCAGGCATATCATGTTCTGGCGCTGGTATGGAAGCAGGTGCAATGGCGTTTTTTTGCGTGGCGCGGAATTCAGACACAACTGTCATTCAATCACAACGCCGCGTTACGATCGGCGGAGAATGCTTTCCTCCGCGCGCTGGAGATTCGCAAACAGGCGATTATCAGACGGCAATATCAAGTGGCTCAACCGCGGGCCACACATTATCAACTGATCCCCATATCTCAATAGTAATCGCGCCGCTATATTATCTTAACGCAATAAAAAGCGGCCCGTGTTCCAAGTGAACACGGGCCGCAAACAAGAAGGAGTAACATCGGCGCTCCGGCGGGTCTTCAGGCTTTGCGCCTTTTCAGCCCCAGAAAAGCCAACGCGCCCAGACCCAATAGTGCCAGGCTGGCAGGTTCCGGAACGGCAGCCAGTGGTGTCAATGACGCGTCAAATACTGATTGTGGCACGGCGGAGCTTGTAATCAGCGTACCGCCGAAGCCGGTTCCGGGTTGGAACTCAGCAAGTTGTCCACCAGTGTAATCACCGGCGGCGGTATCGACTGTCAGGCCGGCATAACCGGAAGCTCCGGATATGGCGTAACCGTAAGTGGAGCCTGCGGCCAGTGTCAGGGGATTGTTGAGTGTAAAGGTAATATAATTTCCCTGACCAATTCCGGTTCCCGTAGCAATGGTGCCATTGGTTACTTCAAGAAGCTGATAGGTTCCCTTGGCGGCATTTACGCTGGCGATTTCCAGATTGATGGAATTGCCGTCACTAAATGTTCCGTTACCGGCATCGGCCAACTGCACCGTGATCGCGTTGAGCTTATAGCCCCCGGCATTGGTGCCGGTGGTAAAGGTCTGACCGGGGGCAGCCGAGTTGTTCGTGTAATAATTAATGGTTGTGTTGGCTGCGGTCGGATAGCCCGGCGATGCCGCGCCGGTTGTCCCGGTGGGAGACAAATTGGACTGATCGTAGGTACCCGGCGTCGGAGCAAAGGGTCCGGCATTGCTTATGGCAATGCCGTTATTGACATACATGGGTTGAACGTAAGACGTTCCCGTAGGCAACGTAGTCGGATTAGCCGTGAGTGTGACATTGGTGAAAACATTTTGCAGTCCGGGACTTCCCAAGGTAATGCCCAGATTGCCCGAGACGTTTGAACCGGTTGTGACCACTTCTGAAACCGGCGCGGCGGCCTGTCCGGCGGCACCTGGAGTGCCGTACCACATTCCACCAGGTAGCATGGCATTAGCGCTATAGGACGAACTGCTTCCAGCAGTAAGCGTAATCAACGGGGGCAGACTTCCATTATTGGTATTGTGGTCATAGGCCGTAAGCACATAGGTCGTATTGGGCATAACAGCCGTTGACAGCACCTGACCGAATTGCCCGCCGTTGGTATAGACGGGCGCGTAACTACCGGCCCCGAGGGCACCACCGCTGCCGGTCCAATCTGGAACGTAGACATTATTAAAAGTATTGACGTTGTAACTGGAAGAGCCCTTGGTAAAGCTCATGGTTGCCGGAACATTGCCGTTATTGTAAACGTAGACGGTTGTCAGGCCGAACCCGGAGGTGTCTGTGGCCGTTGCCCCGCTGGCGGTGGTTCCTGATTGTGGACCGGCCGTTCCGGGCAAACCGTACGCCCCAGTTGGAACGCCGGTAGCAGTTCCATAACTGCCTGCCGAGGTGCTGGTGGCATAGGCAGGACCATAGAGCAGTGAAAAATTGCCGTCCGGAATATTGATCGACGTGTTCGCGGCCACGCTCGATGCGTAAGCCGCGTTAATTCCGCCAGCCGCCCCAATGGCCGCCAGAACGCTTAGACTCGTGATGAAATGTTTGCGATCCATAACGTTTCTCCTTTGAATATGGATGGTTACTTAAGTGAAAGTCGGCGGCGTCGATAATTTCGATGCTGAACACCAACTCCCTCTCTGAAAAATACTTCCTTTAAGATGCCAGCTTGTTAAGCTGACTTGTTTCACGCACAAATTTACTGCATATCAACCTCTCGTTCCGGCCATACCAGCTCGTGGTACACGCCCCTAATTCAATAACCGTGTCATCAGTAAATGGACTGATTAATTGATTCCGGTAAATTCGGATTAATAATGTTACGAATCTTCAAGCCTTCTGTGCCCTGCTGACCCGCCTTGGCCGGATTCTGGCCGGGAACGTTATTGTTAATGGCGATAGACTCCGCATGACCGTCAAAGAATACAGCATTGGCCTCACCGGTTCCCGGCGAATCGGACATGTGCCGGTAACGCAGGCTGGAATTTTGATAATTCTCCGTCGAGATCGGCCAGTCTTCATTGGCGGTAGACCCGGAAATCAGGCCGTTGGGCGGCACAAGATAGTTCGGATAATTTTTATAGTAATATGCCGGACCATAAGTGCCCTTGTTCTGCCCCCAGTCAAAGGTGCCCCAGGCACCCCATGGGCCATCCTGCGTGGAATCGCCGATCGCCAGCGCCTGCTCCGGAGCCAAAACCCCGGAAAGCTTAAATGTATAGGGATCGCCGGCGTTTTCGTTGGTCAACATCATAAAAAAATTGGGATTGGCACTATAAGAAGTGGCAAATGGCGACGCAGAAGACGGATGCACCGTGTCGGCTCCACAGGTGTAAAGCTGTTGATACGCTTCGACCATGGCT
Source organism: Phycisphaerales bacterium (assembly GCA_027313145.1). Taxonomy (GTDB): domain Bacteria; phylum Planctomycetota; class Phycisphaerae; order WQYP01; family WQYP01; genus JAMDCX01. The sequence continues at coordinate 2,252 of DAHVEJ010000240.1, read as the reverse complement.
AAATTTGGCGTCGAATATTTCTGGAAACCGTTGTAATACTCCAGATTATAGTTAGGTGTGGGCTGAATACCCTGCTTGAAGGCAAAGAGCGTGGCATCCCAACTTTCCGAGCCATAAATGTGGGTGGATGACGATGAGGTGTCGGATCCAAACGGGATCGCCCCCTCATTGGCCTGCGCATATTCAACCGTCAGTTGCCCCAGGGATCGCAGGTTGCTCAAACACGCAATGCTGGTGGCCTCCTCCTTGGCTTTTGCCAATGCCGGCAACAGCAAAGCAATCAACAGGGCAATGATGGATATGACCACCAGTAACTCTATGAGCGTAAAGCCCCGATGAACCCTTCGGTTAGTGAGCGTGGACCACACTTGAGAGTTTTGCGACAGCTTGGAATACATGATAGATACCTCTATAAAGCAACAACATAACCTAAACTGATACCGGAGGATTTGACTGGGGGCATTGCAAGGCCCCAACCTTGCCGCCGGGCAATCCAAACCGGTACAACGTCGTGTAATGGCATGTTGAATTCATGTCATTACTCATACACATCCAGTCTAGCCGACGAGATCGAATTTACTAGGCCCTGTTTACCAAAAAAATAGTACATTTTTTCATCACGACCGCGCACAAGTGTTATATTTTCGCACCTTTCAACATCCGGAAAAATCAGCTTAAAAACCGCCCAGTGCACGCCATCACATGGAATTATCAACGGTCAATTTAGCATAAATAATATATAGTAATAGCATAAATGCTATAGCGGCGCAGCGGCGGCCCCGCTACCATTAGGCCGTCGGATTTGCCTGGTACACGTTTTCGGAGGTACTGCCAAATGGTGGCCGCGCGACAAATTCTTTTTCTCGGCAGTTTATCCATTGGTTACAACCGGGATATCCTGCGGAGCATTGGCGCGCATGCCGCCATGGATCCACGGATGCACATTTTATTTCCCACCGATTATGAGTCGGCCAACGCCACGGGTCTGGAGCACGCGGATATCAGCGGAGTAATCGTCGGGGCCTGTCCCCAATTTGGTCAACTGCTGTCACACCTTGTGCGTATGAAAAAGCCGGTAGTGGATGTCTCAGCGGAACGTGATTCTCTGGGCCACACGCGGATTGTCACCGACGATCAGGAGGTGGGAAAGCTGGCTGCCGATTATTTTATCGATCGAGGATTCAAGCATCTGATCTACTATGGCATGGCCGCCCGACACTGGTCGGCCATGCGCTGGCGGGGCTTTCAACAGCAAGCTCAGTATCGCGGCGCGTCCGTTGAGCATTTTGACCGCCCTACCGGCTGGGCCAATTACCGTGCCGGCTTTTTTCCATGTCCTGTTGCCGAATGGATTAGATCGATCACCCACCTTACCGCCGTCTTCGCCGGCGATGATTTGCTGGGTGCGGAAGTTCTGGAAGCCTGTCGGCAAATTAACATCTCCGTTCCGGATCAATTGGCTATCCTCAGTGTGGACAATGATGACATTTACAACACCTGGCGCAATTCCCGTCTCTCGAGCGTCGTATTGAACACTCCCGAGATCGGCCGAAGGGCTGTCGATACGCTGTTTCGTCTTATTCAAGGCCGCAGCGTTCCGCCCAGGACAGTTCTCATTAGTCCTGTTCAGAGAGTAACGCGATTCTCCACCAATATCTTTGGTGTTTCGGATCCGCTGGTGCGCGAGGCCTTGGAACTTATTTATGCGGGCTTCGGCAAGGGTATTTCCGTCAAACGCATCGCGTCGGAATTGGCGGTTTCACGTCCGACCCTGGAACGGCGGTTCGCTCTGGAGTTAAATCGCACTCCGGCGGCGGAAATCTCGCGGGTACAGGCGGAGTTTGCCCGCCGCCGGCTTCTTGATACTGACAAATCGGTGAGCCAGATCGCCACGGAAGCCGGATACTCGTCGGCTCGGCAGTTGCGGGCCGCATTGCATCAGCACTTTGCCGCGACACCGCGGAACTTAAGAAAACTAAAAGTAACATGACGCTGAATTCGCAGCTTTTAGAGGAGCACTTTTTATGGATCGTCGCAAGTTTCTAGCTCTTATAGGCACCGCGTCTCTGGCCTCAGTCGAGGATTCAAGCCCATCGCGGGCCACGGCGGCAAATTCGACTTCCTCTTTCCAGGTTTTGCATACTCCTGCTTCGCCTATTCCGACCGCAGATGAGTTCAGGGTCTTTTAGTTTTCCGGAATTCCGACCAATTTGAGCGCCTTATGAACCTTGACGGAGTGGTGTCGGAGTGCG
>DAHVEJ010000023.1 GCA_027313145.1 Phycisphaerales bacterium | reverse complement strand
GCAGCTGGCGCAAATCCATAAAAACGAATATTATTTAATCTAAGACATGTCTACTTCTCTATATGATTTCGCCCTGGTGGATTAACTACGGGTTCACCACAACGACGCAACGGCAGGACATTACGGCCTAATATTGTAGTAGCCGTTCATAGGGCACCCAACGGCATATACTCCGATCTCCTCTCACTGGGACAAACCAGCGATGAAATCCGTTGTACCGCAGGCATCTTGCCTGCATCGGAAACACGGCAAAAGTAGACAGGACGCCCGCGGTACCTAAACTGCTCTTGACTATGCAACAAAGTATTATCCATGGCCGAGCGGGCTGTAGCGATCCACAGATTTCATAGATTGCGCAGATTTTCGTCTGGAGGTTTGCAATACACGTTTGCGTTACTTTGTCGTTCATCTGTGCCCATCTGTGGATCAGGATGGTTGCGCGGCGTTCGCGGAGTCAAGCCCTCCTTCTAACTCACTTGGACGGCGTCCCAGGCAGTGGTTTTCCCTTAATTATATAGCGAATCCGCCTGGTTTTGCGGCGAATATCCTTCATGGTCTGCGATATCTCCCGCCGCAACCCGATACGCACCGGCCCCTGGCCCGTCCAAAGTGGCAGGACCATATCCGCCTTACGCTTCATACCACGGGCAAATAGCGGCAGAAGAGAGAGTTTGGGATCAAGCTGTTGGCGATAAATATCCGCCAGCAAATATTCAATCTCCGATGTACCGGTATCGGTATGTTCCGCCTCGCATGCCCGCAGTACCGGGATAGGAATACACTGCATCCTCAAGGGAGACAGGGCCGCCCGCGCATAGAACGCCCACCAGGCGGCATGATCTGAAATTTTTTGTGAATCCTGTGTTGGCGGACGAAATCCGCCAAGCGCTTTATATGCCGCCGCCGTCATTAATACCGCGTGGCCGCCGAAAACATTTCTGTATAATCCCGCCGCCGGACTGCCGGAGAATAATCGAATTCGCTGCGGCACAGCATTATCATCCGGCGTGGGAGCTTCCTTAAACAGGCCTACGGCACTGGTCAGAATATCCGCGGTGCCTGCCTGCATCGCATTTACCAGCGTGCGCAATGCGTGTGGTGCCAGACACACGCTGTCGTCCATCAGCAGCAGCATCGCGCCTTGCGCATAGTGCGCGGCGAAATCATAAGGAGATTTGCCAGCCGACTCTGTAAAATAAAGAATTTTCCAGCCGTCGGCCAGAAGCCGCTTTTCCTCTTCCGGCACCAAGTTGCCATTGTCGGCCCCGCCAGTCGATTTAAGCAGCAGAATAAACTGCATAGAAGCATAATCCTGTGCGTGGAGGCTGCCAATGGCCGATAGGGTCTGGTTTTGGGCACCATGCTGCACTAGACAAACGCTAAGCAAGGGAGCCTGGGCGGATGCGTCCATCGGCAAAGTGCCATCGCCCATCTCGCCGGGGCGTGCCAGGCTCCCCGCCGATGGCCAATGTGATCTCTCGGCCGCATCCCCGGCGTTTATCTGGGAGCTTGTACAGGCCGCTTTTTGTTCGGTGGCACAGGCCTTTGCTATAAAAGTCCCGCCGGCGGTGGTTTTTTCACACATGGCGTCGGCCTGCGCAAAATGCGCGTGCCACCGATTCCAAGTTTCTTCATTGGCCGCAAAATCCATAGCCGGATGCGCTGGAGCCGGGGGATTGTCCAATGCCTGCTCCAGATGCACCGCTAACGCGGCAACGTCCGCATCGCAAAGCACGCGCGGCCAATCCTCGGCGGCAATAACTTCCGGAATGCCGCCAGTACGCAAGGCGATAAATGCAATGCCGTTGGACAGGCATTCATATACGGTATTGGGAGAATTATCCGCCAATGACGCGATCACCGCCAACCGCCCCGACCCGCGCAGATATTCCACCGCCTCATCACGTCCCAAATCCGTTATCAGCTTCACCGGGCACTGCCACTTTTTACTTCTCCGGCGAACGACTTCGGCTGAGTTTAATCCATTGATGTCCGCCGACCGGCCCAGAAATACAACGGTAACATCCGGCCTGTTACGCAGAGGGGATTGATCTATCGCATCGCAAAACAGGTGCAACCCTTTGCGGATATCCAGTCGCCCGAAAAACACAATCTCGGTAATCGCGGTTTGGACCGCATGGCCGGGCTTCACCAGCCCCGTCCCCGCAGGCACAACATAAGGTTGTACATAAGTGTCACGCGGAAACGTCCACCCTTGGCTCTGACACCAGTGAACCATGTAGGCGCTGGGGCTGACAACGACATCCGCCAATGCGGCGCATTGGCGCTCCATAAAATCCAGGGTCAAAATATCCGCATCGAACACGGGTTCATTGTTATAGCGCATATTCCACAGGTGCGGGCTGTGCAAGCCCAGGACAATCGTGCTGTTCCGCAGAATCAAAGCCTGCTTTTTTCCCAAAATACTGTAGTAACCCAACGCCAGCCATTCCGGAAAATGAACAACATCATAGCGCGACGCACACGTGCGAAAATACTCAAAAACAATGTAGCTCAGGCTCATCGCCTTACTGCCTTCCAGCGTGGTACAGGCGGGCAACGAAAGCGGGATGAACTTTATGCCGTGCGCGGCATAAAATTCAATCCATCGGCTAATCGGGCCATCATCAGAATGCGTGCCATGCGGATACAAAATGGTGACCTCATGTCCGCCACGCGCCAAGGCCATAGCCAGGGCCTTGTAGGCGCTGCCGATGCCACCATTTTTAATCGGGCCGGAGATATCAGGGGATGCGATACACACCCGCGCTTTGCCATCCGCCACGCCGGCCGGGGCGGGCAAACTACAATAGCCAGTGCGGGTTGTTGAGGTCATAAAAGAATTCCAGGCATTTCTGACCATACGGCGTTGGCCATTGTATGGTGGAGAACGTCATTTTCCCGGAACCATTGGTAATTCTCAAGCGGCCGAATCCGAGTTATCTATGCGGACCGGCAATTAATTGATCCGGCGGTGCCGCCAAATTGCCGGCAGCAATGGTGGCCGACAGTTCCGGCAAACTTCGGAAAACGGGCGGCTTGACGGATTGCCGCAGTAAACCCCGCCAGGCACAAAGTATGATTCCCACGATGTTTCCCCGCGTTTTGGCCAAGCTTACCTGCAACTGCGCAGCCGCCCGCTGATTAAACGGAAATATCAGCAGCCAGCGCAGAGAACGTTCCAACCAACGCGGAATTTTCTTAACCAGATTGACCACCAGTTCTCGGGGCTTGATATGCGGCGACATGAGATACTCGGCCATGCCGACATCAAACGCCACCCGGCGCAGATACTTCACAGTCAATCTTGCCGGTGCCACGTAATGATCTACCTTCACACTGGGAGCATAAAGCACCCGGCCTTTGGCAGCCATCGCCCGCGCGATCATATCGGTATCCTCTCCCGCCGTGCGTTTGCCGCAACGTTCCAACGGACAACAAAATCCCCCGATACGTTGCAGCATGTCCCGGGTTATCGCCAGATTGGCACCCGCCCCCAACGGGTTCTGCAAAAGCATGGGATCTTCGCCGAGATCAACTTGCGCCAGATACTGCCCCATACGGGCGTCGAACCACTTCGGCCGTGACAACTTATGCCAATCCAGATAGATTCGGCCCACCAGCACATCGGGCTTTTCGGAATTAAACACTTTTACAAGTTCACACAGCCACTGGGGATGAACTACCACATCATCATCCAAAAAAGCGATGATGTCTCCGCAGGCATGCCGCAACGCCCGATTTCGCGCCGCCACGACACCAGGTTCCGCCTCGCCCAGTGTCACCACATGTGCGGATATCCGCCTTTTGAAGGCATCGGCCACGCGCAGCGTATCATCGGTGCAGCAATTTGCGACGATAATAATTTCCCAAGTCATATCCGGGCATGGTTCAATTGCGGCAAGGCTCTCCAGCGCCCGCTGCAATAAGTCTGCACGGTTATGCGTTGGAATACATATAGAGATGCGCGGTCCCACAAAATACTCGCAAACAGGCCCGACAACTAACCACCCCATGAGCAACCATGGTGCCGAATCGTCCGGAAAGCCACAGCCATGCCAACCAAGTCGCTCCACGCCCCAAGGAGTCTTCCCGAGTGGGCGACACTTATTATAGCATGACACAATAGGCAAAAACAATTGCCGGCAATCCGCGTCGAAATCCCGTCAGTTGTTCGTATTTTTTCAGGGTGGGCGGCACGCGAAGGCCAAGGGTTACCGGGTTTCCCAGCAGGCCGCGAGATGTGTGGGATCGTCGCCTTTGATTTCCATGGGTGGCATTTCCCGTTTACAGCGTTCCACTGCGATCGGGCAGCGTGGGTGAAACGGGCATCCGGACGGTGGATTGGCCGGGCTGGGCACTTCGCCCTGAAGCACCATGCGCTGTTCCTTCCGATCCACTTCCGGCTTGGGCACCGCGGAAAGCAACGCCTGGGTGTAAGGATGTTTCGCAGAGCGCGTGAGGGTACGGGCGGCGGCGGTTTCAACAATTCTGCCCAGGTACATCACCGCAATGCGATCAGAAAAATGTTCCACCACGGCCAAATTGTGCGCGATAAATAGATACGATAGCCCCATTTCACTTTGCAGATCACTTAACAAATTAAGCACCTGGGCCTGAATGGAAACATCTAATGCCGACACCGGTTCATCACATACAATCAACCGGGGATTTAACGCCAGCGCCCGGGCAATGCCGATGCGCTGGCGTTGGCCGCCGGAAAATTCATGGGGATAGCGGTTGATGACATCACCAGAAAAGCCGACTTTTTGCAAAATCTCCTGCACGCGGGCGGGAATTTCCGGCTTGGGTGCCAACCGATGAACCAACAGGGGTTCACCAATCATCGCCCCCACGGTCATACGCGGGTTTAACGAACCAACGGGGTCCTGAAAAATAACCTGAATATGCCGCCGCAACGCCCGGAGTTCCGCAGGCCGGGCGGCGTAAATATCGGTTCCTTCAAAACGTACCTGCCCGGAAATAACAGCGGTGCCCTTGGGAATTAAGCGAAGAATGGCGCGGCCCGCGGTAGTTTTTCCGCAGCCGGACTCGCCTACAAGGCCCAGGGTTTCCCGCGGCTTAATCGCCAGCGATATATTATTAACCGCCTGAATTCGCCCACTGACGCTTTGCAGCAGGCCGCTGCGGATGGGAAACGCCACCGACAAATTTTTAACATCCAGCAGCACACTATCTGCCAGGGGCTTACCGAGGCGTTGAGTTGGCAGGGTCTCTGATTTCATGCGGAACTCCAAAATATGCTTGCCCGCCGCGTTACCGGCCCATACAGGCACGGGGCGATTTTACGCGACGATTTCCGGCGACTTTTTTGAACGTTGAAACGTCAGCGACGGTTCGGTCCCCGGCGCGCCATCAAAACCAGCGGCGGAAAAGGTGGCTACCCAGTGTCCCGGGAAAACCTCATTGAGCGGCGGCATGGCCTGTTTGCAGCGCTGCCTGGCCTGGCCCTGGCAGTGCGTGCAACGTGGTTCAAAGCGGCAACCCGGCGGCCAATCCAGCGGACTGGGAACCATACCGGGAATCGCGGGCAGGCGCTGAAATTCCTGGTTCAAACGAGGCACACAGGCCAACAGGCCACGGGTATAAGGGTGCAGGGGGTTGACAAACAATTCATGAACGGCCGCGAATTCGACAATTCTTCCGGCATACATAATCGCAACAACATCCGCATTTTCCGCCACAATTCCCAGATCATGCGTAATTAACAGTACCGCCATATTCGTCGCGGCCCGCACTTCACCCAACAATTCCAGTATCTGGGCCTGAATGGTGACATCCAGTGCGGTTGTGGGTTCATCGGCAATTAAAAGCGACGGATTGCATGCCAAGGCCATGGCGATCATCACGCGCTGCTTCATGCCGCCGGACATCTGATGCGGATAATCGCCTAGCCGCCGGCCCGCGTCCGCCACCCCCACGCGCTGCAAGGCGGTTTCGGCAATGCCATAGGCCTGGGAATTGGAAACTTTCTGGTGCAACTGAATGGCTTCAACAATCTGAAATCCAATGGTGAACACCGGGTTGAGACTGGTCATGGGTTCCTGAAAAATCATCGCGATTTTGCCGCCCCGCACCCGCCGCATCTGCGATTCGGTAATGGACAACAAATCGCGGTTCTCCATGATGATTTGTCCGCCGACAATGCGCCCCGGTTCAGTCACCAGCCGCATCAGTGACAGCGCCGTGACACTTTTCCCGCAACCGCTTTCTCCTACCAAAGCCAAAGTTTGCCCCGGATAAATTGAAAAGGAAATTCCGTCTACCGCGTTGAATACCCCGGCGGCAGTATTAAACCGCGTGATCAGGTTGCGGACAGTCAACAGCGGTGCAACGGCAGCGGGAAAATCTTGTACCATGGCATTTACCTCCGGCCCATCGTGGTGGGATCAATGGCGTCGCGCAGGGATTCGGCAAAAAGATTAAACGCCAGAACCGTAATAAAAATCAACATTCCCGGCCCCAATGCTTGCCACCACCGAAATACGGTTGCCGGATTGCCTGCGGAATTGAGCATGGAACCCCATGAGGCGGTCGGCGGCTGCACGCCCACACCCAGATAACTTAAAGAAGCTTCAATGGTCACCGCGCCGGCCAGGCCAAAGCCGGCGGAAACCAACACCGGTGTAACACCGTTGGGCAGCATATGTTTGAAAAGTACCCTCCACAGCGGCATGCCGGCTCCTTGCGCCGCCAAAACATAATCCAAGTTACGAATGCGGAAAAACTCCGCGCGCAGCAGGCGCGCATAACCCGTCCAGCCGGTAACGCCGATAATGACCATGATATCGAGAATATGGCGCCCATAAACCGCGACAAAAGTGAGGATCAGGAAAAAAGTGGGTATCGATTCCACCATTTCCACCAGTCTCATCAGGATAATATCAAATATTCCACCAAAATAGCCCGTCAATGCGCCGACGACAATTCCCATGGCCAAGGCAATTATCTGGCTGACAAACCCTACCCCCATGGCGATACGGGCACCCCAGAGCAAGCGGGAAAGTTCATCGCGCCCGTCTCCATCGGTGCCCAGCCAATGGCGATGCGATGGATATTGATTGATTAACCCTTTGCTCAACGGCTCCATTTCCGCATAGCCCCATGGCACCGGCGGAAATACAGCGTGCGTAATAAGACCATGCCGCGCCAGGCTGCGATAATTAACGGCATCGAGCCGATTATGGTGCAGTGCGGCAATCAACGAGCCGGCGATAATGGTAATACCTGTGATCACGACAGCTCCGACGCGGCGGCGCATCATGCGTTGCGCCTTAGGGAGCCGATGGGACAGGCTTATAACAACGCCCTGCGCGCCTAAGGCCGCCGCCACAACCAGTAAAATCCAACTCACAGTGCCAAGGTCGCGGAACAACGGATATTCGCGCACGGCGGCATGGCCGGCGGTTGCCGGAACGACGCAGGTGTAAGGCTGTCCGTTGGCAATTAACGGCACCAACAACGCGATCAACACCAACACCGCCAAGTAAGCGGCGCACAGCCGCACCAGCAGCGGACGAAACAATCGTACCGCCACCCAGCCCCAATAGGGTCGCGGGGCGGACAGCGCCGGCTGGTCCATCGGTGAAAGTGTCAGATCAGTCATAGATCACCCGCGGATCAGCTAAGTGATAACATATATCCACAGCTAGATAAGATAACAGTGTCAGCACCGACCCCACCAGGGCCAAATCCTGAATCACCGGCAGATCACGGGACAATGTTGAGGTATAGGCGAGCCGGCCCATGCCGTTGATGGAAAAAATCTGCTCAATAATGACCGACCCGCCCAGCAATCCCGGCAGCGACATGCCCGTGAGGGTTATCAGATTCAGCAGGCTGTTGCGAAATACGTGCCGCACCAATACGGTCGACTCCGGCAGTCCCTTGGCCCGGGCGGTACGCACATAATCCTGCTGCAGATTTTCAAGTATTGATCCGCGAATCTGTTTACTTAAAAAGGCGAATCCGCCATACACGGAACAGACAATCGGCAGCACAATATGATAAAGATAATCCGCAATGTAACGGAAATAGGTCATATTTCCGGTATTGGTTGAATGCAGGCCCGCCGACGGAAACCAATTGAAATATTGCGGATTGGCAAAAAAACCCAACAAGGTGGATCCCAACCATATAACGGGAAGAGAATACAGCGCCAGCGAAAAAAAGCCGTATCCCCGATCAATCAATCGCCCCTGATTGAGCGCCGTTATCAGCCCCCCCGGAAGCGATACCAGATAGATGACCGCCATGGCGATGGCATTGATGGTCAGTGTCACGGGCAGGCGTTGTTCAATGAGCGTCAGCACCGGTTCCTGATAGACAATCGACGTGCCGAGGTGTCCCTCGCAGGTGCTTTTAAGCCAGAGAATATATTGCATGACCAGATTGATGGGGTGGCCATTTTTGTCCACCAGATGCAGACGGCGTTCCATGATCTGCTGCTCCTGCTTCTGGGCCTGGCGAGACTGCATAATGCCGGCGGAAAATTGCCCGCCTCCCGTTGTCAGGCCCGGGGCAAACCGCACCACGGCAAACAGCATAAACGTCATGCCCAAAAGGGTGGGAATCATCAGCAGCAAGCGGCGGATAATATAGGTTGTCATGCCTGAATTCCATCTTGGTGCTTCGACCGCGTCAGCCTGGCAGCCGTGATACTCACTGATACTTCTGAAGTTTTAACGGTACAAACCAGTTCGCCTCCAGCGGCCCGAACTTGCCCACCGGGGCGGTATTGTGGAAACGCTCGTTGATAAACATCAGCGCATCCGAGGTAAATAAGAACATATAGGGCTGCTCATGGTACACAATGGCTTGAAATTTATGCCAGATGGCCATGCGTTTGGCCGTATTCATTTCGCGCCGGCCTTCGGAAATAAGCTTATCCGCCTGTGCATTGTCAAAATCCCCGGCATTACTGCCCTTGTCCGCGTAAGAGGCGGAATCCCAGATCTGATAGGGATCATTTTCTATGCCGCCGCTCCACCCCAGAAAAAACGAAGAGAACTGGCGGTCATCAATTTTTTCAATCATCACGGAAAATTCCAGCGGTTGCACGCTCATATCAATGCCGGCTTTGGCAAATTGCTGTTTCATATAGACGCAGATTTTCTGAATCAGCGGATCACGCGAAGGCAGCAGTATCTGAAACTTAAAAGCTTTGCCATCCCGATGCAGGATGCCGTCGGTTCCCATTTTCCAGCCGGCCCGCCGCAAAAGCACTCGGGCCTTGGCCGGGTCATAGGCAATCGGTTTAATATTTGGATTATTCTGCGGAGAAAGCGGATTAAACGGACCGGTCATCGGCTGGGCCAGCCCATACAAAAAGGTTTTGATAATGGCGTTGCGATCCACGAGCATGCACAGCGCGGTGCGGGTAAGACGATCCTTAAATTCCGGCTTTTTGAGATTCCAGCACACAAACTCGTAACCCGCCGCCGGGGTCAGGAATTTGTAGCAGTGATGGGTTTGCGTAAAGTTTGGTTGCTTGATGTATTTAACCCACTGCGACGGCTCCGGAGGATCGGTATCCAACTGCCCGCCGAGAAACGCCTGCAAGGCCGCCTGGGGATTCTGGATAAAGCGATAAATAATGCGATTGAATGTCGGCAGCGGTCCCCAGTAACGCGGGTTACGCACCAGCACAATTTCGCCGCTGGTCCATTTATCAAACATGTACGGCCCGCTGCCTACCAGCAGTCGGCCGCGTTTGTTGAACTCGCCGGCTTTTTTAAATTTGTAGACGCTTTCCGGCAATATGCTCAATCCCCCCACCACTTCCAGCGATTTAAAATACGGATGCTTAAAGGTAAAAATGACGGTATGTTTGCCGACGGTTCGGCAGGATTTCACATCGCTAAAGTAAACCCGCTGGGGCGCGTCATCTACGCCGGGGTTCATCATCGTGTTATAGCTGAACAGCACATCTTGAGCGGTAACGGGGTGCCCATTGCTGAAACACGCCCGGCGGCGGATTTTGAACGTGATCTTCAGGCCATTGGGGGACACGCGGTAGCTTCGGGCCAGCCACGGCTCCCATTTCAATGTGACTGGATCACGCGAAAGCAGCGATTCCTGAACCCAGCCTTGCACGACGGTAGCACCCTCATCACGTGCGACAAAGGGCGTTAAGGTCCGTGGCTGTTCACCGAGGTTTTCCACCAGCCAATCACCACGTGCGTAATCCGGAAGCGAATAGGGATTGTGCGGCAGCAACGGCGGATTGGGGTAACAGACATAACGTGTTCCGTCCGGCAGTGTTTCACGAATGTCTTTTTGTGAGGCCTTTGCGGTTTGCCCGGTACCGGATTGTATCCGCAGGCCATGGCGCACAATTTGTTGCAGCAGTTGCGTCTGAGCCAACTGTTGTTCATTGAGAGTTTTTATCTGACTGGATAATGCAATGACCTGCTTATTAACATAATTGAATTGCCCCATCGCCAGGACCGCGGCACCAATAATCAGCAGCAATAGAACAGTGAAAATGAAATCTTTGAGCGTAAATCGATTATCCATTGATTCACCTGTTTGCACAGCGCCGGCCGGAACGGGCCGATCACACCATTTATACGCCGTGAATTCTATCGCGTTCGCACGTCCAATGCATCGCGCAGGGCGTCACCAAGAAAATTTAAGCATAACAGAGCCAGCGTCAAGCCCACGCATGGCCAGGTAATCAACCACCATTGCGTATGGATCGGGTTGATCGCCTCCACACCCGACGCCGCCAGATTGCCCCATGTCGGCACCGGTGGCTGAACGCCCAACCCCAGAAAACTCAAAAATGATTCGGCCAGAATCGCATTGGGCACGGTCAGGGCGGCATACACCGCGACCGAACCGATCAGATTGGGCAGGATATGCCGCACCAAAATGCGCGATGGTTTGGCACCGGTAGCTCGCGCCGCCTCCACATACGGCTGATTGACCAGGCTCATGGTCTGGCTGCGAATCACCCGCGCCATGGTCAGCCAGCTTACACCCCCGATGCCCACCAGCAACACCACAATTCCCGCCAGGCCCTGCGCGTGCGGCAATGCCAGGGCGTTGAAAAAATGCGAGATCCGGTCTACCAAGGCCACCCGCAGCAGAATCACCAGCAGTATGTACGGTAAACCATAGAGCACATCCACGCCGCGCATCAGCAGCGCATCGAGCCGGCCGCCCACATATCCGGAAACCAGCCCGACCGTTAAACCGATTCCCACCGCCACCAGCGCCGAAAATATCCCAATGAGCAGAGAAATGGCTCCGCCCAGCAAAAACCGCGAAAGCAAATCCCGCCCAAGCGTATCGGTGCCCATCCAATGCTGCCACGACGGCGGCTCCAGCGCCTGCCGGAGGTCCTGATGATTAAAGGCATGCAGCGTCCAGGGCAATGATCCGTAGCAGGCCAGCACAAAGAAGCACAAGCCAGTAAATCCCACAACCGCCAGACGATTGGCTAAAAAGCGGTCCAGCGCCAGGCGCAACGGTGACCGCGGGGCAGCCGGGCTGTGGTGACGCATGGGTAATTCAATGCTGCTCATACGCGCCACACGCTTATGAAAATATTACCCCGGGAGCCGGTCTGAATTAACGCTGATCCAGAGGCACATAATGGCGATCCACCGGACCCGTATATATCTGCCGGGGCCTTGCGATTTTGGATGCCGGATCATCATGTTGTTCCTTCCAATGGGCGATCCATCCCGGCAGTCGCCCTATGGCGAAGAGCACCGTAAACATATTGGTTGGAATGCCCATCGCCCGCATAATCATGCCGCTGTAAAAATCGACATTGGGATACAGTTTCCGGGCGACAAAATATTCATCCTTGAGAGCCAGCTCTTCGAGCTTCCGGGCAATGTCCAAAAGCGGGTCTTTGACATTAAGTTTTTTCAGCACGCGCTCACAAACGCTTTGCAGCATTTTGGCCCGTGGGTCATAATTTTTATATACCCGATGACCAAAGCCCATCAGGCGGATGTTGTTATCCTTCTTTTTGGATAACTCAATATATTTTTCCGCCGTCATGCCGCCGGCATGAATTTTCTCCAGCATGTCCAGCACTTCCACATTGGCTCCGCCGTGCAGCGGCCCCCATAAAGCGCACACGCCCGCGGCACAACTGGCAAACAAATTAGCCTTGCTGCTGCCCACCATGCGCACCGTGCTTGTGGAGCAGTTTTGTTCATGATCCGCGTGGAGAATAAAAATTAAATTTAGCGCATCTTCAATTTCCTGATCCACCAGATGCTGTTGATACGGCATGGAGAACATCATGTGCAGAAAATTGGCGCAATACCGTAATTTGGGATCCGCATAAATGTAGGGCAAACCATTAACTCGCCGATAGGTAAAGGCCGCGATGGTTCTGATTTTGCTGATCAGCCGCGCGGCGGCCTCTTCCAGCAATACTTCATCATTCAGTGAATATAGTTCCGAGTGAAAACATCCCAGCGTGTTAATCATGGCCGAAGTAATAGCCATCGGCGGCGCGGTAATGGGGAATCCTTCAAACGTATGCTTCATCGCTTCATGCAGATGGGCATTGCCGGTGAGACGATCGCTGAATCGGTCTTTTTCCGCTTTATTTGGCAGGCGGCCAAAAATCAGCAGCCAGGCAACTTCAATAAAATTCGGATGATTGGCAAATTCCTCAATGGGAATGCCCCGATACCGCAAAATACCCTTGTCCCCATCAATATAGGTAATCGCACTTTGACACGACCCGGTGTTGCCGTAGCCGGGATCCAGCGTGATCAAACCCGTATCCGATCGCAGGCGACTGATGTCAATACCGCGTTCATGCTCGGTTCCCGTGACCAGGGGATATTGGTAGGTTTTTCCATCAAGGGAAAGTTGAATTGAATCTGCCATGCGAAGTCCTTTTACCTCATCCTATCACTCCTGCCCGCACAGAATATTACACAATTTTTTCCCATTTGGCGAACACCGCATCGTTTTTCATTTCCCGCGCACCACGTCCATATCCAATGACCCCGAAACGTAGCTCAATGCGGCAGCGTTGAGTTTTCGGCGGAATGGGATCCGCTGACACGGCGCATGTAGCCCCGTCGCGCCGGGTGCCGTACTGGCCACACGAGAAAAAGGTGCCAATTTCGCATCCATCCGTGACCACGCGTTAGCTCAATGCGGCAGCGTTGAGTTTTCAGCGGAAACGCAATTTGCTGGCACAATGGGTTCCCTCCGTCGCGATTGGCACCGCGCTTGCGCGGGGATTACGGTGTTCCAAACTCCCCATGCGCCAGCTTCAACAGCAACAGCGCCGTCAGTTTCGCCCGCTGCGCCAGGGTGGGAAGAGTGATCTGCTCGGCAGAACTGTGGATACCAGTACCCACCGGCCCCAATGTGTCAATCGTCGGCAGCCCCGCCGCGGATAAACGATTGCCATCGCAGGCACCGCCGCTTTCACGCCAGGTGACAGGCATATTAAGTTGCCTGGAGCATTCGGCCGCGCGATTAAACCACCGTGCATGCGCATCATCAAGAATTCTCGGCGGCGCATGAAATTCACCGTGCAGGTCAACGGTGATACCGTCCATCCGGTCTGTCTGTCTGATAATGGCATCAAGCTGCTGACGGATTTCCTGTTGTTGTTGCGGCAACCGACAACGGATGTTGACTCGGGCAATCGCCAGGTCCGGCACAATGTTCAACGCTCCGCCACCCTCGATGCGGCCAATGTTCACCGTTACGTCCGGTTGCCGATCATTAAGCTCATTTACCGCCAGAATGATATGCGACAAAGCGACGGTCGCACTGCGGCCCGCGGAGAAGTCTCTGCCGGCATGGGCCGCTTTACCTCTTACGACAAAAACAAAATTGCCTGAACCTTTCCGTGCCCCCACCAGACTGCCATCCGGCAACGCGGGTTCAAAAAGCAACGCCAGAGTTTTCCTTTTGGCCGCATTTAGAAACAGCGAAGCCGAGCCGGGAGAGCCAATTTCCTCATCCGGATTCAGCAGCACTTCCCAGCCGATGTTGACCGCCCCGGATGATTGCTCCAACGCCTGTAACGCGACCAGCAGAATAGCCAAACCTCCCTTGGCATCTGCTACGCCCGGCCCGCAGAGGGTCTGCGGGTCAATGCGGTGCACCTGTTGAAATGGACTGTTCGCCGGGTACACCGTGTCAAAATGAATCCCCAACAATACCTGCAACGGCTGTTCCGGACGAGCCTTCATGGACAAAACCGGCCCCAGCGGATCCGCGGCCATGCGGCCATCAGCCCCAACGATTTGTCGCGGCGGCAGCGCGACGCGATTAAGCGGTTGTCCCAGTACGGCAAACGCATCCATCAGCACTTCGGCCATGCGGTTCAGACCGGCGATGTTGCTACTGCCGGAATTGATGGCCGCCCATTGCGAGACCAGCATTTCCATGCGCGGTTGCTGAGCGTCAATCCAGGCCAGTATCGGTGCGTAATCCGCCATCAAAGCGCTCGTAATACATTAAATCGGATTACCGGATCAATGCT
This sequence comes from Phycisphaerales bacterium, assembly GCA_027313145.1. GTDB lineage: Bacteria > Planctomycetota > Phycisphaerae > WQYP01 > WQYP01 > JAMDCX01. The sequence goes on along the minus strand of DAHVEJ010000023.1, from coordinate 18,479 downwards.
GATCTTGCCCGCGCCGCCCGCGATCACCCCCGGGGCCGCGCCGTTCGGGAGCGCCCCGTGGCGGATGCGGCAGCCCGCCGGGACGCGGACCATGCCAGAACCGCGCCTGCTGCGGAGGATGTCCCGGATAATAGCGCCAATGATTTTCCGGTCCCCGGTAATAATACACATGGCGATCCGGATCAAAATAATAATTGAATCCCACAACCGGTGCCGGTTGAGGCAAATACCGGGGTGCCGGACCACGCCAGAATACAGCTCCGGGCGGCGGTGGCGAAGGACAATAGCGCCAACCGTAACTGGGGTAATAACAATAATATGCCTGGAGCCCCGGGTCAAAATAATATTCATAAGCATACGGACCGGGTTGCTGCACCACAACGCCGCCCCGCCAATATCCCCCGTCCCAATAACTGCCGCAGCCGCCCAGCATCATGGTTCCAATCCCCATGACTATTAACGGAAAAATCCGTTTTATCTGTTTTGTCCGCATTGTGATCCATCCTTTCGCTGATACCCTGTGGCACACTATTATACCCGACCAGGCCGGGACGGGGCGGAAATGCTTCGCATGTGCAACGCGCCGGTTAATGATCCATCGATATAGCCGTTAGCCATAGTCAGATACCGTAGCAAAACGATATAGCCCGGGCATTGGGTGCGTAAGAATCTTGGGCGTGCCGGTCTTTCGCCATCACGCGGCAGACGCGGGGAATGAGAAGCACATTGCGACGTAGGCGAGCGTGGCCGTGACCGTCAAGATGGGTTTTCAGGTGGGTTTTCGCGGCGAGACTTGAGGCCCGCGTGCCGGCATTGCTAGGCTGTGGCAATTGTTGTGTTTTCAGCTTTCGGCACCACGCCGGGGCAAGGTGGCCAAGAGGGCCTAGGAGTTGGGAGTTAGAAGACGTTTGCAAATTTCAACTTGCCCTAGTTGTCCAAGTTAGCGGGTCAACTTGCCCAAGATGCGCAAGTTGATAAGAGCGTTGATTTTAGCGGGTTTTATTCAAGTTGCCCCAGATGCCCAAGATGTTTTTGGGCGGCTGTGGCCGCCAGCATTCAGAATCTAGAGTTTAGGAGTTAGAAGAAAGAGCGGCGCGCGGAATGGGCCCGGGAGTCGATTTTTTACCGGGTACATGGCGATCCTCATGGCTGAGAGGGAACCATTAATGCAGGCATGTTATTCAAATTTCAAATCCGGGCGCGCCGGGATCGCAGCCCGGCGGCTATCCGGAAAGACTTTCCCGCACGAAAAAAAATACCTTGGGCGGCCTGCGGGCCTACAAATGTGGGTTGTCCCGGAGCTTCGCCTTTCGTTCAGGCGCATCCGATTCGTCGGGCGGGACGCCTCATATTATTCAGTTGTCAAGGAACAGGGTTCAACCTTTCTGAGCCGGTCGTTACTTTGCTATAGGCATGTAGTGAGGGGGATAATGCGCAGCGCTTATCAATGGGCGGCGGCGGCCGTCGCCGGGCGAGGTGATTATGGTCCCTACTTTGTACTTTGCTGGGGATGGTTAATCGTTTTGTCCGCGTTACCGAGATATTTTTCGCCCGGCCAAAGGCCCGGTTCTGAGCCGCTTCGACCAACCGCTAAATACATTTTGTCCGCCACCCGCTACCCCGATACGTATTGAAAGCATACCAACCTGAGATCCTCGCGCCTTACCCTACCCAGGCCGGATTCGCCCTCCTCGGGTTTCCGATATTCCTTCGCCAATTCGATCAACTCTCCGGCCAACCGCCCATCATCCTTGTGTTCGTTGAACGCCGAACGTACTGCCCGCAGCCGGGCGAGCAGCGCCTTGCCCGCCGGCTGGCCCAAAAATTGAATCGCCTGCTTCGCGCTTCCGCGTTCCACCGTTGCGTTTCGCAACGCCTTCTTCAAATCTTCCGCCAGTCCGATCTGCACACCGTCCGGCGATAATCCAATCTTGGCCCGCGCCGTTGCCGCCCCTTCCTCCCGCTCAATGCTCTGCACCACCCGCTCCTGCAAATCGAACACATCCTGATCTCCTATGTATCGCGGCTCATCGGCGCGGCATGAAATCAATTGGGCGATCTCAAAACGATTATCCGTCACGGCATAACTCTTGGCGTCAATATATCGCCAGAAGTGTCGGAATCCCTCCCCCTGCCAACGCGGTGCCTTAAAGTAAAAGAACATTCCGTGCGCCCGTTGCCGTCGCAGGCCGGAATGGATCCCGTCCGGAAGATTAACAATCTCGCGGGAGCCTTCCTTCCCCAGCATCTCCTTAAGTTGCTTGAGCAGAACCTCCGGTCCCGCCAATTCCGCCCGCGCCTCCTCCTCATCCAGCACCGTGCCATCTCCATCGGCGATCCGCCGAATGGTATTGAACGTCCGCGGGTGCACCACCTCGCCCAGCACACTGGCGTCCAGCATCCCCAAGCCGTCAATTTGGCCGATCCGATCCTGCAACCGCTCCACGATATGCAGCAGCCCCTCCAGTTCCTTTTCCGGAAAAACATTCCAAACCTGTATCTGTTCGTGGCCGCTGCGCAGGCGATCAATGCGCCCGCTGCGCTGCACCAGCCGCACCGGGTTCCATGTCAGGTCATAATTAATCATCACTCCGCAATCCTGCAGGTTTTGTCCCTCGCTTAACACGTCGGTCGAAATAAGTATGTCGATGGGCGCAATTCCCTTCGGCAGTCCCCCCATGGCTTTGGGTGCAAATGCCGCCACAATTCCCGTGCGTTCATCCGGGTTGTTACCACTGTCGATGCGCCGGATATGCGGTTTCCCCACCGCTTCCAGCCATGCCGCGTCCCCCTGCGCCAGCGCGGCAAACAAGTACCTGGACGTATCCTTATAACTGGTAAATATCAGCACCTTCTGCCCGCGCAGCTCGCCCGCCAGCAGGCCTTTCAGCTTGCCCAACTTGGCATCGTCGGCCACCAGTGGCTCGGTTTCATCATACAGCTTTTGCAGCGCGGCGATATCCCTTTCCAGATCACGCACCAACCGCCGCAGATCGTATAGATTCAAATCCACCGGTTTCACATCCGCCAGATATTCTTTCACCGCCTCCGCACTTTCTAATTTCTCCGCCAGTGCGTTTGTTCCCAGTTCATCCTCCCCGTCCAGCCCCGCCAGTCGCAGCATCTTCCAGAAATCACTGCTCCCAATCACGCGCCTTGTCAGCAGAAAATCCATATACGCCTGCTCAAATGCCAGCGCCCGCTGCACGCTTAACCGGAATGCCGCGATGCTGCTTTCCAGCCGCTTCAAAAAGCGAACCTTGAATATGCCCACCAGCCCTTCCTCGCGCCCTTTTTCAAACTCGTCCACCTCCACCTGCCGCTGCTTGTAAGATTCCAATTGATACGGAGCAAAAGACAATCCCTCCACCTGTTCCACAATCTGCTTGTACACCCCGCTGTACACCGCCTCAAGGCTGTACTCAACGGTGTTGAGCTTCCGATCCGGAAACCGCACCGCCTCCCCCCGGATCGTCGCATTGGGGTACGCCGCCCGGATATAGGGCCGCGTATTACGAACGACTACCTCATCCAGCAAATTAAACAGCAGTTCTCCCGCCGCTGCGCCCATGGCCCGCGCCTTGGCCCGTGCGTTGCGGAAATACGCATTGATATCACTGATACCCGCCTCCTGAAAATAGTCCGCCTCATTCTGCGTGAACAGCCTGATCTGATTGAGCAGATCGTAAAGATCGTTATTGATCGGCGTGGCGGAAATCAGAATAATTTTCTTCCGCGCGCCCTCCCGTCCGCGCCCGCCGCGCCGCTGAATCAGATCATCCAGCGCCAGATATCTGTTGGCCACACTGCTGCGGAAATTATGCGATTCATCCACCAGAATAACATCCGCATCCGCGTAGGCAGCGGGATCAAAATCTTCTCTTCCCATTTCCTCCATTCCCAGCACCTGCGCCGCAATGGTGGATTCCGCCAACTCACGTTGCCACATGGGCCGCAAGCTCGCCGGGCATACCACCACCGCCTTCATTCGTTGATGATACGCAAAATCCTCCAGCAGTTTTTTGCCGATCCATGTTTTTCCCAGGCCCACGCTGTCGGCAATCAATACGCCGTCATACCGCTGCAGAATCCTCCGCGCCCGCTTCACGGAGTCGTCCTGAAATTCCGCCAGATCAACCGCCGAGCGCCCGAATAACAGTTGCTCTCCGCCATCCATCTGTTCCCGCAGATATTCATACAGCGCTTTGAGGTAAATCTGGTATGGGGTGTATTCATGTTGTCCAAATTTGCTTTCGTTTAACAGCTCAATTAGCTGTTCCTTGAAATCAGCCGATGCCCCCCAGTTTCTCTCAAACCAGTGCTCCAGTTCCATTACCGCCCGCGCCCCGACCTCATTTTTAATCGCCCGCCGCGCCTGCGCGGGCACAACTTCCCCCGCCGGTTTGGTTCGCAGGTATTCCGCCATTTGCGCCGCTTGCGCGTCTACCGCTTCATCAGCCTCGGTAAATACCCGATGCACGAGATTCAGCTCCCTATTGGTTGTCAGCCCCGGTGCAGTAAAATTGCTTGATCCCACCATCGCCGCAAATGGTCGCAGCCGATCCCCATAATTCCCCGGCCCCACCTGGTCCTGGTGAAATATATACGCCTTGGCATGCAGAAACCCCTGTTGAAACAAGCGCACCTGCACCTTCGGGTCCCGCAGGAACGCAATCAGATCCTCCACCAGGCGCAGCGTATCTTCGCTGAACGCCAAGGTGTTTAACTCCGTCAGCAGTTGCTGACTGGCGTGCAAACCCAAATCCGCTCCACCTTCCGGTTCGCTGCCTAAAAGCAACCGCAACGCCCCCGCGCCGTGCAGGCCATCTTTAAGAAGTTTCCACCCACTGATTGAAAAATACGCCGACGCAATATCCACCGGGCAACCGCGGCAATGCGCCAGCAGGCCGGCCAACACCTCCGCCGCCCGCGTGTACTGATTATCGATACAAAAAGGCACTGCCATAAATTCCATGCCCCATTCTACCGGCGGCCGGAATGTATGGCGAATAACGAACGGGAAGAATTAATAAACAAGATGCTTGCGAGAATCCTCTTCGCTTAGGCGGCGCGCCTCGCGCTGTGACGATCCAGTTCGGGCTTTATCTGCTCATAATAGCTAGCCCGAAATTTCTGATAGGCCTCTTCGGTGTCAAACAGGGGACTGGATTTCTTGTCCTGATCCGGGATAAGTTGAAGTTTCCGTTCCATAGTGGTTGCCTCCAAATTGGTTCGCTTATTTCCATCGCCGGCCCATCCCCAAAAATACCAAAATTCGGCCGATACAGCCCTGCCGCCTTAAAGCTGCGGAACCCATTGATCCTTCAGATTTTGAATCTCATCCCGCGTATCGTATGGCACATAATATCGAACCTGCGCAATAGCGGGGCGTTCCGTCACCGGACGCAACCTGTCCAGAATCGTCGAAATCTCAACAGGCCTGCCAGCGGCTCCGGCCCGAACGCGGATCGCGTTACGCGCACTTTGCTGGTCATTTTCCTTCTCGGGGAAATAAGGCTGATTATATTTTGCCTTTACCTCGTCCCGCAGACAATGCGTGTCCATACAATGATAACCTTTGCCACGGAGCTTTTCGTAAAGTGCTGATTCCCAACGCGTGTAAGTTCCCGTCAATTCGTTGTCCGGCTGCGGCGGATCAATTGCCGCATATCTGTTCCGGTCCAGAAATCGCCGAGCCAGATCAGCCAGCAATTTATCGCTGTGGCCGGTCCACTGCTGAACTTGTTGAAGCACTGTGAACTCTTCAATTCGCAGGTACTGCTGGACCGTCGCGTTGTCCCCCGCACCCCAAAAATCACGCAAAACAGGCACCAGGTCGACGTCCGTTCCACCGTCCCGAAGCGTTTTGGCTCGCCGCCACATCGCCTCCATCATTTTCTCAAATCCACGCGTTGTTTTATGCAGATACACATTCTGATACATATAATATCGGGCGAAGATGTACTCCTCGATAGCCAACTTTGATTTTTCAGACCAGACCAGATCGTCGTTGTCTATCTCGAACGAATTAAGAATGCGATAGAAGTCGAAATGCCCGTAGCCCGCCCCGGTAAATAAACTGTCGCGCCGCATGTAATCCAAGCGGTCCATGTCCAACTGGCTCGACAGAAGCGCCTTTTGCCACGCCGGGTGCTCATTATTTTCTTTATCAATCAAATCCGCCACCTTGTTTGGTAGATATTTATCCACCTTCCCAAGGATTCTGTGAACCTCTGTCGCCGGGTCCATAACGATTTTCTTGGACCATATCTCATGGTCAATTCCAAGGCAAGGCTCGAACAAATGAGAAAACGGCCCATGCCCCACATCGTGGAGTAACGCCGCCACCAAGAGTGCTGCCCGCGCCTGGTCAATCTCCTGTTTATCGTGAATCCTTTCCAGATGCCCCAACGCCTGGTGCATCAGGTGCACGACCCCCAGCGTGTGCGCCAGCCTGTTGTGATCCGCTCCCGGATAGGTGAAGTAACTCACTCCCAATTGATGAACGCGGCGCAGCCTTTGCACCTCGGGTGTAGCCAGAAGCGTCAACAACCATGCATCATGCTCGCGGTCAATACTGATGTAATTGTAGAGCGGATCTCTAAATATTTTTGCAGGCTTGGCGGCCATAAAAAAACCTTCCCACCTTATTCGGTCAAGCCACAAACCGCTTTGCCAGCGCCGTCGCCGCCCGCACGGAGGCACCGCCCGCTTCGAGATTCTTAAAGCTGCAGGTCTTGGTCTCGGCGATTTTCCAATTCGGTTCCTGCCGGTGGAAATAGACCACCGTTGCAGCGTATTCCAGTTCCTTCAGATCTGTCTTGAATAATTCCTCCGCTCGATCTTGGAACGGTTCCAATCTTGCAGCCATTTGCTTTCCCGACTCCTCGCGCTCGAATCTTTCCAGCGAATTCTTCGCCGAGTCGCTCAAGCGATAGGAATAGGACGAGCCAATCTGTTGATTCGGCTCCGCTTCTTCCAACAGCAGCCCGGCGGAAACCATCTGATCCGTCAGCGCCGCGACATCCTGTGAGTATGGGCCGTAATGGTGGAGGATAAAATCCGCGTCAAATTCCGCGCAGCCCGCAGCCTGAAGAAGAAATACAACTTTTTGCATACGTTTCCGCGATTTCAGTTTGCCTGCAGGCGCCCATTGAATAAGTTTTGCCAAATGATAAGGTTGCATAGTTACTCCACCGTATTAAGTTGAACCGCCCTCACGGTTCCGCTGATTACTGTCTCTAAGATATCCGGCCCGCAGAATCGCTGCAAACCACCGTCACTGTCCGCCTGTTTATGGGCGTGGCAATTCTTCCAGGCGGCACTGAGATCGCGGCCGCCCCCAGCTGCTTATATCCTCTTTGCGATCACGCCGCAGTATTGGATTTAAATCCGACGGGTGAATTTCGGCTGCCGCCCAGAACCACCGGCAATGCCAACCCATTTACCGGCCTTCTCCAGCCACGCTGGATGGTGTAGCACACCGCGCCCCGCATGCCACAGCGTGGCCGCAAACTATGGCCCCATCATTCTCCGCCATGGAATCCAAACGTGCGCCATCCGTTCAGCAAAACGACAGCAGCGAATGGTAAATTTCAATCTCGCGGCCATCATCTCTGCGATGTCGCGTGTGAAAAGTGTGCCCCGGCCCGCCTTTGAAAGAGTGTTTCTTCCAGCCACACCCGGAACACACGGCATATCTTTCCGCAGTCTCCTTAAGGCTATCACCGAGCTTGCCAGCCCACTTTTCCGGCGAATCGGTTCGGATATATCCCAACATGCCAGCATCCTCATCCTTCGCCGCATATTGGCCCGCCAGAAAGCAGCCCAGCCCATCAGAACCAAGATAAACAGCCAGCGGATTGTCCTTGCCTAGCCATTTAGCCTCGAAAGAAAAACGCTGTCGCGGTCGGTACGGACCAGAGACAAACTCAATATCAACACGCCGCCGCCTCTTTCCAGTCCGCACGCCGTCATTCTCTGGCGGATCATCCTTAACTTGGAAGTACATCACCCACTGTGCGGATGTGCGATCATCCAGAACGGCATCAATTTGCTCCACCAACTTCCCCGTAATCGCTGGCTCTTCCTGCTCCGATAGTGATTCCGGCTTATCCAATCGCTTATAGCCCAGAAGAAGCAATTGATGAACCCGGGCCACGAACACCTTCCGATAGTCTTTCGCATTTCCCGAAGGGGTATCCCCGGATTGCCGTTCCGCTCCAATCATGCCGCATCCCCTCCCGAAGCCAGCGTGCGCGAAATGATCTCGCCCGCATCCAGCATCGCCTGACTTTCCGTCCAATGGAACCGCTGCATCGGCTTGAACAAGTAAGTCCGCCTTCCTTCAAAAATCGTCAGATTGCGATCAAAATAAACCCACTGCGCCAATTCTTTGCGAAGCCGGTGGCGGGCCTTTTCCAATTCGCCGCCGGTTTCACCATCCGCGCGTAAAACCCTAGCATTCCTCGCTCTTGATGACCGTTCCACCAGGTCGACGCACGACATGCCGGATTCGGCATTGAGAACAACATCCACTTGATGGTGTTTGGCGGAGATTCCCTCCACGAATCCATCCAATTCGGTCCTCAAACGCTCAGCATATTTTTGCATTTCGTTTTCCGTCGGTTGACGAACCGCCGCCTTCCCGATCTTTCCATCATTGAGTGCCAGCCGTACCGTCACGAAATCGTTCACAAGGATTCGTTCACGCTCCGCCAACGCCAGTGAATCGAACACCAAGTTGTTGAGTTCCTGGACGATGGCGTCGGTTTGCCTGTCGCTGTTGGCCAATGCGTCCCGTAAATCAAGCTGATCGGAGTACCTGAGCCTCCTTTGGGTGTCCCGCACGAGGCGTGAGTGTAACTCGTTCCACTCACGGCGCGCCCTGCCGTCCGGCGATTGAAGAGCATCGGGAATCGGAATCTGCCGCAACGCCGAAAGCGTCGATACCGCCCGCTGCACCCCTAACTGGGGCGAATTAAAAAACTGATGGTAGAACGCGAAATCCGAGCTTAAATATAGGGATAATGCTCGTAGAAGGTCCGCATCACCAGCCGGACTGGATATTCCAATTTGTCGCCGTGGGATGAGAAGGTAATCATTGCTGAACAACGCAAAATTGCGGGCTGCATTGACAACAACGTGGGGCGGACGACATACCTCCAAACTCCGCCCCGGTTTGCCCGCGATAGCATTGCCGGAGCTGGTCACTATCGCTATCTTCGGGACAATGAAAAGATGGCGAGCGCCTTTTAACTTGTCTACATTGAGCATGCCCTTTCCATCAATCTCATTGCTCCCGTCTGTAGTATTGACGTGGGAATGGAGTTTCGGCCCTTCTGCAGTAAGCAGAATGCCGCTCTCTTCAAGCTCTCCCACCGTGCGGAATTTTCTCCCCAGCCGCCCCAACAGTCGATTGTCCAGGTGCGATCCCCACGCGGCAATTTTCCATGGCAATAAGTCCCCAGTTGCCACTTCCGAAAGCCTCACGCTTCGCACCTCGCTGGAGCTCAGTGTAATACTCCATGTGTCTGTGCGCTTTCCCGCGCCCGCTGGCCGAGTGGACTCCTGGTTTGCAACCAGTGGGCTATAATTATTGATGTACTCGTCTTCCGCCGCGCCGCCGTTGACACGGTTAGTGAAAAATAAGGCGGCCGCCGGTACTCGCGAGCGCCCCGCAAACAGTACTTCCGCCAAATTGGAAAAATTTGCCACGGAATGAATCCTCGCTCGCTCGAGGAACTTGGCACGAAATGTTTTCGACCGATCATCAAATAGAGTCATCGCCGGTATCAACACGCCAGCCAGCCCATCCGAATTGAGAAATCCTCTGGACGCCCATAAAAACGCTTGCGCCAGAGCGTTTCCGCCAATTTGCCTCCCCTCCTGTTCGGAGTTCTGCATCCAATTCCAAGCGGGACGATCCTCATCCATCAATTCGTCGGATTTCAGCTTTTTCCACGGCGGATTTCCCACGACCCAATCAAAAGCTGCTCCCATCCCTTTACTGCGCCATGAAGTACCATCCGCAAAAAAATCCGCACAAAAAATATTATTGTCCCGCAGAGTTGGCAACTTATAATTTTCCAGATCGGGTGGCTTGATGTAATCCAGCAACGTAAGAACAAGGCTCAGTTCTGTAACGCTACACGCATCGGCATCCCGATCAACCCCGAAAATATGCTCAGTCAGGATACCTCGCAACTCCACTGGACGTGGCGGCTTTCCCGTTGCCGGGAATGTCCGCTCGATGAGCCGGCGATAACACTGCACCAGAAATGCCCCGGACCCGCATGACGGATCCAACACCCGCATCCCCTGTTTCAAGGGTCGCCGGTCATCCATTTCCGCCAGCATGAAATTAACCACCGGTATCGGCGTGTAATACGCGCCGGCATCTTTACCCTTGCTGCGCCCATCCGCTCCAGGCTCATGCAAAAACTGCTCATAAACTACCGAAAGCGTTTCAATTGGAATGTATGAAAAATCATAAGCCTTGAAATCTAAATGCAATTGCCAGTCGCCCCCGCGCAGTTCATCACCCGCGAATGCGCCCGCGACGTTCCGGATATCGCGATCCTGCGGTCCAGCACCGCCCCTGAAGTCAATAGGAAACACGCTGCCATTGAGCCATTCGTCCAGTTTGCCGGTGGCGCACCGAAAGCCTTCCAGTGTTGCATCTCGCCCGAAAATATCCGTATGCGATATTCCCCATTTTTCGAGCTTACGCCCAGATAGAATTTCCCGGTCCCTTAAATAATGCAAATAGACAAATTTACCGATCAGCGCGTGCGCAACATCAGCCTTCAACCCGCCGGATCGCTGGAGCCAATGGCTCAATTCACGGAGATTGGCCAGCAACTTCCAATCTACCCGCTCATCTGGCCGGACTGATTTCGCCCATTTGCTGCGCCACACCGCCCCCGTATCAATGGCTTCCGCACCCAGATCAGTGATCTCGCTTATTGCGTTGAATATATTTAATAGCCCCGGTGCGCTATCCGCTACGTTGCCCTTGCTGTGCCCGTTGCTGAATCCGGAATAAAGCCGAATACCTTTCGGCGTCGTAATAAGCACGAACGGCACAACGTCCTGATTCCAGACCAATTTGTGAATTTCGTTTGCTTTTTCATCGTTCTCCGCCTCGCAGACGTACACCACAGGAACCACCGGTGTTCCGGCCGACGCTCGCGGGTTGCGAAGTGTGTAAACCCCCTTGAGGCCGAGCTTCTCCTGGGCACGGCGGAAGATGTGGCCAAACCCCGGTGCCGTCTTGAACTCGTCGCTTTCCGCGCTGAGGAAACCGGGTGAATTGGCGTACCGAAGTTCCTTGATTACATCCGTGCAATCCATGCCCATTCCCGCGCTAGAGCCATTTCCGAAGCCGAATCTACTTTTGTAGATTCTACGTGGGCTGGCGGCCGACGGCAAACCGCAGGCCGTTCTTGCTGCAAAATCTCAATCCTCCGGCCCGACGGCAGCCGCCGTCCCCGCAAGCTTCGCTTCCAACACATCCAGCGGATCGCGTACGGGCCGTGTTGCCCGCATCAATGCTCGCTCTTCCGGTGTCAATCCGTAGGCGTCCTCCACCAGCACAGCTAAATGGCGCTCTATTTCGAATTGCCTCTGAAGTCTCGTCCGGTCCCGCTCCGCATTGGTCGTCGACGAAATCGCCGTAGCCATGCCAACGAGTTCCGAGAGCGCGCCAGCATTAGCTATCGCCGCAGGCATTGGGAATCTCTCCATAAATTCGCCGATGAGCCGCAATACCTCGTCCTTGCCGTGTTGTGCTGTCCGCCACATATACCACCACGCAACGGGGCTATTCAGTATTGCGATGACCGAATGGTCCGTAACCGGAATGAAATACGCCGTATTCGCGAGAACGGCTCCGCTTTCATCCAACGCAAAGCGGTTAAACCATGCCATCTCTTGGAAAACAATCTTCGGCAAGAAAGTAGCGTCGGCGGCCCCATCTGATGGGCTTGCCTGCAATTCATACCAGGCATAATCACCCGGTGCCCGCCCTGGCCATGGGCCATCTCTTCTCTCATTCCAATCCGCTGGCCGCGGCTCCAGGCGATCACGGAATTGCGACAGGTGTCGCTTGATTGCCGGGTAGCGGTCAATTTCAACTCCCCGCCGGACAAACAGGATATGCCCATCCGAAACCCGTGGCCGCCAGCGGTCAATATCTCGTCCGCGCAGCAGCGGCTTAATTATTTCCGCAGACCGCTTATCCTCCGCAATCAGCTTCTGTCGCATTGCACCATCAATGAAAAAAGCCTCGTTCAGTCCCGTAACCGGCCCCCGGTACAACTTTCCTCCGCAAAATTCCTTCAGTGGCACGCCGGTGTTTCGTATGCGCTCCAGCAACTGCTGCACACGCGGATTCTCCAAACTCCATCCCGCGTCCCGCAACAGGCCGCCGGGAATGGCCTTGCGATTTGCCATGACATACGGACCGATCGGCATATCCACACGGTAGTCGTCGCGCGGGAACATGCAGGCCGCAAACTCTTCGCCATCCGGCAACGATTCATTTTCCGCAAGAGCTTTACCCCGGCGCGAGAATATCGGCACGCAAGGGAAGGTATCGGCGTCCGGGAATATCGGGCTGTGTCCAAAATCCACGATACTTTCGACCGCCGCAGTGTGCCGCAGGAAATTACGGAGTTTCACTCCATAACCGGCCCGCAACCACTTATTGGCTACGATCATCCCCATCAACCCGCCGCTCCGCAGCATCTCAATTTCCCGCTGCATGAAGTACACATATAAGTCGTTGGCGGAGTCAAAGGTGCGTGCGAATGCTTCCGCCAAGTAGGCCTTGTCGGCCCTCAATGCCTCCTGCCTGACATATGGCGGATTGCCCACCACCGCGTCAAACCCCGGATTTTCCATCCGCTCAATAACCTGCGCGGTGCCCTCCCGCGCGGCATAAAATGCCTCCGGAAATTCCAACTCCCAATGAAATATGCGCCGCTGGTCCGCCACCGTCAAAATGGCCTCTGCCAATTGGCGGTCCGCCGGATTCAGTTTTCCCAGCGACACCCGCAGTTGCTGATCCGTCGCGGCATCAAAAAATTCCTTGGCCTCCGGTGCGGAGACAAAATCCAGCATGGTTCTGCTGATGTTTTTCCGCTTCGCCGCCGGCAACCATTGCGGCGTAAACCATTGCAGCAAATACGCGTCCAATATCCGCTTAAACGGTGCCAACGCCCCTGAGGCCTGCCGGAATTGCGTTTGAGATGATTTCACCTGACTGGCTGTGGCGTCCGGCATTGCCGCAATTGCCGTCATGCCCGCCGTGGCCAATTTCAGCCCCGCAAATCGGCTGCCGAACAGCATGGTTTCCTGTTCTTTCAGCCATTCCTGCACATCCGGCACATTGGCCCCGATCAGTGAATTGCCCACCCGCACGTGATGATCCAGAAAACTCAACGGGGCACCAATCGTAAACGCATCCAGCCACAGTGAAACCTTCGCCAACTCAGCCGCCAGCGGATTCAAATCCACACCGTAAATGCACCGCTTTAGCACATGCCGCTTGATCAAATGCACATCGGTAAGCTGCTTTTCCAGCAGCGTGTCCGTTTCAATGCCCTGGTCCTTCAGGCTTTCCAGAATGCTTTTTCGCGTGCGGTTCATCGCCGCCGTCACCGGGTTGGCGGGAAATGCGTTGAGAAAATTCAGCAGGGCGTCGGTAATGTAATCCACCGCTTCCACCAGAAAGTGGCCGCTGCCCATGGCCGGGTCCAGCACACGGATATTAAATAATTTCTCCACCAGGTCCCGATGTTGCTCATACGTTATATCCGTGGCGTAGGCGCGAAATTCCTCCTCCGTTGGCGCTTTGGATTTCGCTATGGACTTTTGGTTCCGCAGTTTCCAATCCCACAGCACCCTTGGATCAGCTTTGGCATTCGACAGCTTTTGATGGTACGTCTTTTCCGCCGCCCGGAAGTTCCCTCGCAATTCCTCCAGCTTCCGCGTCAGCACGGGGCCTACCGTATGCTCCACAATGTATTGCACGATATGATCCGGCGTGTAGTAACTGCCCGTCGCTTTGCGCTCGGAATTGTCATTGGCCAGATAAGGCTCGCCCTTTTTTACGCCCGTGCGGTCCCGGGTCCCGCGTGATGCCGCCAATCTTGTGGTTCGCCTTCCGCCCCGTTCCGCCACGGGCGGTAAATCGCTGTCCGCAATTTTCAACCGGAATTCCAGCAACCCCTCATAGATCGACCCCAGTTGCCGCACGCCCAGACTCTTGTAATCCACAAACGCCAACCCGAACGTCTGCGCATCCGGCACCCGCGCCAACCGGTCCAAAGCCGATGCCAGAAATACATCCGGAACCTTATGCCCCAGCAGAAACGTTGCAATCACGGATTCACGCGCATCGGCGGCATCCTCCAGCGGTGCAATGCGGAACAGCCCGCCGTTATATACCGGCACATTGCACGCTCTATTCCGCTCCAGATCGCCGCCGTCCATTATTGCAAACAATTCGCTCAGCCGGTCATAAAGTGCTGTGCTGGACCGCTTGTAAACCGCCGCAATTTTTTCATCCGCGTGGCTTTCCGCAACACCCGCCACTCCCGCAATTTCCTCCTTCAACCGCTTCAGGCTGATCTGGTAATACGCCGACTCGCGCACCGGCAGTAGGTCCCGGCTTTCGGCATATAGCAGAAACAGAATCCGATACAGCAGCGTCAGTGTTCCGGCCCGAATCTGCTCAAGTTCATTTTCATCCGGCGTTGCGGTCATTTTCAGCCGTGTTCGCCGATCCTCCAGAAATCCCGCCGCCAGTTGCGGTACCACTTCATAGAACACCCGCCGCTTAAGCTCCGCTTCCACTTCCCGCGCGTAATCGCGGCTGCCCGCCGCCACCTGATCCAGCCAGCACTCTTTACCATCCGCCACCGGCGCAAACGCTGTTTCCCTGAAAAACAGCCACCAGTAACGAAATGCTTCATTGGGATCCGTCTGCCCGGTGGCCACCAGAGCATCTTCCAGATCGACCTCATAAAAGTTGGTGCTGCGTGAATGGGCGTGGCGGCTGTAGAGCCGCCAGAGCTTGCCATTGCTTACAATCACCCAATCCGCATCACCACGTTCCAGCAGTGTCACCACGGCCGCGCCCGGATTTTCCGTGGGCGTATCGGCATCCGACGGATCAGGCCCGTCCAGCCACCGCTCCCACGCATATACCAGAGCCACCGTGCGTGCCTGCCCCCCGGGGCGAAGTCAGGCGATAATCCGCCGTCGGTGCGGCATCATTCGATTTTTTTCCCGCCTGCGCCGCAAAACCCAGTGCGCCAAACAAAGGCTCAAAAAGTTCCCGCCGGATGGCCGCCTCATCCTTGCCGCCTACGCGGTCTCTGGCCCGGCGCATAAGTTGCGATACTTTCGCAAACGCACTATTGGGCGATTCAATCCACGCGGGGTCAACACGTAGGCGTGTGCGCAAAAAATGATCCGCGAATAACGCCCGATTCTGAAAGTATTCACCGCTGTAATGCGCCGCGTCAAATACGCTCATGAGTTTGCTATATTGCAATATGGCATCAGGCATGCCGGCTTCGTCGCACGCCGTAAACGTAAGCCGCCGGAGAATCCGCAGCATCGCCTGCGGCCAACGCCGCGGCACCACAAATACCTTGGCCTGGGGCGTCGTAATCACGTCCCCAACCGGGCCTTTGCGCTGCTGCCGCAGCTTTTCAATGAGCACGAACTCCAGCGCCTCAAAATCGCTGGTCAATATCAGCAGATAATCCTGCGTTTGTCGGCCAAATGTCCGCACCACCAGATTGCGGGATTTCGCTGTGACCGATCGCATCCGCACAAACACGATGCGTAAAAATCCCTCGGCATCTTCGGAGAGCAACTCAATATGTTGAATATCGCTGTTGCCATCCAGCCCCACCGCCTGGGCCGGAACTACCGCCCGCTTGCCGGTGTCATAGCCCATCCGCTGAACAAGCGCCGCCAGAGCATCCGCGGATGTAAGCTGCGCTACATCCTCCGGCGTGAGATCAATATCAAACTTTATCGCCATCCCTGTTCCGGTTTCACAGACCCTGCAATCCAGCACCCAAAGGATAATCCCAATTCACCGCAGCGGCCAGCACCCTGTTTGATATTGGCCGGAGGTTGGCGGACCCTCCGGCCTGTGGCTTTGCCGTCGTGCGGAATATCCGGGAGGTCGCCTCATTGAATACTAAATAATTGTACCAAGAGCGTTGGCACGGTGTGCAGAGGAGAATACCACATGGGCAATAGCAGCGCTTGGTAATTTTGCCGGGCGGGGGTGAAACCGCCGCAAAACCGGCTATTTCCGGCATGTCCCGGGACCTTCGCGAAGGGCCTTTGCGGGTGGGTATCCCTACAGCAATCAACAAGCTCCCGGGGGTGCCCGGAAAAATTGCCGCGCCCGTGGCTTTGCTGAGTCGGGAGTCGGGAAGGCTCCATTATCGGTATGCGGGACCTTTGGGATAGAATATGGGTTATGGCGCGGATAAAAATTAAGATTTGTGGTATTACACAGCGTGAGGATGCGTTGGCGGCGTTGGAGGCGGGGGCGGATTTTATTGGATTAAATCTGTTTGCCGGGCCGCGGAAAATTACAGTTTTACAGGCGGCGGAAATTCTCGCGGGTGTTGGTGATGCTGGTGCGGCGGTGGCGCTGGTTGACTTGAGCACGACGGAGGGTTTTGCGGCAGCGAATCAGTTGGCGCAAGAGTATGGCGTGCGGACTTTTCAGCTTTATGGGGACCTGGCCAACGTGCGATGTTTGCCGGGGGCTGATGTGCAATATTGGCCGGTATTTCGCATCGCCCAACGCGCTGATTTGCAGTCACTTTCGGCAGCTTTACCGCAAATGCCATTCCCCGCCGGTGCCATACTGCTGGATGCTTATTCCCCGCGCGGCCATGGCGGCACTGGTGCGAGGATTGATCTATCTTGGCTCTCTGACGCACAAAAGGCTGACGAATTGCGTACCTTGCCGCCCATTATCCTCGCCGGCGGCCTGACCGCCGAAAATGTCGCACACGCCATAAACACTGTGCATCCCGCGGCAGTAGATGTTTCCAGCGGCGTGGAAGTGGCAGGGCAACCCGGCATAAAAGATCATGCCAGAGTGCGCGCATTTATCAAGGCCGTTGGCTTGTGATATAATTCATAGCTTATATCCGTTCAGCCAGTAGCCGCTGCCGGATGGGTTTGAACAGGATAGGTTTGTGACTGCTCCCATTTCATTACCGTTAGCCGTTGCGGAAAACCGCCCCGATTACATGCTGCCGGGCCGCAAGCCCTCCTGGCTGAAAGTGAAACTTCCCGCAGGCCCCGGTTACACGCATGTGCGGGAAATTATTGATGAGCATCGCCTGCACACCGTGTGCGAATCCGCCAAGTGCCCGAACATGGGAGAGTGCTGGGGCCGGGGCACCGCGACGATTATGATTTTAGGGGATGTCTGCACCCGCAGTTGTGGATTTTGTCATATTAAAACCGGCCGCCCCCCCATTCTGGACCTTGATGAACCGCGCCGCGTGGCCCAGTCGGCAGCGATTATGAAACTTCGACACATTGTCATTACCTCCGTCAATCGCGATGAACTCAAAGACGGCGGTTCAACCATCTGGGCGCAAAGCATCCTGGGCGTGCGGGAAGCGTCGCCAAGTACCACCATTGAGGTGTTAATTCCGGATTTTTGCGGGCACTGGGATGATCTGAACCGGGTGCTGGACGCCCGTCCCGACATTCTAAACCATAACATAGAGACGGTCCCCAGCCAATATTTCCGTGTCCGCCCGCAAGCCAAATATGCCCGATCCCTGGAACTGCTGCGTCGCGCTAAAGATCGCGGCTTTACCACCAAAACAGGGTTAATGCTAGGCATCGGCGAAACCGATACTGAACTCGAGCAAACACTGAAAGACATTCGCGCAGTCAATGTGGACATCCTCACACTGGGGCAATATCTGCAACCCACGCGCGAACACTTGCCCATTGATCGCTGGGTAACGCCAGAACAGTTTGCCCACTGGAAATCAGTGGGGCTTAACCTCGGATTTTCCGTCGTCGAATCCGGCCCGCTGGTCCGCTCCAGCTACCACGCCGACGAACAAGCCGCCCAAACCATCCCCGCCCCCATATCAGCGTAATCCGCCGTCCAATCCCTTCGAGAAACGGCGTACATGCTCATAAGACGCGGTATTCACGGACTAAACACAGGGGGGGAACTCGTCTCGCAGGAAATTACCCCCGGCGGCGATGAGCCTCTCTATCGAATGACCCAAGTGAAGCCAAATGATCTCGATGCTCGCCAAGCCCCGGGGTGTGGCAATTTTTCCGGGCGGGGTCAATATCGTTGTTTAATGGGTGGGATCGCGTCGATGATATCCGGAACTGTCGGCTGCGGCGGGTGCCCTTTCCGCGACGCGGCGGCACATTAAATGTGCCGGCTAACA
>DAHVEJ010000239.1 GCA_027313145.1 Phycisphaerales bacterium | reverse complement strand
GAGCGTGTACTTGATTGCTCCGGTTTTCAGGCCGTCGTTGCGATACGAATGGCTGTCATCCGCCAGCACGGTGCCGGCGCCGTTGGTTGTTTTGACTTCGCTGACATAATTGGTGTCGGGCTTGTAGGTGTACGTTGTTGTAATGCCGGTGGCGGAATCAAAGGCGCTGGTTAATCTGCCGCCGGCGTTTTCCTCGGTCTCGCCGAAGTGGTTGGAATCCAGACCGTGCTGGTAACCGCCGGTGTAACGTGGTGCCGCTGTGCCGATCACTTTCCGCCCCCCTTCGCTTTTCGCGGTGGAGCGTCGCTCTCCAGATACCTTGGGTTCACGCCCCATGTCCTGGGGAGCGATGGATCGCCATCAAGGAACAGGTTCTTCGCCAGCAGTTCCTCGACGTACACCGTCTTTCTGTAGTACGTTCCGCTATCCAATGATGCCGTTACCCAGAGGATGCCCGCCTCGCCGGTGTCGAACCACAATCGCTCGATGCGGATGCGTGCACCTGCGGGCAACATGGAGATAATGCGATATTGGTCGAGCACTCCCGTGTATTTCGGGTCTGTCCGGTCGAACTCTTCGGGGCTAAGCAGCGTGAGATGATGGGCACCATTGTATACTGTTACGTCCGCGAGCGCTGTTTTGACCTTTGTTTTCCATACGGTCCCGGCGAACGGCGAAAAGTTGTAATGCGGAACCCGCGTGACATCCTTAGGCGGTTGTCTGCAACCGCCGAGAAATAGTGGCGTGGCGGCCAAGATCAGAATCAAAAGAAGGTTGTGCAATAAGCGCGAAGCGAACTCCGTGCGTTTTGCTTTCTTTCGGGATTCTTCCGCTGCCGCAACCATCATTTTACTCATTACTTATTAAAGCGAAGCGTTTCGCTACTCATTATATCCAAAACTCCCAACACCCGCCTCCGAACTCTCGGCTCGGCAACGCCGCTGCCATTATCATGAAAATCAGTCAATCTACAGTCCGCCGGTCCACTATACGCGCCACCATGTCATAAATCTCCGCCCATGGGCCAATTGCTCCAGTGCGTGTTAGGCTCTTGCGTTGGTTTATACCGGCTGGCGTCGCCCGTGGCCAGCACTTCCGCAATCATTTTGAACGCCTCAGAATTACTCGGCAACTCGCCAGCGCTAACATCCGGATGGTGCCACTCGTCCAGCCTCAATACCAAGGGAACCTTGGCTTTTAAATGTTTTTCCAATTCCCCGTCCGTTGCCAGCAACCCCGCCCGATATTCGGGCAACAGGCTTCGCAGCAAATCCCGCCCTGCGAAATCGGCGTCCACCGGCGATTCGGCCATGCGCTGGGCGGCATCCAGAAGATTCTTCCTCACCGGTTCTTTCTGCCGCAGGGCGTGAGCCCTCCAATTCTCGATATCGAATTTCCGGCCGATTTTCTTGCCGACCAGGAACGCCGTTTCTCGGTTAATCCGCACTACCGCCTCACGGATCCGAAGACTTTTTGCGCCTTCATTCAAACTGTTGGCTTCATCGAGCAGCGGCCCATCCGGGCCGTCGGACATGGGATAAACCCAGCTATCGTTATCAAGCCCCGGCTTTCCCTTGAGGCAGTTGCCAAAGCAATACAGCGAGTTGGAAAAACTCTGCGTGCCTGAGGCACGGGCATTGTGACCCAAGGTCTCAATAATCACTGCCCAACGCTTCTCATCGCGGTACGCGGAGAGCCGAACGTCCGCCAGGTAGAGGTAACCATTATCCAGTGTTGGAAACCTCAATGCCGTCGCGCATTGGTCCAGTTGGCTGAGGATATCATCGGTCGAGGAACCCGACGCCGCGCGGGATTTTTTACCAGTCATTCGCGAGACCGTGCGGATCAGGTCGTCTACCGTCCCGCTTTCAAAAGCACTATGTCCACCGATCTCATCCGGCCGCACACTTTCGTCATCGGAAAGCTTCGGCTTTTTCTCCACCGGCGGATCCGATAGCACATGTATACTTTCAACGATTGTCCTACCTATTGCCTCAAATTCCTCAAATTCCATACTGGCGGGTGCACCTTCGACACACTTGATATCCCATAGGACGTCGCAACCATGAAGAACAAAACAGGCATACCATGAGTAGCCTCTCAAACCACTTGGGTTGCGCCCCACAGCTAGCCATTCCAAGCCGCCCTCACCAAACGCACATTCTCCCCGACGCACAACCTTGCTGTCGCATCCGCCCCTGGACATATCCGAAGGCGCTCCTGTGATTAATTTGCGCAATCGTGCTCGGCGATCAGGACCAACACCGATATCCACCGAGGTGAATATAGTTATGGACTTACCACCTTTCGAGAGTGTTCCCCGGAAAGTACGCAACCCTCCCTGCTGCGCCCTGAGCCGCACAGGCGTGCGCAATTCTACAAGGCCATCCCTGTATTCATGATACGCAATATCCATAGGTCCCTTACTTGAATTGGATTACAAAGGAATCGGAACAACGATAAAGTTCGCCAATGGTTCGCTCTCAAGCGCATATCGGTAAAAGGCGCTGAGCAGGCCTCCTTGCACCAAATTCTGTAATGCCGGAACTGGCTCACCATAGGCACCGGGGCCACCCTGTACCGTAGATGCATAAGGAAATTCATCCAATTGATAACCTGCGGGTGCCGTTGCCATTTGCCAGCGATAGTTCGCGTAGACTGCTGCTCGGTTATCGATCGTTTTCGGACTGTACGGTCCGTTATAAGTCAATTCATACCAGGAAGGATTTTTCGCCAACGCCCATGTATCAAACGCATAAATGTTCGGCCCAAATCTACGGATGATGGGAAAGACCTTGAATTTTTGGAGGTCCTGAACCGCTATATCCAACTTCGCGGCCACATCGTCGATCGCCTTGGCCACCGCCTGTGTATCGCTCCGGAGCGTGTTGTATATTTCATCGCCTACAGTACCCAGCGACGGTATATCCAGGGTGGACCATAGCCATGTGCTGGCCTCGTAGGCCACCGTCCCAGCTAGAACGGCGCTGCCGACATAGGCGAAAGCGCCACCAATCGCCGGAAGCGAAATCGAGTCCACGAGAGATCCTATGGTCAATGTTACGCTTAGCGAAAGCGCGCTACCGAATTTTCCACTCGGATCAAACATATTCACCGGATCGCCACCTGCATAGAGATACAGGTTCGCGTTGGCCAAGTCGCCGGCGTTGATCGTGTATGAATCTTGCTGCGTGAATGTTCCCGTGGCGGGATCGTAATTGCGGGCACGCATGTAATATTGGCCGCTGACGATATCGAAGAATTGCTGATCGTACAAGTATTGCGTGATCGCGCTGCTGACGGTGAATCCAATCGCGTTGCCGAAGCCATCGTAATAATAATCCTGCACCACACCGCCGCTGGCGTTGACCAGCAACTGCGTGCTGCCATGGGCGTCGGCGATCAGATAATAGGTGCCGGCGTTGGGCGTCCCGGCGGCGTTGTCCTGCTGGATCAAGGTTTCGCCCCAGATATAGGTGATCGCTGGCGTTCCCGGCGTTGCGCTTTGCTCGATCACTTGCGCGTAGCCAGTAGGGTTGTTGCCGTCCACTAAGAAGTATGTCCTGACTGGCGAATTGGTACCGGTGACGGTGGTCACTTCTATTCTATTTCCCTGGTCGTCGTATATATACGCCGCACTGCTGGTGACCGTTCCGCTTCCATTCTTATTCTGAATGCCAGCGAGTTTCCCTTGAAGGGTATATTCGCTGGTTGTGGTGGAATCGGGCGTCGTGCTGCCGCTTGGCGTATGGACGGTTTCGATCTGATTTCCATCGAGATCATAGCTGAACACGGTGGTACCATTATTTGCATCAACGCTCTGCGTTAACTGGTTGTCGGCATTGTACGTGCTGGTAACAGTGTCGGTAACCGTGCCGCTGCCATTTTCAATGGTTTCAGTGGTGCGGTTGGAATTCAGATCGTATTTATATTCGTCCGTATAGTTTAGCGCCGCCACGCCGGCGGTATCGCTGGAGGTTTCGCTGGTTAAGCGATCCAAACCGTCATAATTCCATGTCAGCGTCACAGTATCTGAACTGCCATCGGCGTTGAGCGTGTACTTGATTGCTCCGGTTTTCAGGCCGTCGTTGCGATACGAATGGCTGTCATCCGCCAGCACGGTGCCGGAGCTGTTGGTTGTTTTGACTTCCTGCACGTAATTGGTGTCGGGCTTATAGGTGTACTTTGTCGTGATGCCGGTGGCGGAATCAAGTGTTGTTTCCAGTCTTCCGCCGGCGTCGTAGGTGTACACCGTGTTGGGCAGTGTGGTCGTGCTGGTGCCGCCGATAGCGTCATATTGTGTACTGGATGCGACCGCCGCTGGGGTTTGGCCGTTTTCCTTCAGCACCGTTACGCTGGCCAATTCGCCCATGGAGTTGTATCCATACTTGATGTCCGAAATCGCGGACGCGTAGCTGGTACCCGTCCAGGTTTCCGCATGACGTTGTGTGGCAAGATCGTACACCATGCTACGCGGTCTCCGAAACTCGCTGCCGTAACGCTTCTTCCGGAACTTGGAACCGCTTGGCGGCCTGCTGGAGATTCCAGCCCTTTTCCCGCATAACCTCAAGGACCGCTGAGAGCCGCTCTGGCGTGCAGTGGGACGAAAAATCACGCAACCGCTCACGTAGCAGCTCCGGAGGAATCCGAAAATTCTTAGCCGCCCGCTCGACGCTCCATCCCCTTCCACACATTACCAATATGATCCCGTCTGTCTGCTTGGTGGTATAGGAAGGCGGTTCGCCTCCCATCACATTCGCGCCACTTACGAAGGCCTGCTCTTGCGATGGCTCCCCGCGTGGGGTTGAGCCCGCAGGCCCAGGCGTTCCGGCCTGGGCCCGTCCTCGGGCCATCCTCTCCTGATCGACAAGCTCAACGGCTTTCTGAATACCGCAATGCCTCTCCTGCGATATCTGTATGGCACGTAACGCATCGGATTTGTAATCACCCAGCGCCGGTTGCGCGGGGAATGGCTCCCGGGCCTTTGGCTTGTCAATATCCACCAAGGTTTGGGGTGATCCCTTTCTAGCGGAGCCAAGACGCCGACCCCTTTGCACACTTATTGCTCCCAGTGTAACGCCCAAGAGGTTAATTGCGGCAGGTGGAGTGAGCAAGATTCTCCACCCCGATGGATACCAGGGCCAATGCGGCGGCGGTGGTACCGGATGCAGCCAATGCGTGTATAGTGGCATCACCGCCGTCGCTGCCAAAGCCGCCCCGAACCCGTGAAGGGCCGCGAAGGATACTCGTTGCCGCCCGCTGATTGCGCCGACCCCGAACAGCAGTGCCATGATCGGGAAAAGAAAATCCGGGAGCATCATGAAGAAGCCACGGTGTCCGAAACGGTCGGTGTAAAGATAGGCCCGCCGCATAAGCGCCGCGAGGGGCATTCCGGTCGCGATATACCAATGCCAACTCACTTCAATCGCCGCGAACGCGGCCACGTATAGGATTATAGCGAGGGATGCCTGCCACGAATGGCACTTCCTTAAGGCATAGACGCATTATTTGCGGCACATAGACAAATTATGTCGTCTTGTGAAAA
>DAHVEJ010000238.1 GCA_027313145.1 Phycisphaerales bacterium | reverse complement strand
CTTTTAAGCGCGTAACGCAGGTGCGTTGTCGCTATCTTGCCGGCGCGGTTAAACACGACTGGATATCGGGCCACCGCTATTTCTTTCCAGCCATAGGGCAGTCGGGGAAAAAATTGCGGGCGCTCCGGCTGCGTATCGTCAATGCCAATCACCAGGCGCAGGGCTTTGACAATTTCCCCCTCCTGCACGCCATTGCCCAAGTCCCCAATTGAATACCAGAAGCGGCCGGTGGAATCAATTTCACAGCCTTCCGGCACAATATAAAAACCAAACTTAGGATCATAGATTTGCTTGGCGGCCCAATTGAGCATGGTAGTCGCGTCACGCATGCGGTCCAGCAGCAGCGCCGCTTCGGTGATAAAACCCTGCCCATAACCCATTGCCTGCCCGTAAAAGCCGAAAGGTTTGTAGGTATCAATCAATCTCTGGTAGGTGGCCTTATTCACCGCGCGCCATGCCCGAATCCCGTCCTGCGGCGCAAAGCCCTGATAATCCGCCTGACTAATCAAAGGCCCCAGCACCGTCGTCTTATCCGGCCAGTTAGCATAAGCCAGAGTCCAGACGCGGCCATATTTTGGAACGGTAACGATGTAATGTTGCGTGATGGCACGCTGCATTTTGTCGGCCCGTTGGCACCATTGCGCAGCGGAACGGGTTTTGTCGATGGAATCGGCCATTTGCGCAAATGCCCGCAGCGCGTTCATACAAATACTGTCGGCAAAGACGGAATAGCCGCTGCCGTTGGCCGCCTCACCGGTGGTATGCAGCAGGCCATTGGCGGCACCGGATATTTTCGGATGGGCGAACTGCCACAATATCCAGTCGCCCGCAGCCTTGATGTCCGGCCAGTGAGCCTCAAGCCACCGGCTGCGATTAGGCAGTTGTTCCCAGAGATCATAAAGGAACAGCATGGTCAGCCCCTGACCGTCATTTTCAAAAGGTTGACCGCCGGGCTGATTCACCAGTTCACCCCAATGCGGCGGAAGGAATATACCCTTGAATTTCAGGGAGGGATCGGTCGTAAATACGCGCGCCAGGTGAAAGCAATAATCAGCGCAACGGGACGTAGCACTCGTGTAGCCCAGGGATGTCAGTTCCTGCAGGCTCCGTCCCATATCGCGCGAAAACGAAGCGCCATAATAGCGTCCGACGTTGTTGCGATAGAACCCAAAGCCGTCGTAACCGCCCCAGGAAAGCGCTCCTTTAGTGGAGGTGTGGTACATGCCGTTTTTGCCAATCTTGTTCGCGATGTCCTGAACATTCCATCTGAATACGTTGGCCAGAATCTCCGCGAAAATATTCCCTTTGAAAGAAACGTCCGGTCCAGCATATCCCGGCGGCACAGATTTTACGACGCGACCTTTGAAATCCGCGTTGCTGGTGTAAATCGCCAGGCGGAGATGCTGTAATCGGTGCCGGGTCCGGCGTTCATCCGTCCCCCGCGGGAGCAACGCTTTGGTCCGGACAAATTTTGCAAACGCTCGAGGAAAGGCGACCGGTGTCAAGGCGGTCGCCCCGGCAATGCGGCTGGCCGACGTTGTTTCAATGGTGATGCCGGCAATCAGCAACGTTCCCTCCTTTTCCGGAGAATTCTCGACGGTGATGCTCCGGATGGGAAGCGGCTTGGGATTAATGACTGCGACGTAATTGCCGTCCCGCACCGGGGCCGGCGGGTAAAGGCGCAGCGCCGACGCCAGAGCGCGACGCTGATTCGCGTCGGCTGGAAACGGCTCATTATAATCAAAAAAAGCGCGGCCCCACCAGACACTTTCCCCCAGGATCAGGGGGAAAACCTGCGAAGATCCGTCGGCATAATTCAACCGAATTTGCCCCAGATGATCGCCCACGAAAAACCGCACGGCATGATTCCGCGGATCATCCCAGCCGCGGCAGGGGGTGGCCGGACGGATCAGTGAAGACAACAAGCGAAATCTCGGGCCCGCCAACTGTTTCAAGCCCGGCAGTTTGTCCGTGTCCGCCATGCCGAGAAAAAAAATCCGTTTCGCCGACACGCCGACATGCACCTGTGCCGCACCACCGGTGGTCAGCGGCAATATTTCCTCCCTGAACGGAACGCCGTAGCGGTTCAGAACTTTTCCGCCGGCCCGCCGGGTCAGCGGCAGGGCAAGGTATTTTTCCGCGCCGGAATGGGGCAATGATTGGCCCAGGGCCGACGTTTGCCCCGGCAGCAAACCGCCGATGCCGATCAAAACGGCCAAACTTTTCCCAATCCATGGGGAGCTGATCCGGATGTCCAAGACCGACATCATAAGGCTCCCTTTTTTTTGCCGGCCGCGAGCTGAGGCCCCACGTTGGCCGTGAATCCTATCCACCAGGAATCGCCGCTGTGTTCAACCACATCGCCGGCGGGAATAGCTCCGTTGATACGAACATCGCCCACGGCCGGTCGATTCTTGAACGGCCCAAGGCGCATGGCGACCGGCCCGAGCTTTGTGTCGGCGGATATGGTCAGCGCCATTGCAGGCCCGTGCCTTTTAAGCACGTAACGCAGGTGCGTTGTCGATGTTGCACCTTGCCGCTGAAAGAGTACGGGATAATGTGCCACTTTGATCCGCCGCCAACCGTAGGGCATCCTTGGGAAAAACTGAAGGCGATCAGGGTGCGTATCATCCACACCGATGACCAGGCGAAGCGTTTTAATAATTTCGGCTTCCTGTACGCCGTTGCCCAGATCGCCGGTTCGAAACCAGTACCTGCCGCTTGGATCTATTTGGCATCCTTCGGGCACAATAAAGGATCCGATGCGTGGGTCGTAGATGGCTTTGGCCATCCAGGTGAGCATGGTGGTTGCATTCCGCATCCGATCCAGCAGCAACGCCGCTTCAGTGACAAACCCTTGGCCATAGCCCATAGCCTGGCCGTAAAAGCCGAAGGGTTTGTTGTACGTATGGATCAACCGCCGGAATGTCGCCAGGTCCACGCTCCGCCAGGCCACGACGCCGTCCTGCGGCGCAAAGCCCTGATCGTCAGCCTGAAAGATCAGCGGCCCCAGCACTGTGCTGCGGTCCGGCCACCCTGCATACGCAAGCGTCCAGACGCGTCCATAATGTGGCACGGTAACAATATATTGGCGGGTAATGGCACGTTTCATTTTTGCGGCTCTGGCGCGCCAGAGTGCGGCTCGGTGATACCGGCCGATCGAATCCGCCATGCGCGCCAGGGCATTAAGTGCATCCATGCACACGTCGTCGGCAAAAACGGAATACCCGTTTCCCCTGGCGCATTCACTGGTGGTATGCAGCACGCCGTGGGAAGCGCCGGATATGTTCGGATGAGCAAACTGCCAGAGAATCCAGTCGCCTGCTTCTTTCACCCCCGGCCAGCGAGCGCGAAGCCACTGATCGCGATTGGGAAGTCGCTGCCAGAGGGTGTAGAGGAACATGATAATCAGACCGTGTCCGTCATTTTCAAAACATCCGATTTTCATGGGCCGGTTGATTATGCGACCCCAGTGCGGCGGCAGGCTGTGACCGTCGATTTTCAGCCCCGGGCGCTGTCGCCAGAGTTGTGCCATGCGGAGGCAGTAGTCCGCGCAGCGTTTACCCTGGGCGGTATACCCAAGTTCGGTAAGTTCCTGGAGGGTCCGTCCCAGATCACGGGACCAGGATGCACCGTAATACATGCCGACATTTTTTCGGAAAGTGCCGAAGCCGGCACCATTCCACGAAACCGCTCCTTTGGTGGAGGTGTGGTACATGCCGTTCTTGCCAATCTTGTTCACCATATCCTGCAGGTTGCAGCGAAACGCATTGGCGAGAATCCGGGCGAAGATATCGCCTTTAAACGATACGTGCGGGCCGGCATATCCGGGCGGTGTGACTGCGGCAACATGACCCGTAAAATTCGCGTCACTGGTGTACATCGCCAGGCGAAGGTTATGCAACTGCTGCTGAATTTCGCGTCTGTGGCCCCCCGCAGGCGACAATGCGCTTGAGTGTATGAATTCGAGGAAGCGTCTGGGAATTACGCCCGGCGAAAGAACCGCAGGGCCAGCGATCACCGGCCCTGCGGTCTGCAAGGTGATCCCCCTGATCTGGGGTGTACCGTCTTTGCCGGGAGATTTTTGTACGGTGATACTTTGCAACACAGCACGTCGAGGGTTAATAACCGCTACGTAATTGCCGCTTTTCACCGGCCGCTGTGGATACAGTCTCAGCGCCGCCCGCAGCGCGCTCCGGAACTGAGCGTCGGTGGGAAACGGATCGGGAAACCGGTCAAATGGATGCCCCCACCAGATGTTTTCTCCTAAAACCAGAGGGAACACCTGCGTTGAACCGTCCGCGTAATGCAGGGTGATTCGACCCAAGTTGTCGCCGACGAAAAATCGCACCGCATCGTTGAGCGGATTCGCCCATGCGCGGATCGTGGCGTGCTCGGTCATTCCCAAAAGAAATATCCGTTTAACCATCGCACCAACAGGAATGCTTACCGTGCCGCGGGCCGGAACTGGCAGTGTTTCCTCCATAAACGGAATGCCGTAACGGCGCAGGATTTTTCCACGAAGATGCTTATTCACCGCGTTTTTCATCGGCAAAGCGAGGTATTTTTCCGCCACCATACGCGTGGCGGCCTGCCCGAAGGCTGCAACCTGGATGCCTGCCGTGCATACCAGCACGGATAAAGCAAGAACCGAAATTTTTGATCTGAATGTCAGCATAAAATCACTCCTTTCGCGCATCCATTCTGCAATCTGGAAATCAGAACCTGAAATCCGGAATCGGATGCCGTGCCCATCAGGTTCCGGCGATCTGAACCCGCCGACTGGCGTTCAAGTTCTGCAGTCCATTAACTCCCTTTTACTTCGTCAGCGATGGCGGACGATCCGCCGCAGCGGAACCCCAGGATTTATCCGCGGTGGCCGCCAACCGGAACTTCAGATGTCCGCCATGGGTCAGCACGCTAACCGGAATCCAGCAGCGGTTGGTGCCCCGGCCGTTGATGGACACCGACTGAATGTACGGTTTTTTCGCCGCACCATGCGAAGTTGTTATCACTGCCTCCGCACCTGCGTAGGGTCGGTGCAAATGGATCACGATTTTCCGGAACACCGGGCTGCAAAGCTCATAAGCTGTGCTGGCCGGATCGATGCTGTATAAGCCCATCATGCTCATAACCGCCCAGGAGGACATTTCGCCGCAATCATCGTTACCCGGCACACCGTTGGGAGACAGCGTATAATTCTGCCGCAGTATGCGGCGAACCACATATTGTGTTCGCCATGGCTCACCAGAGAAATTGAACTCGAACGGGGCCTCAAGATCGGGTTCATTGTAGGGATTGTAATAATTGCCGGCCCAGCGGGGCGTCGAATAATTGAAAAAGGCGTCTAGCCGCTTATTAAAGCGAGCCTGCCCTACCGCGTGGACCAACCAATCCATGTCGCATGGCGCTAACCATTGATACTGCCAGCCGGAACCTTCAATGAAACCATGCCAAAATTGCACTGGATTAAAATGCTTCACCCATTGGCCATCGGTGAGTTTGGGACGGAAAAACCTATCGGCGTGGTCAAAGACATTGCGGAAATAAAGTGCTCGCTTA
>DAHVEJ010000237.1 GCA_027313145.1 Phycisphaerales bacterium | reverse complement strand
CTATTTTCACAAGACGACATAATTTGTCTATGTGCCGCAAATAATGCGTCTATGCCTTAAGGAAGTGCCATTCGTGGCAGCCACAAGAATCTGCCAGTACGCTGTATACCCAGACGCTTGCCGATAAGTAAAAAAAGCGCGAAGAATTTTGTGGAGGATCACCAAATTGCGGGATCAGACAACCAGAAATCAGAAATTGCAAGTGGGCTTTGTCCCCGCCAATGAAATGGGGGTAGTATGCCTGTTTGCCCTTCATGCCAAGCTATTGGGTTATCGCATTCGCCGAGTCCAAGAACGCTTTCCGGACTGCGTCGCCGAATGCCTAAACGACGGCAACCGCGAAGTCAGAATTGAGTTCGAGTATCGAGCAAGTAATTTTCACCAGCACGGGCACAAACCTGATGGGTGTGATTTAATCGTATGCTGGCACAACGACTGGCCCGATCCTCCCGGCAAGCTGAGAATCGTTGAATTAAAGCAGTATTTCAACGCACCGCCATCGGTGTGGATTCAAGGGGCTGTTCGCGACGAGCAGTTTAAATTGTCAAAGCGTGAGATCGAATGGGCGGTACGAAAAGACTGTGCACAGGACGACCTGCTGCTGATGTATCGATGCACACCCGTGAAAAGTATTACCGATATATTCGTCGCCAGGGGCGAACTGGCGCGGAAGGACGCCACGTGGCGGCACGGCAGCGCGATATTTCGAAATCTCGAACGGATATGTTCCCTACCGGGGGCGATAACCCTGAACGAGCTCCGTGAGAATCCGGTCTTGCGAAACGCAGGTTTTGTGCGAGCGAATATGCAGGGCATTGGCCACCGCGTGACAGGCGAGGTCTGGCGGGAACTGTACCGATTGCTGATTGCGCGCAGTGCTGACCTGGCGGAAAAACTTGCGGCTTACGCGCCGTAGGATCTCAACGCATGCGCGAGCGGTTCCAACCCCGGCAGTGCGGGAAATGGCCGGCCCGAGTGTTTCAACGACCTTTGCCCCAACAGGTGCCGCGCTCAATGCGCGGCAGAACGATTGCGTCATTTGGTTTCGGCGGCTTTCACTGCAGCCAGATGCCGTTTCCTCTGCAGCGCGGCCACATTGCATTTTCGTGTCGCCGCAGCCTTCTTGCCCGTGTCCTTCATGCGTTTTGACCATTGGCCTATTCTGGATCGATCGCGCATTGCGATTACGATCCTCTTCGAGATCAGGCCCAGGTCAAGCATTTTGTGGCATGTAGGGCAGAGAATTGCCAAGTTGGCGACGGCGTTATTCTCTCTGCGCCCGTCCAAGTGGGCGACCTCAAGGATTTGGGAGAACCCAAAGCCGCAATACCAACAGTGTAAACGGTCGTGATAGTGCTCGAGCGCTCGCTTCCTATAGTTCACGTGGCCCTTTGGTTGTTTGGGTTGCATTGAGCCTCTCCGTCTGCGCACAAGGCGTCCGGTTCGCCCATGATCCGATATCGCCAATTGCGGAATCACCTGCGGGGGTGAGAATGACCGCAGGTAATCATAATTGTTTTTTGCCCCAGCAAAAGCGCGCGGGCGTGCGGGCCAGCGCGTGCGGGCCAGTATTCTCCCACGCCAAACGAATCATCGGAGTTACGGTATTGCCTTCCCGCTCGGCCGCTTTTAACAAATGGGAAAATTTCGGCTCCAAAGCCCCGAATCCTTTCTCCGATTCACCCTGATACCCGAGTTTCCCTCGTTGCTGATACTTGCTTCGGAAAGTTTCCTCATGCGCCCGCCAGTTCGCCGCCGACAGTACGCAATTCACCAGAGATTGCAGATAATCAAGACCACCGATCCGCCCACAATTTCCACCGGAAGTCAACTCATGCGTCAGCGTGATGCCGTTCCGGGGTTCGGCGGCGCGATAGACCCCGGATCACGGCACCGTAAATAAGGATATTAGCCCAGCCTTAGAAAACAGTGGGATTCTAATGCACGGCCATGGCTTTGAAGATTTCCTGCATGAGTTTTTCCACTTTGAAGGGTTTGGAAAGCACGGCCGCCAGGCCCTGTTTGGAGGCTTGCACAATGCTGTGATCCGGATCATAGCCAAAGCCGGTCATCAGAATAACCGGCGGGTTATGGCCGATTTTTTGGGCGGCGGCAAAGACTTCATAGCCGTTCTTATGTGGCATGCGAATATCCGAAATCACCAGATCATAACGCGGCTGTCCAGCCAGATGAGCCAAGGCCTCGGCACCATCGGCGGCGGTGTCCACGTGGCAGCCGCAATAGGTCAGAACATAATGAATGGTCTCACGGATATTAGCCTGATCATCGGCTACAAGAATACGCTTGCCCTGCAGGCGGGGGTCTTTACTGGGAAGTCGACGCTGATCGTGGGCACCAAATACCTGCTGCGGGCTGGAACACAAACTCCAGAATGTCTGTCGCACGGTGTTGGCGTTTGCGAGAATTGAATTCAAGGATTGCAGCAAAGCCCCATTATCCAAATTAGCTTCTTTGATGACTTCCAGATCATAAATCATATCATTAAGCGGGCCGGCCACTTCACAGGCCATTTCCTGGACCAGTTTGCCGCTGCTGCTGCGCTGTTCAAGCATCAGCAGGTCCAGCACATTTAATGCCATGGCCACATACCGCCCGAATATCTCCGCGAATTGCCGGTCATCTTCCGTGAAAAAAGCATACTGATCGGATTCAATGTTCAACACGCCGATCGTTTTGTCGTGTAGCATCAGCGGTACGGTTAAACTGGATTTGGCGGTATCAAGCCCGGCGACGTAACGCGGATCGCGGGCAACATCCGCGGAAATATAGGATCTGCCGGTGGCGGCTACGTGGCCGCAGATTCCGTTGCCTTCTATTTCACAAAACAGTTCCGCTTCCATGGCTTCTTCGGGCATGCCCACGGCGATCACCGGCTCAAGCTTATTGCTGGCGGGATCCAGAAGACGGATATTAAAATGATCAAAGTGCATGAGCTGGCGAAGGAATTTAATAATGCGTTCTTCCAGCAGTTGCTGACGTTGCAGAAAATTCAGCTTGGCGATGGCGTCTTTTTCCAGGCGGACCAGTTCTCTTCCCGCCTGATCGATGGCGTCAAGCTTTTGCTGAAGGCGGCGGGTGTGGGTGGCATCCCAGCAGACCGCAACCACATGCGAAATTTTATCTTCCTGATTATGGACCGGTGAGCAGACCAGTTCAAAAAACTGTGAATCGCCGATACTGATCGCAAACTTGCGGGATCGGGGAGCATGGGCTTCCGGACGGCCGACCATCTGCGGATCGGTGAATATTGAAATCGCTTCCATGCAAGCTTTGCCGATGCGCTGGATAACCTCGGGCGACCATTGCTTCATACGGCGGTTGCTCCAGACCATCCGGCCGGCGGGGTTGATCATGCAGACGCCTTCGCCAATGGTATCCAGCACCAGTCCGGATTGCATGCTGGCATGAGCGCGTTCCAGCGGTAAAAAATCCGCGGATTCAGACATGACCATGTCAAATGTTCCGCTGCGCAGTTCCGCAACAGCTTGATCCATCGTTGATACGCACACGACTGCGTCATAATTGTGGGAGAGGTTATTGTAGAGATCGGTGGTGCGAAAGTCTGGTCCCGAAAGCACCAGTGCGCGTCGAAGGTTAGATACTACACCCATGCGACACCTTAATAAAACCTTAATGATTATAGCGGTTCAACGGATGCGGACAATCTGTCGCACTATTGAAAAATCGCAGAAGAGAATCTTGCTCTGCTTTCGGCTCGCGATCTTTGCCCAAGGTCGTGGATGTAACAACTTGTCACGGTATCAAAGTACAAGAATATTGCATTCCATGCGTATTTTGCTCGCACGCCGAGTCTCCCAATGCGTTTGATACCTTATGGCGGAATGGAGGCGTGAAAATTTAATTGGTGAAATGGTTCAAGGAATCAGGCTCGTCCGGGTTTCTTCCGGACTTTTGCAGGCATTTTCCTGGAGGCTTTTTTCGGGCCGGTCATTTTAGATTTTACTTTGGAGCCGGCCCGAGCTTTAGAGTTCAGGTTTGTCCGTACTTTTTTCGCTACCTTGATTTTCCGTGCCGTGAGGTGTTTTTGTTCAACCACAGATTTTCCGGATATTTTCCCGACTCGGGCCGCCGGGGTCGCCTCGATTGGCATTTCCCCAGGTTGATCCATTTCAACGCCGAATACGTCCGCTAACTGATTACCGGCGATTGTTTTGCGACTGGCGTTATCCGTGCCGGTCAGGGCGTCAAGCGTGTCGGAAGTAGGCACAAGTTCCAGGTGATTGACCTGCCGGAGTTTGAACAAAAGTTCGGGTTGAGTATCCAGCCTGGCACCCACGCCGTAAAGCACCGCGGCCAGATGCTTACATAGCCCGGCGGAGTCCGGACAGGAACAATCCATCTGGATCTGATCCGGCATCGGAAACATCCCGCCCGCCCGATCCGTGACCACAGCCATGACCGCATCGGACATACGCCCCCGCAGCAATTCGATAATGCTGCGGATCTCCCCTGATAGGCGTTGTCGGATGCCATCCCATGTTTCCCTGGCCAATGGCTTAATGTTGATGACAATGCTGTATATTTCCGAGCCGCTGACCAAGGCGCTGATTTTGCCGGGTTCAATTTGCAGGTCCAGCACGGAGCCATTCCGCACGTATGATCGGCCCCGCGGCAAACGGTTGGCGTAGTCACTGTACGATTCCAGGTGTTGGCACCAGGCTTTGCCCCAAAACGTGCCGGCGATTTTCCTTCCCTCCACCCGCACCGGAGAAATTGTCCGCCCGGCTTTTTCCAATTTTGTAATTTCTCTCCGGGCTGTTTCCTGCCGTTGGCCTACCGACACGTAAGGTTTATAAGTCCACCACATGGGTGTGTTCCTTTTCCAGACCGCATTTGACGAAGCACATCATAACTCACTGACCCGATGAATATCCAGCGTCACAAAATTCAGCAATTCCTGATTGTTCATCTCGGTGAGCATTTGGTCGGCACCGCCCTGCAATATCTCATTGGAGAGATTTGTTTTCTCCGTCATTAATGTGTCGATTTTGTCCTCCAATGTGCCTTGGCATATAAACTTATGCACCAGCACATTTTTCTTCTGACCAATGCGAAACGCCCGATCCGTCGCCTGATTCTCCACCGCCGGATTCCACCATCGATCAAAATGCACCACATGCGATGCTGCTGTAAGATTCAATCCCACGCCCCCGGCCTTCAAAGAAAGTACGAAAAAGGGCGGCCCGTTATCGCTTTGAAATTGCTGGACCATCTGTTGTCGACTTGCTACGGCGGTGCCGCCGTGCAGAATCAGGCCCGGGCGGCAGAAAATGGATTCCAGAAAACCCGCAAGGGCCGCGGTAATTTCCCGGAACTGCGTAAAGATCAGAACCTTTTCCTGTCGGGAGGCCATTTCCTCGCACAGTTCAGCGAGGCGTAGAAATTTGCCGCTGTGCGCGGGGTCATAAGATCCATCGCCCAGCAGTTGCGACGGATGATTGCAGATTTGCTTGAACCGCATAAGGTACGACAGCACCATGCCTTTTCTGGCAATGCCGTCGGCTTCTTTTATTTTTGAGGCCATCTCATCG
>DAHVEJ010000236.1 GCA_027313145.1 Phycisphaerales bacterium | reverse complement strand
TGGTCGAGCGTGTCTTCCCGACGTAAAAGCCGCTGTTCGATATTGCGCATTTCCTCGCGCATGGTATCGGTTTCCCGTTCGGCCTGCTCGCGGAGTTTTAAGGCGGCGTCTTTAGCCGTGAGTTGCGCTTCACGCAAGATTTCATCAGATCGCGTTTTGGCATCGGCAATCAGGCGATCCGCATCCACTTTACCCCGGGCCAGTGCCGAGTTTCCGCCGGCCTTTAGTATCAGCAATAATCCCACACATCCCACGATCACACCGGCGATGGCCGAGAGCACCAGAGCCAAAGTGGGATCAATACCTGTTGCGGCAGCCAATGGAAACGCCGAAAGAATTTCATGCGAGAAATACTGGGGCATGGTCAACCTCTTTAATCTGCGGCCTGTTGAGCGGCCCCGGCGGAATGCATAACCATTCCACCAACGCCATCCGTAGCCTTGGATGCACTAAAATCCGATTCCGCACCATGCGGATCGCAGGTTGACACAGATTGGACACTCCGGCGTGTGTTCCGCAAAAAGGGCGACCACGCACAAGCCGTCTGCACATTATTTAGTTTGATGATTGGCGAAAGTGAAAGTCTTTCCGTCAGACGGAAAAAACGTTTCGCCAAGGCGTCAACAGGTCAAAATTTCCACTGCGCGCAATGCCAGCGCAGCGGTTTTTTTCCCTGTCATCCAACCTCTGAGCATCGAATGCCGCAACCGGATCACCAAAAGCAAGGGCCGCAAGCCCCATTAAAAGCGATCCTGAGGCAGCAGCCAGCCCGCGAGAGTCAAAATTACGTCCTGAACAAAACACCTGATTCACCATTCATCAATCTATATCGACCCGGAATTCCGAATCGTGCAGATACCGGGATTGGAATCCCGGATCTGCATAAAAGCAGCCTGCATATCCAACCTGAGGACTGTTTTATTTCCTCAAAAGGAAGGTTTCTACGAAACCTTGCAAGCCGTGTCAACCCAACGAGTTGCGCTGTTTTTTTACGGGATTTCCACCAACTTCCGCTAGAAGCCGATAGTATATCTCCGCCTAAAACGAATATTAACGTTTTGTTGAAAATTGGTCAACAGATCATCGAAAAGCCGTGGCTTTCGCGGCGCTTAGCGAGGTTCCATTAGAGACAGTTTCTTAACCGGCATCTCCTGCGGGAAACGCATGCCGCTCAGGCCAAGAGGCTAAACTTCCCCGTTGCCGTCATCGGGCGATTCATGCCGGGATCGGTAAACCGCCCAGGCCAGCGCCAGGACGCATACGGCGCTGACCATCCAGGGAATCCATCTTTGATACGACATTTGTACACCCGTGAAACCCGGAACCGTGGCCGTGATCTGCCGCACCAGCCCGCGATCAAAGGGCAGCACCAGGGGAATAATTAATAGCGATACCATATTCATCACTTTGATTAACGGGTTGATCGCCGGGCCGGCGGTATCCTTCAGCGGGTCGCCGACGGTATCTCCGGTGACGCTGGCCTTGTGCCGCTCGGAACCTTTGCCGGTCTGTTTTTCCTCATCCCGTGGTTCACATTCCACCACTTTTTTGGCATTATCCCAAGCGCCGCCCGCGTTGGCCATAAATACCGCCAGAAGTTGGCCCGACAGAATCGCACCCGCCAGAAATCCCGCCAGTGCCATGGCTCCCAGAGAAAATCCCACCAGCACCGGCGTCAACACCGCCAGAATTCCCGGACCGATTAATTCTCTTTGAGCCTCCAGCGTGCAGATATTAACCACCTTGGCGTAATCCGGTTTTTTGGTGCCGGCCCAGATTTCCCGGTCACGGAATTGCGCCCGACAGGTTTGCACAATTAAAAATGCCGCACGCCCAACCGCCCGAATGGTCATGGCACTGAATAAAAATGGAACCGCCCCACCGATCAGCAATCCAATAAATAAAAGCGGATCGGAAAGATTTAATAAACCTGATACACCGCGATAAACCGCTGTGCTTAAATGCGCATGGTCCGAACGCCCCCCGGACCCAATGATGGTAATAAACGAGGCAAATAAACTCACGGAGGCGATCACCGCACTACCGATCGCAATCCCTTTTGTAATGGCTTTGGTGGTGTTACCGGTGGAATCCAGATCCGAAAGCACTTCCCGCGCTGCCAGATATTTTGGCTCACCCATCTGCTGGCGGTCGTACCCCATTTCACCGATACCATTGGCGTTGTCCGCCACCGGACCGAATACATCCATGCTGATGGTATTGCCCGTCAGGCTTAACATGCCAATGCCGCACATGGCCACGCCGTAGGCGACAAAAATCGGATTCGTGTGGGAAAATATCAGTACACTGGTCAGAATGCTGCCGGCAATAATGAGAATTGCCATAACGCTGCTTTCCAGTCCGGTCGCCAATCCCTGAATAATATTGGTGGCATGGCCCGTGGAACACGCCCGTACCAGCCCGCGCACCGGCCCATGCTCTGTGCCGGTAAAATATTCCGTGCTTAAGTTTAACAAAACCGCAAGAATCAAGCCGACAATAGCCGCCACCGCCGGGCGCATATCCAACCCCGCCACACCCATCGACGCCCAGCCCGGCGTATGGGCTTCAATGGCGGCCAGAGGATGGTTCACACTGATTGCCGCACCGTTAAATCGCAGGTAAAAAAAACCCAGTAGACAAAATCCGACGGTGCATAAAATGGCACCCAGACGGAAACCGGAATTCAACGATTGCATCGCTTCCTTTACACCGCCCTGGGCCGGCGCGCGGACGCTGGACGTGGAAATGATATCGGATATCACACCAATCGCCTGCGCCAGAAGTGGGAATAATACGCCCTTGTGGCCAAAGCTCGCCCAGCCCAGAATCATCGCCGCAACCAGCGTCACCTCATAGCTTTCAAAAATATCAGCGGCCATTCCGGCGCAATCGCCCACATTATCTCCCACATTGTCCGCGATGGTGGCGGCATTCCGCGGGTCATCTTCGGGAATGTCTTTTTCAATTTTTCCCACCAGATCGGCCCCCACATCCGCGGCCTTGGTATAAATACCGCCGCCGACACGCATAAATAGCGCAATAAGCGTTCCGCCGAAGGCGAAGCCAAGTAGTACATCAGGCGCTCGATCCCCGTAATACATAAATATAAACGTGGCCCCCAGCAGTCCCAGGCCGTCAATTAAAATGCCCGTTACCGTACCGGTCCGATAGCCCAATAGTAAAGCCTTTCCAAAGCCTTCATCAGCTGCCGCCGCCGCTACGCTCAAATTTCCCCGCGTGGCCAGCAACATGCCCACGGTTCCCACCGTCAGTGAAAATAAAGCCCCGCACACAAACGCCACCGCCCGCCCAATAGGCAGGCTCGCTCCCATCTGCGAATGCCAGTTGGCGGTTAACAGCAGCAACAGGGCAATAAGGGCGATGATCGGCAAAAGCGTGTTGCGCTGGCGCGTTAAGTAGGCTTTGGAACCTTCACGAATCGCCCTGGCGATGTCCTGCATGCGCTGCGTGCCCTTATCAGCCCGGCTGACAAAACCCATCAAATACGCAGCATAAAGCAATGCCAACAGGGCTATACCCGCAACCGCAAACAGTGCCGCCCTTTCATAGACGGAAAAATGGGGCGACCATAAAAATCCAAACGCAGTAAATTGCGGGACAGCCATCGCGGAGGGCAACAATGCGCGGTGCCGGTTGCCGACCTGCCCGTTTGAAACACTGGCGACAATCCACAAGCCCACGAGCAACGCCGAAAAGAAGAAGAACCGCCGAAAGGGACGAAACCTGTTGCCAAGTTGTGCCATCTTCCACCGCCCTGAAAAAATCTTAATTTGCCAGAAACCTGTTGCCTGTACAATCGCCTAGGATGACCGGATTGTCAACTTTGACTATGCCGTTAGAGTGTATTTAAGGATCAGGAACTGCTCAAGCGTTTGGCGGCCAACTTTATCTGGTAAAAATCGCCGGAACAT
Source organism: Phycisphaerales bacterium (assembly GCA_027313145.1). Lineage (GTDB taxonomy): Bacteria > Planctomycetota > Phycisphaerae > WQYP01 > WQYP01 > JAMDCX01. The sequence goes on along the minus strand of DAHVEJ010000236.1, from coordinate 1,676 downwards.
GCCGTGGCGTATCCGCATCGAATCATGGCGCAGATTATCAACACGGGGGACTTTGAGGATGTCCGCGAATTAACTGATGCGTTGGGCGATGTTGTGTTACGTGACATCGTGCGGTCGACCGACGCAGGCAAATTTGACCGCCGTTCATGGTGCTAATGGCACTGCCGACCGGGGCTATCTGATGGCGACAAAATTCCGCCGCTTCCGCAACGGCAATGGGCATGACCAACTTTAAAACCCGTTACTTTCCAATGCAGAAGCTGCTGAAAATGCGGCCTAACACGTCGTCACTGCTGATCGTGCCGGAAATGGCCCCCAGATCATCCAACGCCCCTCGCAAATCCGCGGCCAGCAATTCCGGAAATTGTGCGGAAGTTGCAAGAATTTCACCAGCCCGTTGCAGGGCTGCACGAGCCTGCCGCAGCAGCATTTGATGGCGGCTATTTAACGTAAGACAATCTTCCGCCACCGGTAGTTGTCGATGCGCGTACGCAAACAGCAGCTCGCGAAGTGCGGGCAGGCTGTCACCCGTTTTAGCGGCAACATTTATCCACGGTAACGATATTGTTGGTGGTGCTGAACGTAAGCCGCCGGATAATTCTGATTTGTTGCGTACCACAATTTTCCATACATGGATGTCTTGCACCTCTTTCAGCAACGCCTTTAGCGAACCATCCGTATCGGTAGGGTCAACGACCAGGAGAATAACATCCGCCCGCAACAGCGTTTGCCGCCGGGAGTCATTCATCAGTTCGGCCAATGGCGTAAGGTCAGTTTCCACCCCGGCGGCATCAATTAATCTTACCGAGCGGGACGCTTCAGATAACTCCACAGATATCGCATCACGGGTGGTGCCCGCGACCGGTGAAACAATGGCACGCTCCTGCCCGGAAAGCGCATTAAGCAGGGAACTTTTTCCCACATTGGGACGTCCCAGCAGAACCACCGTCGGCATAGCCGCCAAAGCTTCCCAACTTACCGCTCGCGCTTCCAGGACCTGCATTGCGCGGCTGACTTCATCCAGCCGTTGTCGTAATTGATCCAGCGCGATGAAGTTCACACCCGGTTCATCACTGAAATCAATACCCGCCTCCACCAAAGCGAGAATATCTGCCAATTTATCGGCCTGCTGCTGCACCCAGCGGTGCAGACTGCCATGGCGCAAACTCGCCGCGGCGCGCAACTGGTGATCGCTACGCGCCGAGATTGTCGCCGCGATTCCCTCCGCTTCGGTAAGGTCTAATTTGCCATTGAGAAATGCCCGCGCCGAGAATTCCCCTCCCTCTGCCTGCCGCGCCCCATTATCCAGAAGTTTATCCATGGTCATGGCCAGCAGTGCCGGTGAGCCGGGAATATGTAACTCCGCAATATCCTGCCCGGTAAAACTGCGTGGTGCCTGAAAAAGCATAAGCCCCACGGGCAAAGCAGGTTCATCAAGCCAGGCGTCAATCCAGCAAAACGGCCGCTGTTCGGCGACGGGCCGCAGGATGCGTGTTGCGATAGCCCAGCTTCGCGGCCCGGAAAGTCGGATAATGCCGCGAAGGGCTGATCCCCCTGGTGAACTTATTGCCACAATGGTGTCATCGGTCTGCATATCGCGGATTTTAGTCGATGGGAGCAGGTCCGTGTATGAAAGCATGCTTTCACACGGCTTTATTTGCGTCAACCATCAATTT
>DAHVEJ010000235.1 GCA_027313145.1 Phycisphaerales bacterium | reverse complement strand
TCAATTTTTCCCCGTTAAGTGCAAAGCCTGTGAATTCTTAAACTTTGCCGTACAGATTGCTTTTCAACCGCCGCTAAAGTCCGTAGAGTATAGCCTCTGTAGCAGGCTTTGCTTTGAAAGTCCTGCTGATTTGTCCAGGCAATTGCATAGCGGAGAAACACAAATGGGCCAAAATTCCATCCGGCGGTTTCAACGGCGCGAGGTCGTAAAATTAGCAGCTTCCACGGCGGTGCTGGCGGCAGGCACGGCGCTAACCACCTCAAATGCCCGCGCCGCAAGAGCCGAAAAACGTATCCGCGTTGAAGATTTGAATATCAGCATGATGCAGCAGGGATGGGGAAATCCAACCAAAGATAAAAGCGTCGGCGGCAATCCATTAAGTGTCGGCGGTAAAACGTACCAGCACGGCATTGGCACCCATGCCGAAAGCGTTTTTCGTATCAACTTGAAAAAGGCGGCGGCCAATTTCACAGCCAAGGTGGGCTTGGATGATGAAGCCACGAAACAAGGTGCCGTGATTTTTGAAGTTTTGGTGGATGGCAAAACCAAAGCTCGCACGCCAATCATGCGGCTGGGAGATCCCGCTCGCGAAATCCACGCCAATCTGCGCGGGGCCAAAGAACTTACACTTCTGGTCTTGCCGGGCGTTGCCGGCATAAACTTTGATCACGCGGACTGGCTTTATCCGGTAATTACTCTGGCCGCCGGAGCCACCGCCCGTCCGGTGGCTCTGCCGCCCTATCCGGGTGCCAATGATTATCCAACCATTGCCAGCGGCGATCCCGAAACGCCGGAATTTCACGGCCCGCGCGTATTTGGTGCCACGCCCGGTCATGATTTTCTTTTCCGCGTCCCCTTCACCGGCAAAGCCCCCGTCAGCCTTAGTGCTGCAGGCCTGCCGGACGGATTGACCATGGATGATAAGGGTATTATCACCGGCAAAATCAATAAAGCCGGAGAATACAAGGTCAAGCTGACCGCGACAAACGCTTCCGGCACTGCGCACCGCACACTGCGGCTTGTCGCGGGCGAACACAAGTTGGCCTTGACACCGCAAATGGGCTGGAATTCCTGGAATGCCTACGGCATGAACAATGACGCCAAACGCACCCGCGCCGCCGCCGACGCCATGGTCAATAGCGGCCTGGCCGCCAAGGGCTTTATGTATATCAATATTGATGACGGCTGGCAGAATGGCCGCACCGCCGACGGCGAAATAAAAACCACTGAAAAATTTGGGGATATGAAGTCCATCGCGGATTATGTCCATAGCCACGGCCTGAGATTCGGGGTTTATTCGTCGCCCGGCCCGAAAACCTGCGGCGGCCATACCGGCAGCTTCGGTCATGAAGTGCAGGACGCCCGCACCTATGCCCGCTGGGGTGTGGATTATCTCAAATATGACTGGTGCAGCTACGGCGAAGAAGTCCCCAAGCATCCTGATCTGGAACAATTCATCAAACCCTACCGGATCATGGGCGAGGCGCTGCGAAAATCCGGACGCGATATATTCTTTAGCCTGTGCCAATATGGGATGGGCCATGTCTGGACATGGGCCGGCCAATCTCCGGTATGGGGCAACAGCTACCGAATCAGCGGAGATATTAACGACTCATGGGGGTCCATGATCAGTAACGGCTTTAACAGCGATGGAATGCTATTTCCATTTGCCGGACCCGGTCATTGGAATGATCCGGATATGCTGGTGGTGGGATGGGGTTATTTTGAAGACGGCCCGCTCCACTGGACCAAGCTTACGCCGCATGAACAGCTCACGCATATTACCCTCTGGTGCATGCTTGCGGCCCCGCTGCTTTTGGGTTGTGATCTTGAAAAGCTTAATAAATTCACCACAGACCTGATGACGAACACCGAAGTTCTGGCGGTCAACCAGGATGAATTGGGCATGCAGGCACAACGTGTGGATCGGCAGGGGCAGGTGGAAGTCTGGGCACGGCCACTATGGGATGGCACGGTGGCCGTGGCGATATTTAACCTCGGCCCGGTACCCCGGTCGGCTACCATACCCGCATGGGACATGATGGACCCGGTTTTGCGGCGTGGAGAAAAATCCATGCGCGGTAGTCAGCCCGTACGCGATTTGTGGCAACGCAAAAATCTGGGCCATAAAACATCGTTTAGCGCTACCGTCCCCGTGCACGGTGCGATCATGCTCAAGGTCGGCACCCCCAATGTGACCGATGAGTGATAATCGGCAAATTCAGGAATCCGCAGGCGTTCATAAACTGATGCTTGGATTGCGATTTTCCGAAAAATAAAAAATGGCTCGTTAATTTAAAGGACGGACTGTGATGAAACGTAGAGATTTAATCAAAGCGGGGATGGCGGTTGCCGCATCCGCGGCACTGGCCGGTGTATGTGAGTCTGCCAAAGGGCAATCCGCGGATCTCGCCGGGGCGATTGCGGCTGCGGGGCCGCGCCGCCATGAACTGCTGGACGCCAATTGGCGGTTTCAAGCCTTGCCCGGTAAATCTGTTGATCATGGCGTCAATCATGCCGCCGCAATGCCGGCCCAGGGTGCCGCGGATTTTGACGATAGCGCTTGGCGCATCGTGCAATTGCCCCATGATTATATTGTGGAAGGAAAATATGATCCGAAGGCCAACAAGGGCCACGGGTTTCTGCCGGTATATCCGGCCTGGTATCGCCGGCATTTTGCACTGGCGGCATCGGACAGTGGCAAAGCGGTCTGGCTTGATTTTGAAGGCGTATATCGCGATGCCCATGTTTATCTCAATGGAAAGCTGCTGGGACGCCATCAGGGTGGTTACACACCGTTTCGTTTTGATATTTCCAAAGCCGCAAATTTCGGCGGCGATAATGTCCTGGCCGTGTATGTGGATCCCACCAAATTTGAAGGCTGGTGGTATGAAGGTGGAGGCATCTACCGCCATGTCTGGCTGAATGTTGCAGACCCCGTACATGTTTTGCCCTGGGGTGTTTATGCGATCAGCGAGGTGCACAATGTACGCGATAAGCCGTCCGCGGATTTAACCATTCAGACCAGTGTGGTCAATGAATCCCGCCAACAGCACACCTGCGAAATTGTCTCAACGGTATCCGACCCACACGGAAAAAGCGTGGCACACATTTCCAATGAACTGATTCTTGCGCCGGGCGAATCCGGCTCAATAACCCAAGTCACCGCATTGAACCATGTCGCGCTGTGGTCCCTGGAAAATCGCAATCTTTATACGCTGACCACGCGGATATACCGCAACGGATCGCTGGTGGATGTCCATAACCAGCGATTCGGCATTCGCACTTTACGCTATGACGCCAATAACGGCTTTTTCCTTAATGAGCAGCACGTGGAACTCCAAGGCACGTGCAACCATCAGGATTTTGTGGGTGTAGGCATCGGTGCGCCCGACAGCCTCTGGTACTGGCGCGTGCGCAAACTTAAGGAAATCGGCTGCAACGCCGTGCGCTGTTCGCATAATCTGATGGCCCCCGCATTTTATAATGCCTGTGATGAACTGGGCATGTTGGTGATGGATGAAAACCGACGCCTTGGCGATGATTATGGCCCCAAGACCGCTGTGGGCGACCCGTATAAGAACATGTGGCATGTCGATGAGATGGTCCTGCGCGACCGCAATCACCCCAGTATCATCATGTGGTCGTTGTGCAATGAAGAGTATAAGGTGCAGAACTCGCACTATGGCAAAGAAGTTTTTGCCGCCCTGATGCAATCCATTCATAAGTATGATCGCACGCGGCCCATTACCTGCGCTATGAATGGGAACTGGGGTAACAGGCAGATCGGATGGGATGCATCCGCTGATTTCCACCGGCTGCACGGCTTTGAAACTGTTGAGAATCTGCAAGGCTGCAATTACGACCCGGGAAATTACGATCGATTCCAGAAGTCCTATCCGCACCTGAAAATGTTCGGTAGTGAAATCGGAAGCAATACCAGTGATCGGGGTATTTACAAAACCGATATCCCACGGGGTCTCGTCAGTGCGTACCATGGTGATCCCGAAAACTCCTGGCAACCCGTGGCCGTGCGACCCTTCATCGCCGGCGGATTCGTCTGGACCGGCTTTGATTATCGCGGTGAACCAACCCCGTGTGGATGGCCCTCGATTAACTCGCATTTTGGTCTGCTGGATATGTGCGGCTTTCCCAAAGATGTCGCCATGTATTACAAAGCTTGGTGGGGCGACAAACCCCTCGTGCATCTTTTCCCGCATTGGAATTGGCCCGGCCATGAAGGCAAAACCATTCGAGTATGGTGCTACGGCAACTGCGATAAAATTGAATTACGCGTCAATGGCACAAGTTACGGCACCAAAGCCATGCCCCGCCTCAAACACATCCAGTGGGATGTGCCCTATGCGCCGGGGCATATTGAAGCCTACGGCTATAATCACGGCTCCCTGTCCGCGATACACCGCATCGAAACCACCGGCCGGCCTGCCGCTCTGCTGCTGACGCCCGACCGCTATGTGCTGCGCGCCGACGGCCAGGATACGGTTCCCATTACGGTTTCCGTCGTGGATTCCGCCGGCCGCATCGTGCCAACAGCCGACAACAAAGTCCGATTCAGCGTGACCGGTGCCGGTGTAAATGCCGGAGTCGGTAATGGCGATCCGGCATGTCTGCAACCCAATCAGGCCAACTATCGCAGCGCCTTTAACGGCCTATGTATGGTATTAGCCCGCTCAAATTATACCGGTGGCATTATCCGCGTACGCGCCACCGCCCCCAACCTGCAGCCCGCAGCCGTGCAACTATTGGCAAAAACATAACGGTGCCCCCCTGTCCGTCCATGTCGGACAACAGCCCCTACCCTGCGCCAAGAAATCCGTGTCGGCCGGTAGCCCCATTACCGGGTCGTCCACCCGCAGCGGATACGGCAGCCCAGAAAGCCCGCTCCACAGTTTGTTCGTCGTTCGTTGACGGCTGCTCGTTGACAACCCAGCGCCGCGCCGCCGCCATTACTGAATCTACCGACCAACTCTGAACTTACTGATCAATACTGACCAATACTGACCAATACTGACCAATACTGACCAATACTGACTAATACTGACTAATACTGACTAATACTGACTAATACTGAAATTACCGCCAATACTGCCAAGGCATTGATCCGTGATCAGTGATCAGTGAAAATCATTACCCCCACGCGCTCCCCCCTATAGCACTTCATGGAAAATCAAACCAGTCCACCTCCGGTGACGAACAGTTCGCCGCCCTGCCCCAATTGACCTTATGCAGAAATCGCACGAATCAAGAAGACCAATCACCACGCGGCTCCGCCGAGATCAGGCGAAATTGGATCAGGTGACCCGGTGACGGGAATTAGGCCGCCCCCCCAAAAAAAGCCGAAACCAAATGAATCACAATGACACGCCGCGAGTGATTCGCATCCGTCTGGATCAACACAATACCCTCTACCCGTAAGCCGCCCCGGAGATGCAAGTCCGCCGGGGCGGTGTCTTAAACCTCGGGGTTTAGCGCGGAAGTAGGGTAGGGTTTTTTAGTTTTCTCTTTCTTCGTTCTTTTTCGTCTTTATGATGTTCCCGGACAAAACGATTTATTGGGAAATTTGATCAAGCTGTCCCTCGAACATCTAATACTACAGCGCAATATTTGCTCAAGCTTTAGCCGTATGTGGACCGATAGATCAGTCATTGAACAAGGAGGTT
>DAHVEJ010000234.1 GCA_027313145.1 Phycisphaerales bacterium | reverse complement strand
CCAGAGGAATCCATAGAACATGATAAATACAAAACATCCCAGCGTCATCAGAAATCCGACCCGCATGGAATATTGATCCGCCAACCATCCCATAAACAACGGCATAATGGCACCGCCTACAATAGACATGACAATCCAGGACGCGGCGAGTTTTGTTTTTTCACCCAGGCCGCGGATACCTAACGCGAAAATCGTTGGGTACATAATGGACATAAAAAAATAACTGAGCATCAAAGCAATAATGGATGTCCAGCCCAGATTCAAATACACCAGCAACATCATTACCACGTTAATCGTCGCATAGATGCCTAAGGTAATGTGCGCTTTGGCAAATCGGAGAATTGCGCTGCCGGAGATGCGTCCTGCCAGAAAGCAGCCAAAGGCCACGGAGAGCATAATGCCGGCACCGTATTCGGTGATGTGCCATTGATTGGCATGGGAAAACTTCATTGTGGCCGGCAGTCGGGATGCCAGCCAAAGCGGCAACGCGGGCGAGTATCGATCGTCTTTCACATAATTAATAAAGAAACTGAATATTCCCGTTTGCCCGGCCACGTAAAAGAATTGCGCCGCCACCGCCAGCACGAAATGTTTTTCCTTGATCAGCGGACGCGCGTGCTGGGTTTCCCGCGTCACCGCGTGCTCTTCCTGCGGCGCATGCAGGTCGGGGACCGGCGAAACAATAAATGCCACAATCAGGACGGCAACCAAACCGGCCAAGATTAAATACGGCACATAGATGGCGCTGTTGCTGGTATTGGCAACGGCGGTTTTGGACATAATAAAGTAGCTGATGACAATAGGCCCAAGCATCCAGCCAATCGCATTACAGCTTTGGGCCAGGTTGATGCGGGACACCGCCGATTCCACCGGCCCCAGAACGGTGGTGTACGGATTAGCCACGGTTTCCAGAAAGGTCATCCCGGCTCCCACCACAAACAAAGCGCCCAGAAATGCCGCGAACATAGTCACTTCTGACGCATGAATCCGCACGGCCGGAATAAATAAAAGCGAACCCACCAGTGCCAGAATCAAACCGGCGAGAATGCCGCCGCGATATCCGAGCTTTCGGGCCACCCAACCGCCGGGCAGCGCTAAAAGAAAATAGGCCCCATACCAGGAACCCTGCACCAGCGCGGACTGGGCCTTGGTAACATGCAAGGAATCCTGAAAGTGTTTGTTGAGCACATCAATCATTCCACTGAACAGCCCCCATAGCAGAAAAAGGCTGGTCACCAGCACAAATGTAAGCCAGTAATTAGCCCCATCCGCCGTGCGGAACATGCTCGTCAACTTTTTCATCCTGACTCCTTTATGGCTAGGTACATGCCCAAGCGTGTTTTATTGGCGGAAACATTCCATCAGCATTCCGCAAGCTCTCCGCCATGCCTAATGCGATCGATTTACATTTACTGTGTGTCGAGCCGTCCCGATGACTGGAAAAATCATGCGATTCATCAACGAACCCCTGAAAGTGCGCTGCCACTGTCGAATCACCGGACCAACATGGAAACCAGCGTGGACCTGCGGCAACAAGTCCTTGAAGTCCCAGTTTTACTGCCCAGCCAAGCCGCACACAAATCGCCAAGCCCTTGTTGTAACAGAAATTACGCCTTTGGCAATCATCATTTTTACGTCAAGGCACTTCCTATATTCGTCAATCGGACGGATAGCCGCGTCGGGGAATGGGAGAATCTGTCCGGGTAACGACCGGACAAAAGGCCATCTTCCCAGCATGGATATTTTTGGCCCAGGCCCTTACCATACAGGTCCGTAAGTAACGGCCAATAAAGGACCTTCGGCATGAGCCAACCTGACTTAACAAAACAACCATCAGATATAGCTTTGCCGGACTTAACTGTCCAGGAATTTCTTAATGTGCTGGCGGCCCGCACGCCTGCGCCCGGCGGTGGGTCGATGACAGCCTTGACGGCCGCTCTGGCGGCGGCGCAATTGCGGATGGTAATTGCGTATACCCGCGGCAAACCCAAATTTTCCGCCTTTGAAAAAATTCTTGAAGATTATGACGCCCGTTTGGCGCGGGCCGGCGAAATACTGTGCGAACTGATGCAAGAGGATAAGGCCGCCTATGAGGCGTTGAACCCGTTCATGAAAATGCCTTTGGCGCAGCGCCGCGCTGATCCAAGATATTATGCGGTGGTAGCGGCGGCCATTGGCATCCCGCGGGCGGTGGGTGTCGCAGCAGCGAATATTGTCGAAGCGGCAGAGATTCTGCGGGATAAAGTCAACACCATGCTGATTTCGGATTTAGGCGTCGCGGCAGGAACGGCCATGGCGGCGGTGGAATCAGCAGAATTCAATGTGCTGGTAAATTTGCCGCTGCTGGAAGATGCTGCCGCCGCCAAATCCATCGCTTTCTCATTGATCGAATTACGTCAGAAGTCGCGCCAGCGATACAGGCATATATCGGAAACGCTTCTTAACAATTTATCCGCCACGCTTTTGGAGGCAGCGGATAAGAACGTGGGGGCTAGGGGTTAGTCATGACGGCTGTGTAGCGGCGGATAAGTGTTTGCGTTTTTCCGCTTTCCTCTGCCAATATAATGCCTTTGCCGGGTCTTTTTTCACCCCGCAACCTCGGGCATAAAGCAGGGCCAGTTCCCGCTCGGCTTTGCGATTGTTTTGTCCGGCTGATTTTTTAAACAAGCGGACCGCTCTATTCAGGTTTTGAGGCACGCCATGGCCATCAAGGTAAAGCTTGCCAAGATTGTACTGGCCGATGGCGCTGCCGCCTTTTGCGGCCAAGGTAAACCAGTGCGCAGCGGTGTGGTAACTCTGCGGCACACCCTGACCAGCCAGATAGAGCAGGCCCAAGTGCCGCTGCCCCGTGCTGTCATTCTGCGCCGCGGCTTTGCGGTACCAATAGATTGCTTTTCCAAGATTTTTGGATACGCCGCGCCCCTGTAAATAAAGTTTGGCCAAATCATCCTCTGCGCTGGCGCAACCCTGCTTGATCGAGAGACGCAGCCAATGCAGCCCATCGCGGTAGTCCGGCTTTATTCCTTCGCCGTGCGCCAGCATGTAGCCATACTGGTCCTGTGCGTCGGCATTGCCCCGCACTGCGCCGCGCCTGTCCCAAAGGAGTGCCTTACCAAGATCCTTGGCGACCCCCCGCCCACGTTGGTATGCCCACCCAAGATCGGCTTGGCCGGCAGCGCAGCCGGCAAGCGCACTTCGGCGATACCATATATATGCGCGTCGGTAATCGCGTTTTCTTCCTTCGGCAAAATAATACATATTCCCAAGGCAGTCCATCGCACTACCGCTGCCGAGAAGGACAGCTTTGCGGTACCATTTTGCCGCCTCCACGTAGTCTCGCGGAGTGCCGATGCCGAATTCGTAATCACTTCCCAAAGCACTGGCAGCTGCCCCGTCGCCGCCAAGCGCAGACCGCCTGTACCAGTAAAATGCCTTGCGGTGGTCCTTGGCGGTGCCACGTCCTTCATCGTAAAGAAGGGCCAGATTAAATTGCGCTATGGCATCGTTTTGTTTGGCCGCCAGGGTGTATAATCGCAATGCGACAGCGTAATTTTTAGGCACACCGTCGCCCATATCGTAAAGGTAGCCAAGGCCGCATTGCGCCTTCGCATTGCCTCGTTTTGCGGCTAAGCGATACCATTTTGCGGCCTTCGGGTAATCCCGCATCACGCCAGTTCCATTATCATAGTCACGGCCCAAGTCGTAGGCTGCTGACACGCTTCCGCCAAGCGCCGCCCGCCTGTACCACTGAAATGCCTTGCGGTGGTTCTTGGTTGTGCCGAGGCCATCGTCATATAACATGGCCAAGTCCCTCTGCGCGGTGTCATCATTTTGTGTGGCCGCCAGCGTATATAATTGAAATGCCATAGCGTAATTTTGCGGCACGCCGTAGCCCATGTCGTAAAGGCAGCCCAAGCCGCACTGTGCCTTGGCATTGCCCCGATACGCAGACAAGCAGTACCATCTTGCCGCCTTCGCGTAATTGCGGGCAACGCCGATGCCGAAGTTATAGCCCCAACCCGTGTCGTATTCGGCCTGAATGTTCCCGTCGTGCGCCGCCAGCCTATCCCAATCGAACGATTTGCGCGCATTTTTGGCCACGCCGAGGCCACTGCGGTATGTAATCGCCAAATTCACCTGGGCTTGGGCGATGTTCTGCCGCGCGGCCAATTTATACCACCTTATGGCGGCAGAGTAGCTTTGTGGAACGCCACGGCCTGTCTGGTAAAGGAGGCCAAGATTGCATTGGGCGGCCCCGTTCCCTTGTGCGGCGGCGCTGCGATACCACTTGGCGGCCTTGGCGTAGTTTTGCTTTATACCCAAGCCGTGGTCATACGCGTACGCAGTTTTGAATTCGGCCTGAACCTTCCCGCCGTGCGCCGACAGATCGTACCAATGGAACGCCATGGCATAATTTTGTGGCACACCGCGGCCTCTCTCGTAAAGGGTGCCTAGATTATACCGGGCGTTTTTGTCCCCGAGTGCAGCAGCGGCGCGGTACCATTTTACGGCCTTCACGTAATCCCGCGTCACACCTATGCCCTGATCGTAACAAAGACCCGTGTTATATTCCGCTGTGGCGGCACCCCGGCGTGCGGCGGCGCGGTACAGCTTGAACGCTGTAAGGCGGTCTTCAAGCACGCCCCGCCCGTACCAATAAAGATCCGCCAGCATTTCTTCGGCCTTGGCGTTGCCCGCGCGTGCGGCCTGCATATACCAACTCAGAGCGACAGGGAAACTTTTTCTAACCCCCAGACCATAGCGATAGCAACTCGCAAGACTTCTCTCGGCCGAGCTGTCACCTTGGCGAGCCGCGCGGTTATACCAATAGGCAGCCCACCACCAACTCTGCGGCACGCCGAACCCCGCCGCATAACATGCGCCGAGGTTGTCTTCGGCACGCGGGTTATATTTTGCAGCCGCCCGCCGACACCAGTAAATCGCCAGCCGATCGTTAACTGGAAGGCCGTGACCGTCCTCATAACACAGAGCAAGTCCGAATTCGCCGGCGGCATTGCCCTGCTCCGCGGCCTTACAATACCAATAAAGCTCTTCGTTGTAATTGCCTTTTTTCGCACTGGCCTGGGCAAGAACATCCTGTGCGGGCGCATAGCCCAGATTCGCCGAGCTGAGAAAAAAGCAAGTCGCCCGATTGAAATGGCCCGCCCTCAGATTCCGCTTGCCAAGCCGATACGCTTGCCTTCCGGTCAGCGGGCGTGCGTGCGTCGTGGCATCGTTCTCTTGGCTGCATGCGACAAGGAGCAAGCACATACAAATGAGCGCATAAGTCAACGCCGCACGGCGCACTTGCCCTCCCTCGAACGCAGCAGATTCATGCGTTAAACGGCACTCCTGCCAGTTCACCCAACGGTTAGCACTCATAGACCGCCTCCGCGTTTGCTCTGTGTACGGAGGCAGCCGTACTTAGAGCGCCGCTTTTAAACGGAACGGACCAACATTCCTTGTTCTTAATGTTGATTATACACCGCCGCCGCAATCCGGCACACAATCCGGCACACTCAAAGTGCCCGCTTCGTATTCCTAAAATGCCACGCACGAGACATTCGGTTCCAAGTTCCAGATCTGGGCCGGAGATCGCAGGTTATCTAGTCCTTAAACAAGCGAGATTTTTAGAGCGTTCTTCGTATTTATGATGTGCAGAACGGGCGCGCACCGCGTCCCT
>DAHVEJ010000233.1 GCA_027313145.1 Phycisphaerales bacterium | reverse complement strand
TGGCGATGGCCTTGGGCATCTACCTGATCGGCACGCGCTGCAACCCACGCTTCGGCTTCGATTCGCACCGCCTCGGCGAGCAAACGCTGTGCTCCGTCCCGCAGCACCTCTGTCAGTGCGTCACTGCACACCGTGCTTGGAAATTTCACCGTTTCTGTAATAATGTTACCCATGGTGGCGTACTCCTAAAAAAGAACATTAAAAATACCCTAAAACACCTTTTAGGTTACGCCGCCTCTTTTCTCCCGTCCACAACTTTTAATAGTAGCTCGCGTTGACGGCATAAGCATCGCCGACTACGAACGCGATGTGGAATCGAATGTGGAGTATCTGTCGAAGTCGTTGCGGGAAGGTACCTACCATCCCAAGGCGATTCGTCGGGTGCATATCCCCAAAGGGGACGGGAAAACCCGTCCGTTGGGAATACCCACGGTTCAAGACCGCATCGTGCAAGGAGCTCTTCGCCATGTTATGGAACCGATCTACGAGAAGCAATTTGCCGAACACAGTTACGGCTTTCGTCCGGGGCGGGGGTGTAAAGACGCTCTACGCCGGGTGGATCAATTGCTGAAGACCGGATACCAGTATGTGGTGGATGCAGACCTGAAAAGCTACTTTGACACCCTACCTCATGATCGACTGATGCAGGTGATACGTCGGGACATTGCCGATAGCCGCCTGTTGCAACTGATCGAGCAATTCCTCCAAGCCAACATTATGGAGGAAGCTTCGAGCTGGAAGCCGATGATGGGGGCCCCGCAAGGGGCGGTATTGTCACCGTTGTTAAGCAACATCTATCTCAATGATCTGGATCACCTGATGGCCCGGAAGGGATATGAGATGGTGCGATACGCGGATGACTTTGTCATATTGTGTCGAACGCAGGAAGAAGCCCAGAAGGCATTGGCCGAGGTGCAGCAATGGACGGCACAAGCCGGACTGACGCTACACCCGGAAAAGACACGCATTGCCCACGCGGCCACGGAAAGGTTTGAATTCCTGGGATACCGCTTTGAACGCGGTCGCAAGTTCCCACGCAAGAAGAGCCTGAAGAAGCTGCGGGACGCGATACGTGAGCGTACCAATCGCACGCAAGGGCAGAGTATGCCGGCGATCATAAAATCCATCAATCCGGTATTGCGGGGCTGGTTCAAATACTTCCAGCATTGCTACCGGACCACATTCCCACCGGAAGACGCCTGGATACGTATGCGACTTCGCAGTATCCTCCGGCGTCGGCATGGCCGCCGAGGCTCTGGTCGGGGCAAAGATCATCAGCGCTGGCCAAACGCGTACTTCCGCGAAATGGGCCTGTATTCACTAACCATGGCCCATCAACTCGCATGTCAGTCCTTGAAGAAGGCTCATTAACCGGAGAGCCGGATGCGGCAAATCCGCACGTCCGGTTCGGAGGGAGGGGAGGCCGCAATAAAAGCGGTCTTCCCTACCCCTATACATTATGGATGGGGTCGCACGGAAAAATTGCTACGCTCATCGCTGCATGGCCGTCGCGGCCGGTTGCCAGTCCCGCGGCGCAGGAATATAGTAAAAAAGCCCTTGTGGCGGTGCGGCGAGGCTCTGTGATATGAAATATCATGGAAAATCAGCACTTGATAGGCAAATGCTTCAGCCAAGCCCTGGTCCCGGCTGGATGAAGAAATGTGAAGGAAAATAGGTATGGCGAAAACAGCGGATTATGATCTGGTAGTCATTGGTTCCGGCCCCGGCGGATATACCGCGGCCATTCGCGCTGCGCAACTGGGCATGAAGGTGGCCTGCGTGGAAAAGGAGCCGAAGCTCGGGGGAACATGCCTGCGCGTGGGGTGCATTCCCAGCAAAACACTGCTGGAAACTACCGAGAAATTTGTTACCGCGCGTGACCGCTTTGGTCGCATCGGTATTACATGTCAAAACGTGGCCATGGATTTACCCGTGCTCATGGCCCGCAAGGACAAGGTGGTTGATACGCTGACCACCGGCATTGCCGGATTATTTAAGAAAAATAAGGTTGAACGCATCACCGGTACGGCTGCCTTCACCGGCCCCAAGACGATAAAGGTGACATCCGCCGCCGGAGAGAAATCCATTGCCGCGGAAAAATTTCTCATTGCGACGGGTTCGGTGCCCATTGAACTGCCGAACCTGAAATTTGACGGTCGGAAGATTATTCATTCGGATCATGCCATTGCGCTGGACCGGGTGCCGGAAAAAATGGTGGTTATCGGGGCCGGAGCCATCGGATTGGAATTGTCATCCGTCTGGAGCCGTCTGGGTGCCAAGGTGACCGTACTGGAAATTTACCACACCACGCTGCCCGGCGCGGATGAAGAGATGAGCAAGCTGATGGAAAAATCCCTGCGCGAACAGGGAATCACCTTTCATTTCACTTCCCAGGCCACCGGTATTAAAGAGGATAAATCAGGTCTTAAAGTGCGCTTTGTGGGCAAAGACGCCAAGCCGGGGGCGGTGGAAACTGAATTGCCCGCGGATGTCGTGCTGGTAGCGGTGGGCCGCAAGGCCTACACGGGCGGATTGAACCTCGCCGCGGCAGGAGTGCAAACCGATTCGCGCGGGCGCATTACCATTAACCATGCGTTTCAGACCAGCGCCGCGGATATTTTTGCCATCGGTGATGTCGTAGCCGGGCCAATGCTGGCCCATAAGGCCGAGGAAGAGGGAGTTGCCGCGGTAGAGTTAATGGCGGGCAAGGCGGGGCATGTAAATTACGACACCATTCCGCTGGTGGTGTACACCGCCCCGGAATTGGCATGGGTTGGCAAAACCCAGGAGGAATTGACCACCCAGGGTGTGAAATTCCGCATTGGAAAATTCCGCTTCACCGCCAACGCGCGGGCCTTGTGCATGGATGAAGCGCACGGCATGGTAAAAATTCTGGCTGATGAGTACTCTGATCGTGTGCTGGGGGTGCATATCCTTGGCCCGCAGGCATCAAGTTTAATTTCCGAAGCGGTCATGGCCATGGTGATGGGAGCCAGCAGCGAAGACATCGCCCGCACTTGCCACGCCCACCCCAGTTTGCCGGAAGCCATCCGGGAAGCAGCATTGGCCGTCGATGGCCGAGCGATTAATTCATAAAACCGCAGCCCATGGACGTGCCATCCGGGAATAGTAAGTAACAGTTTACGCATTGAGATACATGCCAAGCGATATTGGCTGAATAAGCGTCGGCGACGGCGTGATCCGCGAATATGGATTGCCTCGGCGAACCCCGCGTTAGCTAAGCGGGGGTGTAAACATCCGAAAAACTTTCCGCAACGGACATTCTTGTAATGCCTGGGCCGGCACCATATTCCGAACCCACCGCTTATACGGTCCAACTCGACACGAGCGCAACAACGCCAGCGGCTCTCTAATCTCGCGTGCCGGTTGACCTTCTTTGCCAATGACGTGAAAATATGGGAAGAACTTGCGTTGAGACCACCGCATTGAAGGAATATCGTTTCGACTTACCAAGCGAGGTACGGGCTGGATTGATTAAGCGCATTGACATTCAGAAATTCCGCGCCATTGCGACGGGATCGCTTATGGATTTAACGCCGTTGGTTGTGCTGGTTGGCCCGAACGGTTGCGGAAAAAGTTCGGTGCTTGATGCGTTACTGGTCGGCGCGTCAGAGCATCTCCAGCCGGCGGTGACGACCGTTGTTGAACGGCAAGACAAGGTAATTGCGGGCTATCCCCGACAGGGCGGCGCGGATTTTGATTACCCCAACCGCCGCTGGTTGATCCACCGCGGGACCAACGATGCCGCAATAATTGATATTTACGCCGAACCAGAGGCGTCAAGACGCGTTAGAATCGTGATAGACAATTCCCGAAATTTCCAAGTTTCTCAGGAAAAGATGCCTTTAAGCCGCTCCGAGTCGCCACTTGCCACGAAACTTACCGCCAATGTACGGCTGATTGATTCCAGCCATCCGGATATCAATGCATCATTGGAGGAGCTGTATTCCCGAGCGGTAAAAGGTGGGCTGGGACGGGAGGCGAAGGATCGCCTGCTTGAGGTGCTGGCTCCGGCGGAAGATATTCAGATACTATCTGAAATGGAACGGCCTGTTCTGCACATTGTTTTTCCGGGCAATCCGGGGTTCGCCCATCCTGCGGCATTGCTGGGTGAAGGGTTGAAACTGTACCTGCGGCAATCCCTGGAGCTTACGGATCGACCCAATTCACTGGTTTTAATTGAGGAACCTGAGACGCATCTTAATCCCGGAATCATGCGGTATAGTGCCAAAGCCATCTGGGCGGCGGTGCGCCGAACCACGCAGGTAATTCTTGCCACACACAGCCTGGAATTTCTGGATATTTTGCTCGAGGAATCCAATGCGGATGAATTGCGTGACATGCTTTCGTTGTTCCGGTTGGAGCTGCGCGAAGGAGTTCTTTCCACGTGCCGGTTAAGTGGCGATCAAGTGCAGGCGGCACGTGAGACGCTGGCGGAGGATTTGCGTTGATTTCCTGGAAGGAGAAAAGTGAAACGCTGATTCTCTGTGAGGGTTATCAGGATAGGGCGTTCTGGGCCGGTTGCCTCGTTTCCGCATTTCGTGCCCAGGATGCGAGAGATATAGTTACGTCAGTAGAGAGCGCTCGCAGCGACACTCCTAATCTTCCGGCGCGAAAAAAACGTCTTTCTGATCCGTGGGGCAAGCCCGTCGAAGGTGGAGCGTACGCTTTTATTTCACCTGCCGGCAAATACATCCGGCTGAATCCATGCAACGGCTGCGCCGGCATTCTTCCCGCGTTGCGATCGCGCCTGAAGTTGGCCGAGCAGCGGCCATTACGATCCGTGATTGTGAGCGTGGATGAAGACACATTGGACGGTGGCGTCGGGCATCCACCGATCACGATGCAAGGAATCAGCGAGTCGCTGGCCAAAGGTTTTCCTGGGTTTGGCGGCCCACCGGAGGATGGACTGCCAATTCTTCCCAGTACCAACGCAAACATTGGTCCGATTGCGCTGGTTCACTTGAGATCAGCGGAAGGTGGAAAAAACGGACTGCCTGCGAAAGCGTGTCTGGAGCAACTTGTCTGTTCCGCAGTTGCCAAGGTGTATCCCGATCGGCTGCCGACAGTCACGACATGGCTGGCCTCGCGCAAAGATCCGCCAGCGGAAGCGCAACAAGAAAAGGAAATCGCACTTTCACTGGTTGCGGGATGGCACGCGCATCAAGGGGTTGAGGGGTTCTATCGGGCAATCTGGGCGGATAGGCCAATACGGGAAGCGATGATCGCGGAATTGCAACATTCCGGGCAGTGGAAGGTCGTACAATCCGCGCTCGATGATGCATAACTGTTCCGAATTATTCAAGTTCCACCATCGGCTCATTGCCTTACACCCTCACGCAATCTGCTGAAACAATAACCGTTTCGCCCTTGTGCATAGGAGCTTGTCCGAGTAATTGCCACGCCCAATGCGCCGGGGATTCTTTCCATGTTTGGTCGGCCCAGATTACTTACGCTCCTTGTTGGCCACAACAACGCGGCCAGCGCCGGTCTTTCGTTATGGCATCTTTGGCGCGGCGGCGGGATTTCGGGGTGGCACTTATGGGATAAAACCGATGGAACGAATTTTAACCCAGGTGCCGCGCCGGCCGGCGTTTGGGAGATCAATGCGTAATTGCGCCATCGGGCCTCGGTAGGTCGTAACTGTTTACCGCTCCGCGGCGAATATTCGCAATAACGGCACTGGCGCGCTCGGGTAAGTGGTGGTATGCTTGAT
>DAHVEJ010000232.1 GCA_027313145.1 Phycisphaerales bacterium | reverse complement strand
ACATACTGCGAAGTGGTGGAGTTGTTGGCGTCCTGGTAATAAAGATAACCGCTTCCAGTCACGTTGACCGTGTAGCCATTGAAATTCAGGCCCACAGAATTACCCACCGTATTGGCGATGTAGGCGGTATTTGAAAGCGCCAAATTACTGCCCAGCGTCACGTTTTGCAGCGTACTATTGCTGATGTTCAGGTAGGACGCCCCGCTGACCTGGTTATCGGCAATCAGTGTGCCGTTCTCGATAGTGCCAGCAAGATTCCACACGCCGGTGGCACTGCTGAAGGTCAGGGTGTTGCCCGTGTTGTCCAGCGTGCCAGTAATATTCACTGTCGCGCCATTGGGTGTGAAGGTGCCGCCGAGGCCACTGGATTGCAGGCCCACATCCGCAGCCGTGAAGGTGCTGCCGAAGTTCACTGTGTCGCCCGCACCGGCGGCAATGGTACCCTGATTGGACCAGCTTCCGGAGAAGTTAAGCGTGCTTGCACCGGCAGCTTCCACGGTTCCGGAATTGGCAAAGGTGCTCGGATCAATGTAAAGATTAGTCCCGTTGGTGGCGGAGATGGTGCCACCGTTGGTGACGCCTGCGTAGCCGTTGATTGCGTTGTTACCGCCGGAAGAGGCAATGATGGTCGCCCCGGAATTGATGGTCAGGCCGCCCCGGCCGCCGTAGATGGCGGAATTGTTGCCGATCAGATTGACGTTGCCATTGATGCTGTCGCCGACATACTGCGAAGTGGTGGAGTTGTTGGCGTCCTGGTAATAAAGATAACCGCTTCCAGTCACGTTGACCGTGTAGCCGTTGAAATTCAGGCCCACAGAATTGGCGATGGTGTTGGCAATGTACGTGTTTCCACTGCCGGAGATCGTCAGATCACTGCCCAAGGTCACATTCTGCAGCGTGCCGTTGGCATCAGTGAAATTTCCCGAGGTGCCAACGGTTAGCGTGGCGTCGGCCAGCGTTCCGCCATCGAGGTCGTAGGTGCCCGCCTGAACATTGACCGCGCCGCCCGCCGTATCGCCGGGTTGTTGCGTGAGATCCAGCGTGCCGCTGGTTTGGTCGAGCGTCGCATTTGCGTTGTCGATCGTCAGGCTGTTGACGTTAACGATTCCAGAACTGCCGGCGGAGCTATCGAGGGTGAGGATATACGGCCCGGCCCCGCCTGCACCAAGAACGACATTATAATCGACGCCGCTGGGCGTGCCGTTGTTCGGGTAATTGGGATTGGTGGACCAATCACTAGCGCTGGACCAATTGTTCGTGGTCCCGTCCCAGTTTGCCGTCACGTCGGTGGCGTGAATTGCGGAACCACCCCCCGCGATTACCGCCGCGGAAACCGCCGCCAGCAGTTGGATCGTATAAGGGGAACGTTTCCGGTGTTTCACAATGGCGGTCATGGTAACTTCTCCCGAAAAAGTGATTTAAGCACCCCTTCAATCGGCCAACCCGCACGGGCCGAAATCGGTTGGAGGGATGCAGTTCATTTCAACCATATACTCTCAGCAGAAGGGATTCTTGCTCACCTCTTGGCTGCTGATTTCAGCATCGCTCCCGGCCCCACACGGAACCGGAAAACCGCCGACATCCGCCGGCGGTTACGCGACAACTGATAATCTACACTTCAAATTTGTTTCCGCAATCCCCCAATTTTGGGGGGGTAGGTGGCGCTTCGCTCAATGTGCAATGAGTAATGAACAATGAGTAAAAATTGGGATCGGAGGAGCAGACGCGGCGCGCTGGCTTAAAATAAGTTACATGCCCAGGCAGCATCATCGCTCATCCTCCTCGTTCCTCAGATTCCTCTGTGGTGATTTTTCCCCGTCACCCGTTAATCTGTGCCAATCTGCGAAAGGAGTTTATCCCGATCACAACTATCGCACTTCGGATGTCGGGAAAGATCCCCGATATCCAATGACGCACGGTGCTAATCGATAATCAGCACGGACCACGGATCACATCCCGGCGCGCGGGGAATACGACGAGGAAGTTTGCACAAGGTGGCAGCAGAGGCAGGGGGAGGACGACCGACAACCATTGGCCGGGGATCGAGGATCACCAATCAAAAACACACGCGGCATCCAATATTGATCGTTGATCGTTGTTTCCCGGCGCGGAGCCTGTCGATTCAACCCTGTTTTGTGCGACTCCACCCCTATTTTTAGAGCGCCAAGGCCAGTTGCAAGCGAGATTTTTAATTAAATCAAGAGGCCCCGCTCCGGGATGAACTTTTGCGCGTTGAAATCCTTCCTCCACTACCTCCGCCGCCTCTTGTGAATTTCCGCCATGTGGTCGCGCCTAACCGTGCGATCCGTGAAGCCCGTAGATATAACGGTTTGGTTGTCCGCTTGCCGCCACGGGGAATACTTCACGCCTTTGCCAACTTTGTGTCCGCGGTGCACCCCGCCACCGCCAAAAACGCAAACCGAAATTTCGTAGCGCGATAGCTACTGTCCCCCCAAACCCATATTGAAGGAATAGGCTTTATGATAAAAACCGCGGATGTCGCGGATAATGCGGATACGGGGGGGATTGCACGGGGAGGTAGCGGAGGTAGGGGGAGTGACGGTTGACGGTCATTAATCACGGATCAAAAAAGTCGATAGATATAGATCATAATTGTTCATTCTGGCTGAACGCTGTCCTACTTTCCGCTTTCCTGGATGCTGTCTTCCGCTCGTTGATGCCCCCTCCGTTGCCTCCGCTACCGGATTTTATCCCGATGACCTCTGCTTTTTAAACGAGGTCGGGATGTGAATCCATCGTGGCATAGTGTTCCCGATGACTTCGGCTCAAATAATTGTGATCGGAACAGTAAATCTCCCCGTCGTATCCGCGAAATCCGCGAAATCCGTGGTCAAATTTAACCGTCTCCGAAATCCACAAAAGAAGTTTATCCCGTGCGCGCCGGGATGGAAACACATTATCCACTCTCGGCAACGCCTATAGCCTTGTATCGAACCGTTCAGGCCAGCCTGAGCATAGTTCTTTGACAAGTGAATACCTCCAGCATCAATGGCGCAGGCAAAGGCCTGGTCGAAGCTACGGTGATCGCTCTATCCCCAAACAAAAATCGACGCCCGCGCCCCCGCTCTACTCACTACTTTCACTTTTCTCTGTTCTGTGGCGAAGCCACCCCCCCAAAAAAACAACTTGAGCATCTTGAGCATCTTGAAGAACACCCGCTAAAATCAACGCTCCCATCAACTTGCTCAACTTGAGCACCTTGCCTCCCGAACTTGAGCATCTTGAGCATCTTGAGCAAGTTGAAATCCACAAAGAACGTTGACCGTTGCTCGCTGGCTCGCCGTCCCCGTCGTACCTTCGTGTCGTTGTGTCGTTGTGGTGAACATCGTCGTGGTCGTCGTAACGCCGCCTCTTTGCGCTCTTATGCTGCCTAGCGGTTTCCCCGGTTGTTGCTCGTTGTTCGTTGCTCGTTGCCATTATGACCCGTGATCAGTGTTCTTTGACCAGTGAAAAGGACTCCTCAATGCTAAATGCTGGCCCCGCCGCATGAAAGTAGAAAATAGAAAGTATACCGTAGTGGGGACCTAAAACCTCGGCAGCGGCCACAGCCGCCGCTGGCAAAGCCGGGGCCGCCGGGGTAGACTTGCTGGCGTTGGAAACGATAAAAATTTGGAGGGGGGTGGAAATAAGTGTGTGACAGTGGTACGTCCGAACGGATGTTCTCTCAACACTTGAGCAGTCGCGGAAGCGACGAGAAGGGAAATATGGAACTACTTACCAATGAGGATCTTCATGCGGTCATTGATATTCTCGGCGATATTCGACAGGCCAGAACTCGCGAGGATATTATTCAACTGGCGCTGCGGCGTCTGGCCAAATTGCTGGGTTCCGACATCACCGCCTACAATGAGGTAAATCCCGCAACCGGTGCGGCCACCAATTATCTGGAGCCTGACGAGCTTGATGCCCAACTTGTGAACCGAACGCTGGAGCAATTTGGCCAGCAGCACCCCGTGCTCATGCATCACCTGAAAACCAGCGACGGGACGGCCCACCGAATCAGTGATTTTATTTCCCAGCGCCAATTTCA
Organism: Phycisphaerales bacterium; assembly: GCA_027313145.1. Classification (GTDB taxonomy): domain Bacteria; phylum Planctomycetota; class Phycisphaerae; order WQYP01; family WQYP01; genus JAMDCX01. The sequence goes on along the minus strand of DAHVEJ010000232.1, from coordinate 1,707 downwards.
TGATACCGGGCTATATCAAGAACTATTCGGAAAATTCGGCATTGAATATCAGATCACCCTGACACTTCCCGCCCGCAAGGGAATCATCAAAGCGCTCGTGTTTAACCGCGAATTTTCGGATTTTACCGAGCGCGACCGGGCGATACTCAATATTCTCCGCTCGCATTTCACCGGGGCATTTGAGTCGTTACGGCATGTTCACCGGTTACAGTCCAAAATGAAAATGTGCCGCGGGATGTTGCAAAACATTTCGGAAGGTATTGTGGTGCTCAGCGGATTCAGCAAGGTTGAATCGTGGACGGATAAGGCCCGGTTCTGGCTGGGGAAATATTTTCCTGGACCAGCTCGGCGTGTCTTGACCCTGCCTGAAGAAATTACCTCTTGGCTGCGCAAAGGGGCTGCAGCGGATACCAGCCCTGTTGCGTCGCCGCCCGTGTTCACGAAACAACTCGGTACGGATCGCTTGCATATACGCTTGGTATCCTCGCCGGAATTTGGGCGCATATTGTTGCTTTCAGAGGCCACGACCATTGCTTCCGCGGCACCCCTGGAATCGCTGGGGCTGTCGCCACGCCAGGCGGAAGTGCTGCTCCATGTGGCCTATGGCCGCTCCAACAACGACATCGCCCGCATATTGGGCATCAGCGAACATACCGTGCGAAGACATCTGGAAGCGATCCTGAAAATTATCAAAGCGCCCAACAGGACCGCCGCCTGCCGCATTGCATGCGGTTGTCTTGCTCCGTCATTTGGGCCGGGGTCTTAAGCACTGCCTGCCGTCGGCGGCAGCGGAACGCCAAGTCACCTCGGGCCAAGGTTATTCAGAAAAGCAAATGGCTGGTTCATGTGGGAATTGGTGCGGTTTGCGATTATGCCACGGGCACCGGGGCTATCGGGTGCGCAGGCTTGACGTTTGATGGGCACTAAGTTGACGTAAATGCCTATGATGCAAAGAGTTATAATGCTCCGAATCAGATAGGTGTAGAACTTCACATGGGTGCCGATCTGCATATATTACTGGGGTAAAACGGTTGGAATAAATTCCATCTCACCGCAGGGCAGGTGTGCTGAACAGCCTAGAAAATCAACGGTTCCATGGCTATCCGGCAGGCTGTTATAGGTAAAATTACCTATAGTACCGGCGATTGGTTCCGGGTATGTTTAAGGCGTCAGCACGATTGCGATGGAGCAATCGGTTGAATGTTTTGCCCCGGAAGTATCTGGAATGTGAGTATTAACATGCTTTGGAGCGAAAGAACATTTTTGTGCTGCTATGGTGCCAAATGTCGATTGGGGAGCTTGTTTTTTACGAAACTAGATGTTTTAATATATGCCGTTCGTGAAACTGGTTTTTCTGTGCAGTTCAAAATAATCCGCTGGCGATAAAAGCGGGACACGCGTCGGGCCCAAGAGGCTGTGAGTCAAAGTGGAAGTATGAACGTTCGTCAGACCGCTGGGGAACGGTCTGGAACGCAAGATGGGACGATGAGGCATGATATCCGTCGACACTCTGCGCATTGACGATGTTCGGTTGTTGTTGCGACTTGCGGCGGATGCTGGGGGCATGGCCCGCCAGGCGACGTTGCGCCCTCGAATATTGCTGGCCGGTTTGTGTCAGGTTCTTAACGCCAGGCGAGCCGTATATGCCGTTGCGCACCAGCCAATGGCACAGCAAACGCCCAAATGGGATTTCGTGCTGGATATCAC
>DAHVEJ010000231.1 GCA_027313145.1 Phycisphaerales bacterium | reverse complement strand
AAGGCCATGCCGGCGGGTGCAAAAAATAGCGCGATCAGGGCCGGCAATAAATAGCTGCCGGCATATTTGACGCATCGCGGGTATTTAAGAAACATGCCGTTCTCCTTGGACTTTTTGATAAACGTTCAGCAGTGAATCTACCATGATAGTGGCGTCAAATCTTTTTGCCGCCAGAACTTGTCCGTGCGCGCCCATGGCGTTGCGAAGGTCCGCATTTTCAGATAACTGAAGAATAGCGTTTTGCAAACCGGCCAGATCCCCTGGTTCCACGAGAATACCGCTGTGCCCATCAATACAGATTTCATTGGCACCGTCGCAGTTGTACACAATTGCCGGAATGGCTTCCAGCATTCCTTGGGCCACCGCGCGGGGCAAGCCTTCCCGATAACTCGGATGCACCATCATATCCATGGCCGGAATGAGTTGCGGCACTTGCGCCGGCGGAACGAGACCCGTAAGAATAAAACGATCCTGCCATCCGGCGCTGCGAATCTTTGCCATGATCCGCGGCTGAAATTGGCCATCGCCGATCCAGAGAAATAGCAAACGCGGTTGGGCCGCGAATAATTTTGCGGCAATGGCAAGTAGATCGTCATGGCCCTTGAGCGGCTGTAAGCGAGCGATGGTTCCCATGACGATCCGGTCGTCGGCGATTCCAAGTTTCCTCCGTGCCTGGGCACGCTGATCAGCGGCTGTTAAGAACGGCTTAATATCCATCCCGCTGTAAACGGTAATGAATTGTTCCGGTTTTCCTACGCCGCACGCCAGAGCCTGACGAGTCATCGCATCGGCTACCGAGACGATTTTATGGCACCGCCGGGCGGCGAAACGTTCCAGCGCGATCCATGCGGCGTTGGTGAGCTTGGACTGATATGGATGGAACGCCAGTCCATGGATGGTGTGCACCACAACGGGAACCTTGCAATTCCAGGCTGCAACGCGCCCCACAATACCGGCTTTACTGGAATGCGTGTGGATGACATCGGGCTGCAGTTTTATGCATAACTTTTTAAGCCGTTGATACGCCCGTGCATCCATGATCGGATGGGCACTACGAACCAGAGTTTCTTCCACGATTACCCGATAACCCCCTTCGCCGGCACGCTGCATCAGCGATCCTTCCGGGCCGGTGCTTGGACCGGTAATTAACGTTACATCATTGCCGCGCCGCTGCTGACCTTCGCATGTCAGGATCGTATTTTCCTGTGCGCCGCCGACAATTAAACGCGTTATGACGTGTACTATTTTCAACCGGCAAAGTCCATTTTACATTCGTCTGCTTGATATAAAGCACCCATTAAAAGCGAATCCATTGAAGAGTTAATCCAGCCGCCGGTGCGCACGGCCCCACAGATCCCCGATCTCCGGATGCTAAAAGTTCCGTCACACGGTGGGGTTCACCATGCCCGCGGCCAATGTCCAGCACTGTGCCCACCATGGTACGCACCATGTGATACAGAAATCCGCTACCTTCCACGGCAAAGATTATTATCGGTCCGCGCTGATGGATACTGCAATGAAAAATATCTCGGACCGTCGTTTGCCGGTCATCTTTCCTTCCGCGAAATGCAATAAAGTCATGCTTCCCTTCGTAAAGCCTGCAGGCTTCCTGCATGACGGGCAGTTCTAAGTGCCGCCAATGGTGATAGACATAATGGCGATAAAAAATCGGACGATCCCGATCCGCCCAGATCAAATACCGGTAGCGCTTACTGCGAGCGCTGCGGATATTAAAGTTCTCGTCGACCGGCTCGATTTCGCGGATCAGAATATCGGGCGGCAGCCGACTGTTAATTGCCAGGCGCAGCCGCTGGGCATCTAAATGCGTGTTGACGGTCATCACCGCAATTTGTCCCTGGGCATGCACACCGGTGTCGGTGCGGGATGCCCCTATGACAGTGACCGGATGATCAACGATATACCCAACCGCTTTCTCAATAGTGCGTTGTACCGTTACCACCGGCTCAATTTGCCGTTGCCAGCCGCAATAGGCGGTTCCATCGTAAGCGACAAGCATTTTGTAGCGGCCTTCAGGCATAGTGGCGTTCCAGTTGGCATTCCAGCGGGGGTTAACGTCGGCTGCTATAGTACAAGTTGCCGGTGGGACATTTTCTGTCCTACCACGAACGGCGGGCGAGAGGCTTTAGTTCTTAGCCACCAGTAATTCGGCGATTTGCACCGCATTGAGAGCGGCCCCTTTGAGCAACTGGTCACCGGCGACGAACAGGGCAATGCTGCGACCCGTCGGATCACTTAAATCATTGCGAATTCGCCCCACAAGGATATCGCCCTGCCCGGAAGCGTCCCGAGGCATGGGAAAGTAATTCTTTTCCCGTTGATCTACAACTTTAACGCCCGGCGCGTGCGAAAGAATGTCTCGAACTTGATCAGCTTGAATAGGGGACATAAATTCTACGGTCAGCGATTCGCAATGAGCCCGCAAAACCGGCACGCGAACGCAGGTAGCAGAAATACGAATATCGGGGTCACCGAAGATTTTTCGCGTTTCTTTGACCATTTTTATTTCTTCCTCATTGTAGCCCGTTTGCAGATCAACGGACGCGTTGTGGCTAAACACATTAAACGCGTACGGGTGGGGTAGTACCGTGGGGGGGTACTCCTGGCCATTGAGCGCTGCTTTTGTGGCGTCCAGTAATTCCTGCATGGCTGCCGCCCCGGCACCGCTGGCGGCCTGATAGGTGGCCGCAATGATCCGGGTGATTCGGTTGATTTTGTGTAGCGGCCACAACGGTACAATGGCAATGATGGTCGAGCAATTGGGGTTCGCAATGATACCTTTATGGTTGTTGATCTCCTGTGGATTAATTTCCGGAACAATTAACGGCACATCCGGGTTCATCCGAAACGCCGAACTGTTATCGATGACCACTGCACCGGCTTTGGCGGCAATCGGACCAAATTTTTTACTAAGCGAACCACCGGCGGAGAATAATGCAATATCCACGCCGGAAAAGCTCTGCTCCGTAAGTTCATGCACCACTAAGGATTGCCCGCGAAAGGTCATGTGCTTTCCGGCACTGCGCGCTGATGCAAAGAGCCGTAATTCAGCCAACGGAAAATTACGTTCCTCCAAGCATCGAAGAAACTCTACGCCCACCGCACCGGTGGCACCGACAATAGCAACAATAGGAGGATGATTCATGGCTTTCCTGTTAATCACGGTTCCATCGAACAACGCCCATTTCAACTTGAAAGGGCTTTTTCCAGAGGGATTATACTACAGGAGCACAGCAGATGGCACGTCCAGCGACAAAGTGGCGTTATTCCTGCCGGTGACGGCGTATGGATTTACTCCTATTTGGCGCAATTTAACATAACATATATTATAGGACGTTATATAATGTTCAAAATCCATGCCAAATAGCCACAATTATCTTCGCAAAAGAAAAAGACTTTTGTCTTCTTGGTGATGTCGCAAATGGGACTTAGCCTTGGCCGCTATGAAAAAAATACGCTACTTGGCGAGTTTACCTTTCCGATCGGCGATGACATCCGCAATCATTTTATTGAGATCCACCTGCGGAGAAAATCCCGTCGCGGCTTTGAGTTTGCTCGTATCCGGAACACGCCGGGGCATATCTTCAAAATTCTTGTTGAATACCTCATTATAGGGAATTAACTTGATTTTTGATGCACTGCCCGTGATTTCCAGCACGCGCTGGGCTAAGGCCAGGATGCTTATTTCCTCTGTTCCACCAATATTATAAACATCGCCGGCAGCCTGCGGATGATCCATCAGCAACGTGATGGCCTGGACAGCATCATGAATGTGGGTAAATGTCCGGGTCTGGCGGCCATCGCCGTACACGGTTAAAGCTTGATTCTGCAGGGCCTGATCAACCAGGCGCGGCAGCACCATGCCGTAGGCCGGTGACTGCCGAGGCCCAACCGTATTAAAAAAGCGGCCAATGGTCACCGGGAACGCCTGTTTCTGATGGTAGGCAAGAGCCATAAATTCATCGAGTGCTTTAGAACAGGCATAGGACCACCGGCTGACCGAAGTGGCTCCCAGAACACAATAATCATTTTCCTTCAGCGGCGCGTGCGTTTGCAGGCCGTAAACCTCACTGGTGCTGGCTAGAAAGAGCGGCTTTTCAAAATCTCGACATGCGTTGAGCACACGCTCGGTTCCCACCACATTGGTAAGGATACTTTCCAGTGGGTTATCAAGAATATATTGCACGCCTACCGCTGCCGCTAAATGAACAACATAATGGCACGTTCCAACCAGACGGGATATCACCGCTTCATCCATGATACTGCCGGGAATAAAATGTAACTGGCGATTGGAGGAAAGGTGTTCAATGTTGGCTCGCGTTCCGGTGGATTCATTGTCTAAGATGTAAACGGCGTCTCCACGCTGCAGAAGGCTGTCCGCGAGATGGGAACCAATGAACCCCGCCCCACCGGTAATTAATATTCGCTGCGTCACAATTTTTCTCCAATTCGGATTCACGCTTGCCAGGAAGCTACTATCGCATGAAAATCAAAAAAATGGAATGTAGCATACAATTTGAATCGTCACCCGATGGCTGCGATCTTCCGCGTGTCCGAACAGGGGGAAGGCTTGACTAACGACAATATCGGTATACCATCGCGTTTTAGTTCGCTGGGCAAGGGCCAAGTATTGGCGGTGGTTTTCGCCGACAGCGGGAGAAATTGGCAGGCCGGAGTATAATGGATCATTCCGTTCGACATAACGAACGCCCACGAGAGTTAAAATGGTATCATGCGTCGGCCATATTGTATGGCGATTGGGGCACGAGCCGATTTTACGTTCTGGGGCTCGCGTTCTTTTATTCGCTTTATCAGAGCTTCTGGTATGTTTTAGCCGTTGGCGTATTAGTCGCGCTGGTGGGCTGGGCATACACGATTATTTGCCGCTGTTTTCCCGATGGGGGCGGTGTATATTCTTCCGCTAAGCATCTGAGCCGGCAATTGGCGGTTATCGGTGCGCTGCTGTTATGCGCCGATTATATAGTCACGGCGGCGATGTCGGCATTTGACGGCATTCAATATATCGGCGTTCCCAATGACGGCCCATTAGTACCAATTTGCGGCATTGGCGCGATAATTCTTATTGGCTTTCTGAATTATTTTGGTTTGCGAAAAGTGGGCGTTTTGGCGTTGATTGTCGCCATGGCGACGTTTGTCCTTACGCTGGTGATTACCGTCTTCAGCGTACCGCATCTTGCGGAGGGTTGGCATCGCATTATGACCTACGGACAAATCACCGGCCATTTCACGGATAAATGGTTTGCGTTTGTCAATGTAGTCCTGGCCCTTTCAGGTGTGGAAGCTGTGGCCAATATGACCGGTGTAATGGTACGCCCGGTCAAGCAGACGGCGCGAAAGACTATTCTGCCGGTTTTGGTGGAAGTCGTGGTGCTTAATTTGGTGCTCGCCGTGGGCATGTGCGCACTAAGTCCCACGCCCGGCAAGCCGACGGAGAGGTTTACCACCCCCGCGATTGTGCTGCATCAGCAGGTGCATAAATTTAAGCGGACGCATCCAGATTGGCAAACTCATCCGCAGATGGTGGGCACTGTCGCTAGTATGGATAAAAATTTCAAGCGGGAAAATGAGATACAGAATGCGGTTTTACGCGTGATGGCCAGCGATTTCGTCGGCCGCCCTTTCGGCTGGATTTGCGGCATTGTGTTTGGACTATTGCTGATTTCGGCAGTCAATACGGCGATTGGTGCCATGATGAGCATTCAGTATACGATGTCCCGGGATAATGAA
>DAHVEJ010000230.1 GCA_027313145.1 Phycisphaerales bacterium | reverse complement strand
TCCACCTGATCGCTTAAATTGTCCGATAAAAGCCCGGGGCTATTATTCCGAAGCTGGTTCGCCGCTGTCGGGGGCTGGCGTCGCCGCGGCTGATTCGCCAGAAGCAACTGCGGGCTGACCTTCGGCTGATTTTTCGCGGACAACCCAGATCTTGATCTGGCATTTCAGGTCGCCGGCCAGTTGAACGGGAACCTGGAAGGTGTCGATGCGGCGCAGGGGTTCATCCAGCCGCACATCCTCGGCCTGTACAGCGTGTCCGAGCTTCTGAAGTTCCTCGGCAATATCGCGGCGGGATACGGAGCCGAAAAGGTGCCCCTCTTCGTTGGAGGCGCGGGCAATGGTGATTTCCAAGCCTTCCATCGCAAGAACCAGTTTTTCCTTTTGTTCGCGTAGCAGCTTGAGCTTGGCTTCGTATTCCTTGCGGGCGGCTTCATAGCGCTTGACGTTGCCATCGGTTGGGGCCACGGCAAGGTTGCGGGGCGACAGATAGTTGCGGGCATAGCCATCGCGGACGTCCACGACTTCGCCAACGGTGCCGATGTTGTTAATGGTGTCGGTTAATAAAACTTTCATAGTGTACCTCGGTATTTTTAAATTTTTCTAACTTCTTGCAATTCCAAAATTATTTCTGCGATCAAAATGGGATATCGTCATCCCGAATGGGCGGTGCATCGACTTCCGGCGGCGGCTCTTCATTGGGGGCCGGCCGGGCAGGCACGGTGCGGGCCGCGGGGCGATAGGCGGGTCTGGCCGCCGGGGCACCTGATTCATCTTCCGGGGCGGCGGAATCACCGCCGCCGGCGGGGCGGCTGTCGATAAATTGGAAGCCTTCGATGATCACGCGCATTCGGCTGCGCTTGGTGCCATCCTGGGCTTCCCATTGGTCGAGCTTCAGACGCCCTTCAATAAATACAGGTTTGCCCTTGCGGAGGTATTTAGAAAGCGTTTCCGCCTGTCGGCCATAGGAAACACAATCCACAAAGGTGACTTCCTCGCGTGGCTGACCGTCCTGGCCGTTCCAGCGGCGATTGACGGCGAGGCCCATTTCACAAACAGGCGTCTGGCTGGGGAGGAAACTTAACTGCGGATCGCGCGTTAAATTACCCATCAGAAACACTTTGTTTAAATTGGCCATAACTGCTCCTGCCTACACACCCGCGTCAATACGGGTGATTTTTAGGATCATCTTCATGCCGCCGTTATTCTGCGGGAGGGGTTGTTACTTGCCATCCGCAATGTCAACGACCGTATCTTCAATCGCATCGACAACGATTTCAGCAGCCTCCGCATTGGGTGCGCGATCCCGATCAGAGCGGCGCGGTGACGTGTGGCGTCCGAAGTGATCTTCGACGATGGGTTGCTGGGGCACCATGGCTTCAATATCCTTTAATGCCAGGTGTTCCGCCTTGATGACCAGTACCCGGAGAATATTTTCCGATAACTGGGCATCACGTTCAATCCCGGCGATCTTCGGGCCTTCCGCCTTGAAAAACACCAGGACATACACGCCGCGCTTGTTGCCCTTTACGGGATAAGCCAGCCGCCGCTCATCCCATTTTTTCAGATGTAAAATTTCGGCATTAGCGCGGTGAAAAATGTGTTCCACCTCTGCTTTTGCCGCATCCCAATTTCCGCTGGCGTAACCCGCGTTGAGAAGAAACATTGCCTCGTACTGCCGGATATGCGTAGCCATAAACGCTCCAAATCGCTCCAGACGGCGAGCAGCGCAACACGCGCCGCCATGGGTTTCACCGCCGGGCACAAAAAATTCACTTCTCCAAACCCTCGTTGCCGACGTTAAAGCGACTCATCGCTTTCTCTACGCCATGCAAAGCCCAGTATTGTACCGCGTCTGCGGCCTGGTTCAAACCTGTCTGCATTTCCGCCCATTGTCCGGGTGAAAATGCCGACAGCACATAAGCCTCCAGCGGCACGCGGCCCGGTTCGCCAATGCCAATCCGCAGGCGGGCATATTGCGTGGCTGGCTGCCCTGCGGCATTGGCAAACGGCCCCATGTGCCGCTGCACATCAGATAGGCCATTATGGCCGCCGCTTGAGCCGCCGGCCCGCATACGAATCTTGCCGCAGGGCAGATAAATATCATCCACCACCACCAGCAAATCGGCCATACTCAACGCATGAAATCGCAGGGCCGCCGCCACCGACTGCCCGCTGCGATTCATAAACGTCGCGGGCTTCAGCAGCAGAATTTTCTCTTCGCCGACAATCTGGCAGCATAAGCCGTCAAAGCCTGATTTCCAGCGTTCTCCGGCTTGCTGGGCCAGTATATCGAGCACCATGAAGCCCGCGTTATGCCGGGTGCGGGCATATTCCGCACCTGGATTCCCTAAACCGGCGACGAGTTTCATGCCGTCCTGCCTGTGTACCGGACTATTTCCCAATATAGAACCTGCCGCAAGTTCCGATGGATCATGCGGCCAAGGCGGCTGCAACCAACCGGTAACCGGCGTCTGTTCCAACACTTATTTTTTCGCGGGTGCGTCCTTTTTGGCGGCCGGTGCGGGTTTCCCGGCGGCGGCGGCATCCGCAGCACCTTCTTCCGCCGGCTTCTTGCCGATAACCTCTGGTTCCGCCGCTCCGGCAGCCACGGTTGCTTCCGCTGCGACTTCTTCCTTGACCGTCCGCACCTGACAGAGTATCTGATCGGCCGGATTCAGCAAACGGGCACCCGTCGGCAGAGGAATATCTTTGGCGTGGACCAGGCCGTGAATTTCCAAATGTTCCACATCAAAGCGAATCTTATCCGGAATTTCCAGTGGCAGAACTTCCACTTCCAGCTCGGCAATTTGCACTTCGAGAATACCGCCTTCTTTGGCACCTTTGGGGGTTCCGCGGAATTCTATCGGAACTTTGACACGGACTTTGTGCGTGGGGTCAATGCGCATGAAATCAACATGCTCAATGACCGACTGCAGATGATCATATTGCACATCCTGAATCAACACGTGCTCAACGGATCCGTTAAGTTTAATGTCCACCAGATGCGCTCCGGAGTGAATGGCGCGTTCGGCTTCCTTGGCACCTAGTTCGATGGACAGATTCTCTTTGGCCAGTCCATAAACTACGCCTGGAATTTTCCCATTTTCCCTCAAGTGCACAGCACCCTTGCGCCCCGGAGCGCTGCGAATATTGACTTCCAGTGTATGACGTTTGTGTTCAGTTGCTGCCACCATGGCTGATTCTCCTGATAAATAAGTATGTGTTTACTAAACTATCCATTACATTCATTGACGTATTTTTACCGCTTCCCGCCGTTACCGCCGTTATCAAACAGGATTGAAACCGACTGATTCAGGTGTATGCGTTTAATGGCTTCACCCAGCAAATCCGCCACCGACAGCACCACCAGCCGATCGCGTATGGGATCCAACCGTGCCTCCAGTGGAACCGTATCCGTGATAACAATTTTCTCAATCGGACTTTTGACCAGGCGTTCAATCGCATTGCCGGCGAATATGCCGTGCGTGGCGGCAATATGTACCGCTCGGGCACCATGATCCATTAATATTCGGCTGGCTTCCGCGACGGTTCCGCCGGTCGTGATCATGTCGTCAAACATCAGCACGGTTTTATCTTTTACATCGCCGACAATGGTGGACATGGTCACTTTAGTGCTTGACTGCCGTCGTTTATCAATAAAGGCCAGATCGCCACCGAGGACTTCCGCGTAATAACTGGCGGCTTTTAGATTTCCCGGATCAGGTGAGACAATGGCGATACGTCCCAGGCTGGGCAATTGTTTTTTATACCAGGCCACAAATACCGGCGACGCCAGGAGATGATCCACCGGCAGATCAAAAAATCCCTGTACCTGCGCCGCATGAAGATCCATGGCAATAACCCGGTCCACTCCGGCGGCGGTGATAATGTTGGAGACCATCTTTGCGGTAATGGGTGTCCGCCCTTCACTTTTGCGATCCTGCCGGGCGTAACCAAAATAGGGTACCACTGCTGTAATTCGCATGGCCGAGGCCCGCATCAGGCAATCCACCCAGATCAGCAATTCAATAAGCGTGTCGTTGACCGGCTGGCAGGTGGGTTGAACGATAAAACAATCGCGGCCGCGGACATCTTCATCCAGCTTGACGATCAGTTCTCCGTCGGGAAAACTTTCCGTGCGGGCTTTGCCCAGCGGAATGCCGATATGATCGCAAATATTTTTCGTCAGGGCTGGATTGGACCGGCCGGCGAAAATCTTCAGTGCATGTTGCAGATCATTCATCGAATTTACCCAGGCGAATTATTTTTCGCCGTTCTCAAAACAAAACTTCCCCGGTGGCGCGCTGCCGCGCCGTACCGAGTTTTTCATCCATGAATCAAACGTCTGCCGCACAGACGCTTAAAACCCTTCGCGAATTCATGCGATCAAATCCGCCGGCTATTCCGCAGGGAATTTTCCGCCGCGGCCAATTACCGTCGAGGCCGCCACATGGCTGGCTGGCGCGATTTCCGCCCCCGCCCCAACCCACACGAACGCCTCGAGCACAGTATCTTGACCGATTTTCGCCCCAAATTCAATCCATGTGTTTTCCGGGCTGATAATTGTTACGCCCGAATCCATCACGGACGCCTGGATTCGCTGTTGCATGACCCGGCTTACCACGGCCAATTCCACGCGGGAATTGATGCTTAAAATGTCCTCCGCGGGTACTGCCGCCAAGGCCGTTACCCGTTGACCGGCACGGCGCAAGATGGCCAAGGTATCCGTTAAATAATATTCGCCTTTCTGATTATTTGGCTGAATGTCATCCAATGCTTTGAAAAGCTGAGTCGAATTAAACAAATAATACGACGGATTTACCTCATGAATCTGGTGTTGCTCAACGGATGCGTCTTTCTCCTCCACAATGCCGAGAATTTCGCCCGCGCTATCACGGACAATCCGTCCATAACCCTGCGGGTTGTCAATTACACTGGTCGCCAAAGTCATTGCCGCGTTTTGGGCGCGATGCGCTTCCAGGATTCGTGTTAATGTCTGGGCACGAATCAGCGGCCCATCGCCGGCGAGCACAAATACTTCCCCCGCAAAATCATGAAATGCCGAGCGACACATCTGTACGGCGTGTCCCGTACCTTTTTGCTCCGACTGATGCACCCATACAATGTCGCTTTGATCCGCAAATTCCCGCATGACCGATTCCCGGTCATGGCCCACAACCACAACGATCCGCTGCACACCGGCTTGCCGTGCGGCATCCAACACATACGCCAGCATGGGCCGCCCGCATATTTCATGCAGAACCTTGACACGTTGACTTTTCATACGCGTGGATTTACCGGCTGCGAGGATAATAGCGGCTAACGGCATGAATAAAACATCCTTTTGTCAAACTCTGGAGAATGTGTTTCCGCCACATGAAATCTCCCCCGCCCAAAACGCCTCAAGCGGTTGCAAGCAGCCCGCAGGAGCAACAATGTTTCGGCGACAGCCCCTCGCTTGTCCCAGCCGTATTTGCTCTCCTGTCAACTCTCTCCTGTCTCCTGCTCTATCGGGCCTCAGCCCGATTCTGCTCTGTTTTGGATTTTAGCCAAAACTGGGGGATCTGGATTCGAACCAGAACAAGCAGAACCAAAATCTGCTGTGCTACCGTTACACCATCCCCCAAAAGGGCTTTGGCCCCGGCGATTTACCAACGCCAATCGGCTCCGGCTATCGACCGCGACAAGTCCATTAGTTTATCCGACATGCCCGCTTGGGGTCAAACCGCGAATTCCCACCGCCAGATCATAGGCGTGGCAATATGTACTGGCGACCTCAGCCGTGATGTTAGCCGGCACATTTATGTGCCGCCGCGTCGCGAATAGCGCGCTCGCCGCATCCGACGGTTCCGATATCATCGGCGCGATCCCACCCATTAA
>DAHVEJ010000022.1 GCA_027313145.1 Phycisphaerales bacterium | reverse complement strand
ATATCGCCGCCGCACTCCGACACCACTCCGTCAAGGTTCATAAGGCGCTCAAATTGGTCGGAATTCCGGAAAACTAAAAGACCCTGATATCCAGGCCGCCGCGCTTCGGTCGATGCTCCAGTATACCGGGTCACTCGCAAAGCTGGGGTTACCGGATGCAGTTACACGCTGGTGCTTCCAGTCGGAGGTTGCGGAGCGCCTGAAGAAGCTGCACGAGTTCCTGCACCAGGTAAAATTTGCGATCGGCAGGTGGAAAGATTTGCGGTGCAAGGTAGACCGCTTTGGTGCAACCGCACCAACACTGCTTTCCCTCGGCCAGGATACCGAGGATCCGGCCTGCGCCGGGAAAATTGGGCACCTCCGTGCGACACTTGCCAGTCTTCCGCAGTTGGTGGCTCTTAACCGCGCGATCAGCGCAGCGGGCGACCTCGGATTGCAGCGATGGGTTGATGCTATAATCGTCGGTGATATCCCGGCCGATCAAGCCGCCGACACGTTTGACCGCACCGTCCACGAGCGGCTGGCGGAAAACTTGATCCGTAAAAATCCTTGCCTGGCCGATTTCAGTCGGTTGGGTATCGAAGGTTGCCGTGAGCGATTCAAGAAGCTGGATCGTGAGATAATGCAGCAGGCTCCGCTGTGGGTCGCTGCCTCTTGTACTACGCGTGCGGTGGTCCGGGGCATCTCCACCGGGAGAGTCGCCGAACTGACGGAAATGGGCCTGATCCGCCACGAAATTCAAAAGCAGACGCGCTTTTGCAGGATACGGGAGCTGGTCCGAAGAGCCGGGCTGTCGCTACAGGCGCTGAAGCCCTGTTTCATGATGAGCCCGCTATCCGTGGCGCAGTTCCTGCCCGCAGGCGGTTTCCAGTTTGACTTGGTGATTATGGACGAGGCCTCGCAGGTGAAGCCGGAAGACGCATTGGGAGCGGCGGCCCGTGCGAAGCAGTTGGTCGTCGTTGGGGATCGCAACCAGCTCCCGCCGACGAGTTTTTTTGATCGCCTCGGCGACGAGCAAACGCCGGAGGAAATTGAAACCTTTCTAGATAATAGCGAATCAATACTTGATGTGGCCGCCAAGTCGTTTCCTTCCAGAAGGCTAAAATGGCACTACCGCAGCCAGCACGAATCACTTATCACATTTTCGAACGAGCGGTTCTATGACGGAGAGTTGGTCGTTTTCCCATCGCCAACGCGAGATGCCGGCACGCTGGGGGTACATTTCCATTTCGTCGATAGCGGCCGGTTTACTGGGGGTTGCAACCCAGCGGAAGCGGATATTGTCGCAAGGGCGGTTGTGGAGCAAGCAAAATCCGGGACGAACGAATCGGTCGGAGTGGGGACGCTTAATGCCGAGCAGCAGTCTGCTATTGAGGATCGGCTCGACGCGATATGCAGCCAGGATGCTGAAGCGATAGCGGCAGTCCAACGGCTGCGCGACCACGCGGATCCGTTATTCGTCAAAAACCTTGAGAATCTCCAAGGTGACGAGCGAGACATCATATTTATTTCCTGTACCTACGGCCCTGACCCCTTGACCGGTAAGGTATTTAATCGATTTGGGCCGATGAACGGTGCCCAAGGCTGGCGGCGGTTGAACGTGCTAATTACGCGGGCAAGGCGGAGAGTCGAGGTGTTTTCCTCGATGCGCTCTGGCGACATCCACGCCAGCTTAGAAAGCGACACCGATTCCGACCGTCGAAGCCTCAGCAGTTTGCGGGGATATTTGGAATTCGCAGAAACGGGGAGAATCCGCGACCCGGGAACCGGCACGGAGCGCGGAGCAGATTCTATGTTCGAAATCGCGGTTGCCAGGGTGGTGCGCGCCACTGGGCTCGAAGTTGTGGCCCAAGTTGGCGTTGCAGGATTTTTTATCGATATGGGTGTGCTGAAACCCGGATCAACTGACGAGTTCCTTTTCGGAATAGAGTGTGACGGCGCGACCTACCACTCCTCAAAATCTGCGCGGGACAGGGACCGGCTGCGCGAGGAGATAATCGTCGCCCGCGGCTGGCGACTTTACCGTATCTGGTCGACTGATTGGTTCACGAACCAACACGCTGAAGAAGAGAGGCTGCGGCGTTTCATCGCGACGCTTGTATAGCAGAGAGCGAAACGGGGGACATCTCTATTGTAGGCTTCGACCGCCATATTGCGCCCGCAGTCAACCTATTCGCTTGCGTACGCGCGGTGGGCATTGTGACATTGGGATCGCCAATGGGCGGCAAATTGTATATAATTATTAACCGGCGGATCAATCGCCATGGACAGCGTTGATACGCCTTATTGGAATTGTGCGGATCATGAATAAACTTACAAAGAAATCGAGCATGGATGTGGTGGAACAGTCGCACTACGCGCCGGAGGCGTTTGACTTTGTGCGGGAAGGTCTGGCAGAAACCGTTCAGCGCGTGCATCCCGCGGAGAGCGGCGAAGAACCGCCGGGGGGGCAACGGCACGTATCGGGCCAGGATTTGGCCAGGGGGCTGCGTGATCTGGCCATCCGCAAGTATGGGATTATGGCCGGTGCGGTATTGGCGCATTGGAATATTCACACTACCATGGATTTTGGTAAAATCGTTTTCGCCATGGTGGAAGGCGGTATTATGCACAAAACGCCGGAAGACAGCGTGGAAGACTTTCGGGATGTGTTTGATCTTGATGAGGCCCTTACCGCTCCCCGGCGACCGTTGATTACTGGAACGCCGGTGTTTGATCTAAAATCGGCGTAAGGGCGGCAGTTATCCATGCAATAAAATCAGGCGCTGATGCGTCTGGAAAATACAGGGATGTCTTTTTTTATTCACAAGGGGAAACAGGCGTGATTGCAAAATCTTCAAAGCGTATGATTCTGGCCGGCATTTTCGGTCTGCTGCTGGCCGGCTGCACCTACCAGCAGCCGCCGGTTGATTTGACGGCACCTTCGCACTACACGCTAAGCGTCATTGACGGCGCGCAGCGGCGGTCAGCCATTGATGTGCCGATCCCGGCGTCGTCCAATATCCTTCCGGACACTCAGGCCCTGATAAGTTCGGTCGGCCCCTGGTCCATGAAGGGCGATGAAACCGGCACACTTAACGAAGTCATCATCAACGGACCGATGTATGATGTCAACGTGATGTCGGATCGGTTGGTCATTCGCTACCATCATGATCCCAATCAGGTCGGTGCGGTAACGGCGGTGATTACCCGGCAGCAATATGATAAGATTCGCAGCGATGCGATGGTGACGGTACAGCCGGACCAATGGAAGAAAATCACTTACGGCCCCAATCCGTAAATGCCCGTCGCTTCCCTTAAGGCGCGTTTGGCGGCATACTCTCTATTATGCGGTGGCTGACGTTTTTTCTGTTGCTCTATTTTGCCACGGCCCTTCAGGCCGCGCACCTCGGGCAATGGAGTGAATTCGGCTATTTCCATCTTGAATATATTTTCATGCTGGCGGTGTTCTATGCGCTGTTTGCCGAGAAAGATGCCGCGCTGCTGGCTTGCTTCTGGTGCGGGCTGATGTATGACCTTACCGGACAGTCTATTGTTGGATTAGAAGCGATTCTGGCGGGCATGATCGCCCTGGGCATTGTCAGCATCCGAATGCACATTTTTCGATCCAGCGTGCTGGGGCAGATGGTTATAACGTTTCTGGCGGTGTTACTGTTCCTGGCGGGGCGCGTGCTGTTGGGCCATCTGGCCCTGTATTTTGCCGGTCGGCCGGTGCCGATTATAAACGGCCTGGCGTACGCGGGCGTGATATTATCCAGCAGCCTGTATACCGCCGCGGTTGCGCCATGGATTTTCCGAGCTTTATTTTTGCTGGGAGATATGCTCGGCTTTGATATGCAGCATCGCCGGGGCATGGCCCGGTGAATCAGGCCGCCGCAGTCCTCCGAGTGCGGATATTAAATAGCGGCACTTGGTACATGCCATTTAGGGACTATTGAACGCCCGGATGCGTTGAAATCATCCGGGGCATTACGCTAAGATCAATAGCGCAGACGGTAATCGGTTATGCGGCGGCAACCATAGAGGAATTCAATTCAGATGTTAAGGCGGCGATTAATCATGCTGGTTGTTGTGGCAACCCTGGCGATGGCCGTCATTGGTGCCCGCTTAGCGGCGCTGGAAATATTCCAGCACCAGCACTGGCGCGATGAAGCCCGCAGTTTTACCTATCGCCACTACATGATTCCCACCCGGCGGGGCGAAATTATGGATCGTGACGGTCGGCTGCTGGCGGTGGAAACGCCATGTTACAACCTGGCCATTGACTATCAGGCAATGAACCATGACGCGTTGTGGATCACGACGGTGGCCATTCGCCGTCTGGAACGCCTTAAATTATCCCGCGCACAATTGCTGGTGCGCCTGCCGGTGGAAAAGCGCAAAATCAATACTGAGCTGGACCGCATGCCGGAATCCATTGCGGATCATTGCGGCGTGCCGCTGGGACAGGTGCTGCACAGCTTTGATAACATCCGCAGTCGAATGCAGTTGCTGCGGGAAGATGTCTGGACGGTCCGGTATTCCCATGCGGTGCATTCGGGAACATCTCCGGATGATCTGGATGAGCAAATGGGCCTGGCCAACAGCATTGATCTGGCAGAAGCCCATGAGGCTCATACTGTGATTCCCGATATCGGCTTTGCCGCCGCGGCGTATTTCAAAAAGCACGCGGGCCGCTATCCGGGTCTGGTGGTGCAGGCCGGCACGCACCGGATATATCCGTATAACGATGTCGGGGCGCATCTGATCGGTTATATGCGACAAGTCACCGCAACGGTGGTGGAACAGCACCCGTTTGTGCTTCCCCGGCTGATTGCGGGCAGTCTGCGGGATACGCGTGGGCATCTGCGGGGGTATTTGCCGGGCGATACCATGGGGGCCACGGGCGTGGAACATGCGGCTGAAAAATTATTACGCGGCGCGCGTGGTGTGCGGCTGGTGAATCTGGAAGGTCATCAAGTAAAGGAAGATTATCGCAAGCCGGTTCCCGGGCAGAATATTCGCTTGACGCTGGATATTAATCTGCAGCGGGCGCTAAGGGAAAAATTAGAGGATCCCACGACGCACCTGTTGTATTTTAACGGGCAGATGCACAATGCGGCGGTGGTAGTCCTGTCCGTGAGGCACAATCGCGTGCTGCTGATGCTTTCAGAGCCGGGTTATAACATTAATACCATTCACAAAAATTATTCACTGTTGTTAAAAGATCCCCGGCTACCCTTGATGGATCGGGCCATGTCCAGCGCGTTTCCCCCCGGCAGCATTGTTAAACCGCTGGAAGCGTCTATTGCCATGACCCTGGGCGTTATTACGCCCGATACCATCATCAACTGCGGCCCGGAACTGTTTCCTGATCATCCCAATGTGTTTCGTGATGATTCGTATCCATACGGACGCGGCCCGACCGATGTGGTCACCGGAATTGAGGAATCCTGCGACGTATTTTTCTACAACGTCGGCATGCGACTGGGGCTTACCCGATTGGTCGCCGCCTATCGCAGCTACGGCCTGGGTTCGCCCACGGGTATTGGGCTGGCGGAA
Organism: Phycisphaerales bacterium; assembly: GCA_027313145.1. GTDB lineage: Bacteria > Planctomycetota > Phycisphaerae > WQYP01 > WQYP01 > JAMDCX01. Next base: position 27,591 of record DAHVEJ010000022.1, on the reverse strand, counting down.
GAGACCAGCGGTTATCTTCCGCCGACGGATCACGCCATCAGCAAAATAAAGCGTCTGGATGATGCGATTATGATGGGTATCGGGCAGGGGCCAATGGCGGTGACGCCGTTGCAGATGGCCAATGGTTACACGGCCATGCTGCGCGGCGGACTCTGGATGCGGCCGCAGTTAATTGAGCAATTCCACCGCCCGCCGGCGCGGAAGATTCCTATCAACACCTCTTATCTTAAATATATATATAAGGGAATGTATTTGGTGGTGCACGGCCCCCTGGGGACCGCGAATATGGATGATTTTACGTTGCCGGTGGAAGGGAAGACCGGCACCGCGCAGACCGCCGAACTGGTGCGAACCAACGGCAAAACCACTGTGGTCAAAGGTGATGACGGCTGGTTTATCGGCTGCGTGCCGGCGGATCATCCCAAGTATGTCATCGCGGCGGTGGTGGAAATGGGCGGCTATGGCGGGCAGGTCGCCGGGCCGATCGTGAAAGAGTGTATTGAGCTGATGCAACAGCGCGGCTACTTGCCGGAGGCCGCCAATCCGTGACCGACCAGCGTGATGAGAATTCATCTTTACTTATGCCCCGTTTTGCCGGTGGGAATTCGCGTTCATCCGGGGTATCCACGTTGTTGGAAACCATCTGGCATCGGGTCATGCCGGAACTTGTGGCAACGCGGTTGGCGTGGCTGATGCTGCTGGCCGTGGCGCTGCTGTGCACAGCCAGCCTCATGGCGGTGCGAATTTGCGGCCGCGGATTAATGGTCCGTCAGGAAATTCATATTCTTGTTGGGGCCGCGATTTTGTTGCTGCTGCTGACGGTTAACTACCGCAAACTGGGATATCTGGCGTACGGCTTTTTTATTTTTACGACGCTGCTGCTTATTGCCGTGCGTTTCGCGCGGCCGATCAAGGGCAGTCACCGCTGGTTTATCATTCCGGGCGGCATTGACCTTCAACCCAGTGAATTGGCGAAAATATCTTTTGTCATGTCGGTTGCGTGGTGTCTGCGCATGCATAAAGACATGCGGCAACTCAACAAGCTGATTCTCCCATTTATCTTCGCCATTATTCCCATGAGTCTGATTCTTATTGAGCCTGATCTTGGCACGGCGCTGCTTTTTCCCGTGGTGCTGTATGCCATGCTTATTGCGGCGGGCGCGAAATTCCGCCATCTGCTGGCCATTGCGCTGATTGCCATGGCGGTGGCACCGGGTTGCTATCCGCTGCTTAAGCCCTATCAGAAACAGCGCATCGTGGCCTTGTTTGTGCATGGTAAGCCCACCCATCGCCAGCTCTCCGGAGAACTGTATCAGAAACGCCAGAGTGAAATTGCTGAAGGCAGCGGCGGTTTGACCGGTCAGGGACTGGCGGGCACGGTGGAGATTCGCCATGGATTACTGCCCGAAGCATCCAATGATTTTATCTTCGCGGTTGTGGGCAGTCAGTGGGGTTTTGCCGGTGCCATTGGCATCGTGGTTCTATATCTCATATTCTTCGCTTCCTGCATGGAAACGGCGGGAGAAGCGGCGGACAGCTTCGGGCGGCTCCTGGTTGTGGGGTTATCCTGCATGTTAATCCTCCAAGCGGTTATTAACATCGCCATGACCACGGGGATTATTCCGGTGGTAGGCATCACGTTGCCGTTTATGTCTTACGGCGGCAGCGCCATGCTGGCGGATATGCTGGCCATGTCGCTGATTCTCAATGTCGCCATGCGCGGCCGACGCATGATTCCCGGCAGCCGCGAACGTCCCGCCGCCCGTGGATAATCTTCAGCTCTTTTGACCGCGACATACCCACCGCCAATCGCTATAATCTTTTTATGACGCAGGACATGGATAATTCATCAGATCATGGCACTGGAACAACCGGTGAAAGTGATTCTCCGATATCGGAGGCCCAGGCATCCGCGTCCGCTCCCGTTGAGTCGGCGCGTAAGGAACAGCCCCGGGTGCCATCGGCGGAACATGATCCCCGGCGTCGCGGGTTTTTTGCTAAATGTTTAAGTGATATCCTTGCCCCGGTGGCCAGCTTAATAGAAAGCCGCATGGAACCGGTCACGGACGTATTTGAGGGGCAATTCTCCCCGCCAAGTTATGATGACGATTCCCCCATGATGCCCGGCCTGCACCGGTCCATGGAGCCGCAAACAATTTTACGGCCTCCCGGGGCCAAGCCCTCGGAGGAATTTGAGTCGATGTGTTCGCGCTGCGGAGCCTGCGTGGAGGCCTGCCCGGTCAAGTGCATACAAATTGATGCCTCCGCCTGTGTCGGCGATGGGTATCCGTATATTGCCCCCGCTATTGCACCGTGTGTGCTGTGCGATGAATTGGCGTGTATGAAAGCCTGCCCGACCGGAGCGTTAACTTTGGTGGATAAACTGTCCATCCGTATGGGTCTGGCGGAAGTGAAGCATGAAACATGTCTGCGCCATCATGGAGAGGATTGCCGCCTGTGCCTTGAGGCCTGTCCCATTGGTGAGAATGCTATCGTTGTCAGCGCTCATTCCGGCCGGGTTTTGGTAAAACCCGGCGGGTGCACGGGATGCGGCATGTGCGAGCAGGCCTGTCCCACTCACCCCACGGCTATTACAGTGCAGCCATTAAGACGGATGGAAGAGCTGCCGGAAGATTAAATATCGTGAGGCAAGATGGAATCAGCGGCGGATTTGTCGCCGGGACGAATGTTTAATTTGGAAGGTTTTATGTCTGATAACAAAGAACGGGAACTCGGTACCGCATTGGATATCAAATTGGATTCCGCCGGCCTGCTTACCGCGGTGGCCGTGGATGCCGATACCAAAGAGGTTTTAATGGTGGCCTTTATGAATCAGGCGGCGCTGGAAAAAACCATCGCCACCGGCAAAGCCACATACTGGAGCCGATCGCGGGGAAAATTCTGGGTAAAAGGTGAAGAAAGCGGGCATATTCAGGAAGTACAGGAACTGCTTGTGGATTGTGATCAGGATGCGGTGGTCATGAAGGTGCGGCAAAAAGGGGCCGCCTGTCACAACGGCTATCGCTCCTGCTTTTACCGCAAAATTGTGCCCGGTGATGCTGCCGCTTCCAGCAAGTTGGAATTTGTGCTCCAGCGACAGGTGGATCCCGCGGGCATCTACAAAAAGTAGCCACATGTTTAAGGCGGCCGAACGGGGTTGCTTTCGTGGAAAAAGCCGCCTAGCATTGTTTGTCTCGGACAGAGTCTGTTTGGACGCAAAGGTGTCATCATTCAGACCAGAAAGCTGTCATGCGGTGGACGCATGGGTGCCGGAGATGAACCTTGTACGCGGGTATTCAATATGATGGGAAATTTAACCGAAAAAGCACCAGCAAAACTGGCCGACGTGCAGTCCGCACAGGATAAGCGCAACATCGCCATTGATAAAGTTGGAGTCAAGGCGGTACGCTATCCGATTACCTTGCGCACTCCGGACGGCGGAGAGCAAAACACCGTTGCCATGATCAATTTATATGTGTCGTTGCCCAAGCATAAAAAGGGCACCCACATGAGTCGGTTTCTTGAAATTCTCAATAGGCATCACCGCAGCATTACGCCGGGTCAGATCATTCCGATTCTGCATGAAATGAAGACCAAGCTTCTCGCGGATGATGCGCACATTGAAATGACCTTCCCTTACTTCATTGAAAAAGAGGCACCGGTTTCCGGGGCACGCGGACTGATGGATTATGTCTGCTCGTTTGAGGGCGTCAGTAACGGCTCCGATGATTTTATTCTCGGAGTCAAAGCTCCGGCCACGTCCCTGTGCCCATGCAGTAAGGAAATTTCCGCCTACGGTGCCCATAATCAGCGGTGCGAAATCAGCGCTCGCGTGCGGTTTACCGGTGATCTATGGATTGAAGACCTCGTGAAGATTATGGAATCCGCCGCCAGCGCCCCCGTGTATGCGGTGCTCAAACGCCCGGATGAAAAATTTGTCACCGAGCAGGCCTTTGATAATCCCAAATTTGTGGAAGATATCATCCGCGATCTGGCCCTGGCGATGGAAGAAAATCAGCAGATTACCTGGTACAGCATTCAAAGTGAAAACTTTGAATCCATCCATAACCATAACGCTTTCGCCCAGATCGAACGCGATAAACGCTAAGCCGACGGGCTCACAACTTTTCCCGCACGCTTTGGATTTTATCTTCCAGTGTCTGTACCCGGTCCGTGCGTGTTCCTATTTTAAGCGTTGTCACAATGCGCGGGGCACCCATGGCGTGGACCGCCTCATGGCATTGCTTAATGGCGGCAAAGACTGTATCCCAATCGCCTTCTATATTTGTGCCCCATGCGTGCATCTGATGTTTGAGTCCGGCTTGGCCCAAAATTTTCTGACACGCCGCAACATGGCGTGAAACCGATACGCCCACCCCCATAGGAATCACGCATAAATCCACCATCACATTCATTGTTATTTCCTTTATCTTAAATGATATTCACACGGTGCCGCCCTGATGCTTTTTCTCCCATACTTCCTCCGCTTCAGGTTTGCGCAGATAAATGGGCAGCAACTGGTCACGGTCGGTAAACGCGCCGCTTTGAGCTAAGGCCCATCCCAGTTTATGCACCATCGCCGCCTGGGGTTGCCAAAGAGGACGATCAACTTCCATGGTTTCTCCCCCTGATCCCGCAATGGCGTTGCGGTGATAATCGATTCCTTCGCCCAGTATATACAGCGGATGCGGAGCCTGGGAGAGAAATTCGCCGGGATCTGTCAGCAGCGGTCCCTGCGTGCGGTGGAGCAGTCCAGAGTCGGTGTGGCGTTGATAACGCGCGGCGTAAACCTGCCCGCGCTTGGCATCCAACAGTACCGCCAGATGCATAACATGCGCCGGCGCATTGGCGGCCATTACATCGACGGTGGGAACGGAAATGAGTTTGCACCCCAGCGCCTGTTGCAACGCCCGCGCAATGGTCACAGCAATTCTAATCCCCGTAAAAGACCCCGGTCCCGCCGAGACATACACGTGTTGAATATCGCCGGGTTTCCAGCCCTGCTGGCGCGTGAGATCGCGTATGGCGGGCATGAGTTCCACCGCGTGCCGCATGGCCTTGCTGAATTGCCGCTGTCCTAGCAGGCTCTGGCCGCACGCTACCGCCACGGAGCCGATCCGGCTGCTGGTTTCAATGGCTACAATACGGGGCGATTCGTCGTTCAATTGCTTTGCTTCCATGCGGGCCAAGATTATACCACCCGGCCGAATTAAACAATCGCAAACGTGGCACGGAGATTTGGCAAGGATTGCACCCTGCCCCGAACTGGAAAATTTCCGATGTGTCCAGTGCCAATATGTCGTGGTCCCGTTCTCTTGATATTACGTAACTGTATTCTAGGCAAGCAGTTATGGAAAAAATCCCGCAACGTAAAAAGAATTCATCGTCCGATGGGGGATTTTGTCCGTATCTATAGATGGAAGGCCATGCAGACCTTCCGGTAGTTGTTTAAGGAGCTGCATTATGCCAACTCAAGTCGCTGCGATAAAACCAGAAATCACCCTGACCCGGCGTCACGAGGCTATTTTGGAAGCCATCGGTGAATTTGATCGCCAAATGGTCGAAGAGGCACTTAATTCACCTTTGTATTTCGTGCCTAACCCATTGTTTAAGGAAGCCGACGCGGCGGACCAGTTGTTTGAAAACGGCTTGGATATAGGACCGCCTAAGACCGGCTGGTACCATCCGATGGCCGATGATCTAAGTACTCTGTCCGCGCCATCTTCGTCCTTGTTGACCACCGCGCAGGAGCAGCATTTGTTTCTGCGTTACAACTATGCCCGCATGCGCGTGAAAGAGGCGGTGCTGGCCTTTGAGGCGACGCCCGGTCGCAAAATTGCGCGTGAAATAGCCTTCTGGCAACGCCGCGCCAAGGAAACGCGAGAAACCATTGCCGGTGCCAATTTAGCGCTGGTGCTGGCCATGGCCAAACGCACGCGGGTCAGTGACGTGGATTTTGGAGATTTAATTTCCGAAGGCAACATGGCTCTCTTACGCGCGGTTGAAAAATTTGACCCCGCACGCGGGTTCAAGTTCAGTACGTATGCATGCCGGGCGATCCTGAAAGGCTTTAGTCGCAGTGCGGTGAAATCCAATCGGTATCGATCCATGTTTCCAACCGAGTTCGACCCGGCCATGGAGCGTTCCAATGAAATGGACGTTCGGCGGCAATCGGTAGCCAAGGACGCGGTGGAAGATCTTCAGGAAATCATTGAACGCAACAGCGCCGAGCTAACGGATGTCGAACGTCGCGTTATTGAAGCCCGTTTTGCGGTCAATCGGCCGGAAGACACCCAGGCCATGACGCTGGCCGAAGTTGGCGAAGTGATCGGTGTAACCAAAGAACGTGTGCGGCAGATACAAAACCGCGCTCTGGAGAAATTGCGTTCAACCCTGGATGATCGCATTCTCACCCGGTAGGAGCTTTTCCGCCGGAAAAATTCTCATTCCTTACGAGTGCTCCGGCCATGTGGCCGGTTAGTTAGTACGGGCCAGGCGCTTTTGGTGCAGCGCCTGGCCCCTTTTTTACTCGCTTACGCCGGCTATTTATTGTTCCAGCAGCCGCGCCGGCCATTGGGTTGGCAGGTCGGGGATGAGGAAGGTTTTGTCTTTTTCTCGGCCGCCGGGGGCGGCGAACTTACGCGTGACGGCGTCTGCGGCCAGGTAGCCGCTGCGAACGGCACCTTCCATGGTGGCGGGCCAATTTGTGTTGGTGTAGTCGCCTGCGAGAAATAAATTTTCGATGCCGCCGGGGGGTGGTGCCTGCGCCGGGCGCCAGGCATCCGAGCCGGGCAGGGGGGAAAAGGTGGCGCGTTTTTCGATGACTATTTTTTGTCGCAGCAATCGCGCGGAGGAATCCGGAAATAATTGCTGAATCTGCTTTTGAAATAATTCCGCGCACTTTTCCCGTGGTTTCTCCGCCCATTCTCGCGCCGCGCTGATTACGCCGTGGAGAATTTTTCCTTCCGCGTCTTTCCGAAACAGCCATTGCAGCGGCCCGTCAAATAGCGCGGCATGGGAGAGCCGCATTACCGGTTTATCAAACCAGAGATGCGCCCCTAATATCGGCACAGATTCAAGCTTGTCCAAATGCGCAAACCGCCCGTCCGTCGTCCGCAGAGCTTCCGGAATCCATCTCTGTACCGCATGATAATTGGTGGCCAGAATGATAGCGTCGGCATTAAGGGTTTCGCCGGTTTGCAGCGTGACACCGGTTGCTTGCCCCCCGGCAAACATAATTTCCGAAACGCGTGTGCCCAGGCGCACATCCGCGCAGGGCCGATGGGAATACAACTCCTCCAAGGCACACCCCGGCAGGCCCACCACATATCCATGCTGGTTCATCAGCATGGCATCCTGAAAAACTTGAATCGCATATTTGCTGCCGGCGCGCCGCGTCTCTTCGTTTAACGCACTGATTAACACCGGATCATAAAACCGCTGAATCACGCGGTCGCTTTGGCGATGCTCGGTCAGCCATTGGCCAAAGCCTTGCCCCTCAAGCTTTTCCCGGCCGGTCTTTCCCATGCGCAGCATCGCCAGCATCGCGGTTATGACCTGCTTGCGCTCCGGAAGTGTCAAAGCGCTAAATCCCAGCATCGCCGGCCCAAGATGTAACGGTGCTGGAAGACCGGAAACGCCCCACAGATCAAACCGCCGGCCGTGGGAATCAAGAAAATGCACCCGCCGATGATACTCAATGCGGTCGGCGACATTCAGGCGTTTATATAAATCCCGTAAATTCGTGCAGCAGCCCAGCAGCACATGCTGGCAATTATCCAGGAGCTGATCACTTTCCGGGTCTTCAAAGGAACTGGCCCGGCCCCCAAGTTCCCGTCGCGCTTCCAGCAATGTCACGCGATAACCGCAGGAATCCGCCGCCGCCGCCGCCGCAATTCCCGCCAATCCGCCGCCGACAACCAGGACGCGCGGTCCAGACTTCTGATTTCCATGATGAGGATTATTTGTCGACCAAGTGGTATCCCGTAAGGGTTGTTAAACAGCGGCCTGCCGCCCCGGTGCCGCGCAGGCACGTTGAGTTTTCAATCACGATTTTTCCGCTCTGCGGCACCGCAGGGCGATCCATGCTTTTTCCACGGCACCCAGTCGTACGCGGCCGCGCAGCACCTGCTGGGGGTGCCGTGCGATTTTACGCAAAATGCCATGGTAAATGGCGGTCATCGCAGTTAACGCCGCAACATTTCCCGGCGTTATGCGCTGGTCCAACGGTGCCGATCTGGCAAATAACCGCTCAGCCAAAGCAATATGATGCTGCATGAGCGCCTGAAAGCCCGCTGTGGCTTTTCCCGCCATCAGATCATCACCGGTAACGCCGTAGCTTAGCATCTGTTCTTTCGGAAAATAAATGCGGTTTCTACCGGCATCTTCCTTAACATCCCGCAGAATATTGGTTAATTGAAATGCCATGCCCCGGTCCACCGCCAACGCCTCAGTTGCGGCACCGCCGGTAAAACCCCATATCTGAATACTTGCCACGCCCACCACACCCGCCACGCGATAGCAATATTGTTGCAGGTCGGCCTCATTTCCCGGCTGATGGAATTCCAGATCCTGCTGTTGGCCGTCGATCATATCGTCAAAAAGCGCGGGCCTAATAGCATGGCGATGCACGCAGTGCGTAAACGCGGCCCATCCGGGCCAAGCCGGGCTTTCCAGCGCCGGTTGGGCGTGTCCGGAAATCGCGGTGTGGGTTAATGTGCGGAATTGCTCCAATAATTCCCGGCGCTGCGCTAACGGCAGATCGGCGGAATCATCGGCCAGATCATCCGCCCGGCGCATCCACGCATACAGCGCAAACATGCTGGATTTTGCCGGTTCCGGCAGCAAGCGTAATCCATAATAAAAATTTCTTGCCTGCTGCCGCGTCACTTGGCGGCAATAGTCGCTTGAGGCTTGGAAATCGGGTGTTTGCGCAACGCCCGGCATGGTGGTGCTCATTTGCCGCCTCCGGAAAAGGCCGCCAGCGCCCCGGCCGAAACCGCGCGTACCATCAGGCTTAATTTTTGAGTTTTACTTAGCGCCGGGCGACGTGAGAGCGTATCATAGTTCTGCTGCCGAATGGCCGCGAGAACAGCTTGGCCTCCCCGGCTGAATAGGGAAATCTGTGAGCGCAACTGCCGATGAATCAGCGGCAACAGCGCCAGGCCTTCGTCAAACAACGCCTGGCAGCGATCCACTTCAAATTTCAGCAACGCGCGATAATTATCATCGCAGCGTCCATCACGGATCTGTTGTTCATCGACATGAAATTTTCGCATGGATTCCGCGGGTAGATAAATGCGGTCGCGCTCGAGGATATCTCTGCGTACATCCTGCCAGAAATTGGCCAATTGCAGTGCGGTGCAGGTTTTATCTGATAATATTTGCCGGGGCTGGTCCCGATAACCAGCCAGATACAACACCAGTCGGCCCACCGGATCAGCGCTGCGGGTGCAGTAATCCACAACCTGGGAAAAGCTTTCGTAACGGTTTATTCGTTGATCCTGTTCAAAGGCGCTAATTAGATCCAGAAAGGGCTGCCGGGGGATATCATGCTTTTGGATGGTTTCAGATAACGCGGTGAAAACCGCCGTTTGGGTTTTGCCGTTGTAGCACGCCTCCGTTTGGCGGCGAAAATCCGCCAGATATTGTATCGCCAGTTCAGGATTGCCAACTTCATCACCCAAATCGTCGGCGGTGCGGCAAAAAGCGTAAATATTGCAGAAATCCTGGCGCAGAGCCTTGGGCACCAGGTGGGAAACCACGGTGAAGTTCTCGTAATGTTCATGCGCCAGCCGCCAGGTATAGCGTCGTGCCTGCGCCACATCGGTCATGGGAGCAAAGGCCCAATGGACGGTTGCCGGGGGCGTGCTGGATGCGTCAATGGTCATATCCCGCATATCTCGTAAAGCTGAATCTAATGCGTGCGCGGAAATAATTCCATCCTTCATATTCCACAAACGCGGAAGTCAACTCGGCCTCGCCGGGGCCGCCGGATCCTTTCGGAGCATCGCCAACAAGCCATGCTTTATGGTAATATAACCGCTTGGCGGGCCTGTTGTCCCGTACGCGAAATATCACCCTTGGGGGCAAGGGGGGCGCAGCGGATGCGCCGCGCGAATATAAAGGCGCCGGGCCTTTGACATTGCACCAGGAATTCGGAGTATCTGCATGAAAATTATCCTTGCTAATCCACGCGGTTTTTGCGCGGGCGTGAATATGGCCATTGAGTGTGTCGAGCGAATGCTCAAGCTTAAAGGTGCTCCAATTTACGTTTACCATGAAATCGTGCATAACCTGCACGTTGTGGAACGCTTCACCCGTCAGGGGGCGGTGTTTGTTAATTCCATTGATGAAGTGCCCGAAGGTTCCACCGTTGTGTACAGTGCCCATGGCGTGTCGCCGGAAGTGCGCCGCCGCGCTGCCGAACGCCGCTTAATTCAAGTGGATGCCACGTGTCCGCTGGTTACCAAGGTGCATAACGAGGCCATCCGTTATGCCAAACAGAAATTCACCATTGTTCTCATTGGTCATGCGGATCACGATGAAGTTGTCGGAACGCTGGGCGAAGCACCCGATGCGATCAGCATTGTGGAAAGCGCAGAAGATGTTCATCGGCTGGAAATCCCGGATGATCACCGCGTGGCGTATCTGACCCAAACCACACTTAGCCTGGATGACGCCGCGCGAATTATTGCCGAACTGAAGAAAAAATTTCCCCGCATTCAGGCTCCCCCCAAGGATGATATCTGCTACGCCACAACCAACCGTCAGGCCGCGGTGCAAAAACTTGCTCCGGATTGCGAGCTGGTCCTGGTGGTGGGAAGCCAGAACAGCTCGAATTCCAAGCGACTGGTCGAGATGGCCGAAAACCGCGGCACACCATCGTATCTTGTCGATGATGCTTCGCATGTGGATCATGCCTGGTTTAACGGAATTAATGTTGTCCTGATTACAGCCGGGGCCTCGGCTCCGGAAGATCTGGTCCAGGAAATTGTCGACGTGCTCAAAGTGCGGTACGGGGCCACCGTGGAATCCCGCCATGTCACGGAAGAGGACATGCACTTTGAATTACCGCTGTCATTACGCAAGCTCGAAGAGCAACACACCGCCGCCGCGGTTGCGCACTGACGCGACAAGCAAAAGAACGGCCCGGCTCGTAAAACGGAATATGTCGCCGCCGCAAACTCAAATTCGTGGAAGGTTTATCGGCTTTGTGCCGATAAAATAACAGCGGGGGAAGCCTGATAGGCTTTTCCCGCGGCACGATGACAGTTGGCAGGCGAAGCATTGAAGGTTGTCGGACATGAATTTTCTGCGTAGATTCCCTCTGCTGGCCTATACGCTGGTGTTTCTAAGCCTGCTGGCCTTCAATTATGCCGCGGAAAATTATGGCCTGCTGGTCTTATCGCTTACCGCGGTAGGGGTTAGCTGGTGGCTTATTGAAACCGGCGACTCGGTGGTCGTGCCCCGGTGGCTGATCAATCTGGGCGTGCTGGTTGTGGCCATGGGGCTGTTCTGGGAATTGGTGGTCTACCAGCAGTCTAATTTACTGCTGGCGTTAGGCCATTTCATGGTAGGTCTGATCCTGTGTAAATTGTTTGAAAAAAAAGCCAATCGCGATTACGGGCAGATTCTGCTGTTGAGTCTGCTGTTGATTCTCTCCGGCGCTATTCTCACCGTTTCTCCTATTTACGCCCTGATTCTTCTGGTTTATCTGGGCCTGGGGTTGTATACCAGCCTGGTGTTCCATCTGCAGTGCGAAACTCAGCGGGCCATGCAACGCCATGCCGCCGGTGATCGAATGATGATCATGCCCGGACAGCAAACGGTGATGGCAAGGGATGTGCGCCGTATCAGTGTGGGGGCGGGATTATTTCTTTTTGTGTTCGCCTGCGGCATATTTGTATTGTTTCCTCGTACCGGTATGCCGGGGATTCTGGCCAGTTGGCGCATTGGCGGCACCGCCGCCACCGGACTGACCAATCACATTCAATTAGGCCGGTTCGGCCAACTTCAGCAAAGCAACGCGATCGTGGCGGAGGTTCGCCTTACCCAGGACGGGCAAAATATCGGAAGTGCCGGAAATCAACCCTATTTCATGAGCACAACACAAAATTTTTATAATGCAACCACCCATGAATGGTCTCATGCCCGTCATCCCAGATGGTGGCACGGCGGGGAACCGGGTCTTGGGAAGCAAAGTCTCGGCGGGCCAGGAGCTTTTCCAGCTCCACCCGGGTTTGGTCCAGGCCTGCCGCCCCCGCCCGGTGTCAGCCCCTTGATGCCCGGCCAACTACTGGGACCGATTTCCCAAACACAACCGCCAAAACCCCGGGGCGCAACCACGCAAGAGGCGCAACGGAAATCGGCCAACCCGGCAAACCATCCGAGCCGTCGCGCGTATTGGAGAAGGCAATGGCGGCGCAGATTTGCAAAGCTTTCGCCTTATCCTAAATCCATCATTCTTAAACACAGGGCGCGTACCCCCATCGTGCCGCCCAGCGATTTCAGCAACGCCGGGCTAATTACCCAGACGTATACATTTACCAATACCTTTCGCTCCGGCCCGATTCTGGCCATCTGCCCGGCGGTGACCATTTCTTCACCTGATTTGCGATCGGTCGTGGCTTTACGCGATGGAACAGTCCTGGCGGATACCTTCGGACACAGCCTGACCTACACCGTTCAAAGTCCGTTAAAATATAATTCAACTCTCATCGGCCCCAGGAGGCCGACGTTGTTCCCAGTGATGTTTCAGCATGCGATGTTTGACCTGTATGACAGCCCGCGGGAATTAAGATCGGCCGCCATCCCCAAACGGGTGGCGGCATTGGCCAGAAAAGTCGCCGGTCCATTGCTGAAAATCAAGCGAACCAGCGCCAATGCGGAAAAAATAGATACCCTCCTGGCGGCTAAATTCTGCAATTATCTGCGTGATAACTATCCTTATTCATTTGATATGACTCCGGTGAATCCCGATATCGACCCTACGGAGGATTTTCTTTTTAATAAGAAAAAGATCGGTGCCTATTGCGAATATTTTGCCTCCGCCATGGTTATGTTCTGTCGAAGTGTGAAAATTCCCGCACGCATGGTATCCGGTTTTCACGGCGGAGATTACAACCCGGTGGGGGGGTATTATGTGATTCGAGAAAAATTCGCCCATGCCTGGGTGCAGGCATGGATTCCGCATCGCGGCTGGGTCATGTTTGATCCATCTCCGGTCAGCTCGCTTACCGGTGTGCAGGACAAAATGACCTGGTTTACTGAAGTGGCGGATTTTTTTCAGTGGCTGCGGCTCAAATGGCTGCACAATATCATTACGTTCAATCAGGCCATGCGCAAGGCCATTCTCGCAAAAGTTATGACCTTTGCCAAAGCCGTTATGCAGACGATCGCGCATTATGCCCGGGCCATCGGCGGTTGGGCGCGGCAATTTTTCAAACGTGTGGCCATGAATATATGGATGAAAATCCTCGTGGGTATCGCGGCAGCCGGACTTATTCCCATAGGCCTTATGATCTATTCGCGCTGGAAGCGCCGCGGCAGCCTGGCCGGCAAAGCCGTGCAATCCATGGATCGTAAAGTTCAAAAACGAATGATGCGCGAATTGCTGTTTATTGATCGACTCATGACGCTTCTGGGCCGCACCGGCGTTGTGCGACAAGCGGACCAGACGCCGCAGGAATATGTTCAAGCGGTGGGCAAAAAAACCGGTTTGGACCTCGTGGAAGCGTTGCGCGTTGTCGCTGTTTTCTATGACATCCGTTTTGGCACCAACCGCATGTCCCCCCAGCTCGCCGGCGTCGTGAAGCAGGATATGACCGCTATCGAACAAAAAATCCGCCAATCCCGCCGCACTCGCCGCCAAGGTTCCTCGTAAGAGCACCGGATATACGCTTCTGGGCCTCTGGTGCTACATTGCTAAGCGCGAGTGGTGGCGTAAATAGGCCCTTTGCGCCGGTAAAAACGCATTATCCATTGTGCCGTCAATACCCGCCAACAGTATTGGGCGACGCGGTTTGTCGAAGGAAATCAGTCGGATTCTGTGCGAAATAATACGACAGAGGGCGTATCACGCTGGGCGAGTTTGCGTTGTAACGTGCGCACGGAGATTCCGATGGCATGGGCGGCTTTTGTCCGGTTGTTGGAAAAACGCGCCATCGCGGAGTCAATGGCGTGTTGTTCAAGTTGGGCCAGCGTCAGGGGCGGCCCGGCATTGCCGGAGGGGATTGCGACATCCGCGGGATCGGTCGCCGCTGATTCCGCCAAAGGTTGGGCGATCCCCGGTGGAAGATCACCAAGCGAGAGAGTGGTTTTGGATTTATCAGAAAGCACCATGGCACGCTCAATGACGTTCAGGAGTTCCCGGACATTTCCAGGCCAATGGTAATGTTGCAGGGCTGCCAGGGCACCTGGATCAATAGAGTCGATCATGCAGTGATTTTGCACGTTCACGCGGTCGATAAAAGCACGCACCAGCAGGGGAATATCGCTCACACGTTCGCGCAGGGGCGGCATGCGAATCGTGATAATATTGAGGCGATAGTAGAGATCTTCCCGGAATTGGCCATTGGCCACCATCGCCGGCAGATCCCGGCTTGTGGCGACCACCACGCGCGTATCGACTTTAATTTCCCGATGCCCGCCCAGAGGAGTGACCACCCGGTTTTCCAAAATGCGCAGCAGTTTAGCCTGCAGCGGCAAGGCGCAATCGCCGATTTCATCGATAAATAACGTGCCGCCGTCGGCGGCTTCAAAGCGCCCGATACGAGTAGCAATAGCCCCGGTAAAAGCCCCTTTGTCATAGCCAAATAATTCGCTTTCCACCAGTGACTCAGGCATGGCTGCGCAGTTCATGGCGATGAACGGACCTGCGCCACGGGGAGAATTTCGGTGAATGGCCTGTGCCGCAATATCTTTGCCGGTTCCCGATTCTCCGAGAATCAACACCGTGCTGAAGGCGTGGCTGGAGCGGGCGATCAAATCAAAAACGTGCAACATCGCCGGGGAGCGACCTATCAGCCCATCCTTGGTGCCATCCAGTTCCTTCACGACCGAGGTCGCTGCCTTTTGCTGGCAGGCCTTTACCAGCCCCATAAGTTTGGAGAGCATGAGTTTGGCATCCCCCAGACCGTGCAGACTATGATGCGCATCGGCGCTCACCGCTTCCACCAGCGACGATACGGATTGTGCTTCATGAATCACAGGCAGCGGCGTTTCAGGAAAAAAATTCCGCCATTGCGTGATAAGATCAATGCGTGAGATATCGCCGGAAATCACGCCGGCGATCACGCAATCGATTCCCTCGTCGACAAAATGCAACGCTTTTTCGGCCGAGTCCGTCAATTTGACGTTGTACCCCGCGTGGGTCAGCAGTTGCTCCAACGCGGCCCGTTGGGTGGGATCATCTTCAATAACCAGAATTTCATATTGATCGGCGGTCTTCATGTCTTTCTTACCCCAAAGTGTCGGGTCTGGAACAAATGGATAAGTTGGCGAGCGGATCTCCAGCACAGCGAGCGGGTGACTACCCCGTCCAGTCCGTTAAGTTGTGCCCCAACCAATCCCTATTATACCCGTCTGGCGCGGACAAAGCAAAAAAAGCCGGGAATACCATTTGGAATGATATTCCCGGCTGATTCAATTCAGATCATGGATTCATCATCATGAACGCATTTATCTTGAACTCACTTAGAGCGTATTGCGACGGAACTTCAGGCCGCCCACCACAGCCATCCCGGCCAAGGTGAGTAGCGCGGGCCAAAATGCCGCGGGAAGCGGAGCGGCGGGTCCGCCGCCGGCCGGTATCGCGTCGGAAGGCACGTTGACCTGCTTCTGCACGAGGTCCGTCTGGCCGTTGGGATTGGTAATGGTCACATTGTCTGCGGCCTGGGACATGTAATTAAGCGTTGGGCTGTTCACCGTGCCGGCGTCGGAGGATACTACGGTGATATACCCCAAAGCTTCGGTGCCGGATGAAACATAGGTTCCGCCGGTATACATCCACTGATAGGTTCCACCATCGGTGGTGGTATCCGCCGCGGTGCCAAACGATCCGGCTATTCCCGAGTTGCTTATCGTGAAGGTGGGAGTAGATACCAGATTGGCGGATGTTCCTCCTAAGTCCAGGCTGACAAAAGCCTGATTGGTGGAACCGGCACCCAGCAGGGTGGTTCCGGAAGTACCAAACGTCACGTAATACGTGTAGTCATAGGTACCGGCAGCCGAGCCGGTGGTGCCCACAGGACTGGCCGCAGTGAGTACGATTTGCGCTTGCGCGGTCGGAGCGGAAGCGGAAATAAACCCGGCACAAGCGACCGCAGCCGCCAGAGCCATTCCAAGTTTTTTATAAGTTGTCTTCATTTGAGCTTTCCTTTTTTATCCGTTCTGGAATGCTGCGCGGGACGTAAATACGCCGGTTGCAGAATATTCAGTAACGTAATTGCTTTTCTGGTTTTCATCCGTGCAACTGGCAACAACCAATTAAACACACGGATAAAATACCGGATATATTCCCACCGGCCTTCATGTTTTGTCGTATTGTGGTGCACCGCGATACCACAAAACGTGCTTGAGCCGACGGAGTTTGTTCGTTCTCTCAACCTGGATCTCTGGACGCAGCCCCGCTGTAAACAATGTCATATCCCGATTTCGACCGGGAAATCACATTCTGCGTTCCCGCCCTGGTCGTGCAGGGCCGCAGGGGCTTGGAGTCGCCGGAGCTGCGATCACGTATCGTGATCAAAATGGCGGCAATCAGCGGCACACTGCACGGGACGAATAATAACAACAACATGCGTCCACCATTTCTTAAGACCAGTTTGCCAGCCATGGCTGACCGCCCGGCCCGGGTGCCAAGTTTATATCCGTCGAACTCTTACTTAACGGGCTTGAACAACGCAGTAAGTCTGACGGTTTTCCACGTTCCATGATCCTGGTGCCTATTGGTTACCCTGGCTGATCACGGAAATACTGGTGCGGCCGGTGACCCATTGGCCGTCACTGGTTTTGGCGGACGCCTTGATCATATATCCACCGGGCTGTGAAGCGGAAAACTGGGCTTCTTGATCGCCCTGTGCATTATCCGGCTTAATCATGCCGGTGCTGGGAGAGACCTTCCACTTAAGCTTGCTGTTGGTAAGATTCAAGGTAGTCGCATGAACCCACACCGTCTCGCCCACCTGCACGGAATGATGGTCCGCTTGCAGGCTGACCTGCGGAGCATTGGCGTTGGAATGATAATTTTGGGAACACCCTGCCACACCCAAAGCAAGCGTGCCGGTCAACGCCGAAACTGCAAGAAAACCAGATACATTGAATTTCATAAAATTCTCCTTGAATACCAAAGTAAAAAACAAAAAAACGTAGTTCCCTTTCCACCTTCACGGCGATGGTATGCCACCGTGCCGGAGGTCAGGACATTTTATTTTCCAAGCCAAGCGGTTTGTTCCGCTGGGGTCGGTAACATCCCTTAAAATCGTCCGGGAATCACGCCCATCAGCAGCAGTACGATGACCACCAGCAGGATAAATCCCAAGCCGCCACTGGGGCCATAACCCCAGGAGTTGCTATATCCCCACGTCGGCAAAGCGCCCAGCAGCAACAGAACCAAAATAATCAGAAGAATCAATCCCATGATACAGACTCCTTTTCAGCGAGCATCGGCGAACTTCATCTCCCCTGGCACATTACATGTTGATATACTTATATCAACATTCCAGAGAAGCAGTTGAAGTGGCCCCCGCGTAAATAACAATGCAATTTCCGTGCCGCGCTGACATTTTTGGAATTCCGTCATTTTCCCGTGCCGGCGTACCAAAATACGCGGGCAGCCGTCCCATAATGGCGACATTCTGGCGGATAACGCCAAGTTGGCCCGGCCAATGCAGCGCGTAGTCGAACCGGAAACGGGCGTGGCAATTTTTCCGGGCGACCTCATTCGTGATGTTAGCCGGCACATTTAATGTGCCGCCGCGTCGCGAATAGCGCGCCCGCCGCAGCCGACAGTTCCGGATATCATCGGCGCGATCCCACCCATTAAACAACAATATTGACCCCGCCCGGAGAAACTGCCACGCCCGAACCGGAAACCGTCCCGCACTTAGATTCACGCACGGAGACAAATATTTTTTTAACAGGCTTCCATGGCGCTAAATAAGATCACTGGGACAAATTGTCCGGTGCCTGTTGTCAGATAGTGTCGTTTCGCCGACCACGCAGGCCGGCAGCACGACGTAAAAACAGCCTGGAAAAATACTGGACACCCGCACCAGTTTGGGGCGCATTATCGCATCAATTTCATGGTAAATGAACCCGGGTCGCTAACCAAGGGAGGGGTTATCTGGGAATTAGTAAACCCTTGGCACCGCATTTGCTTAACAAATAAGTTGTGAGAGATAAGCTGGATGTCGTCTGCCTGATCTTCAGGACCAGTACCTGTTGAACAGTGGATCATCGTTGTCGGGACTAGCCGACCATTTGGCGTATTTGGCGGGTTACCGCATAAAGGAGATTTACGATGGGCAGAATCAAGGATTGTCGAGACCCGTTTGTGGATCAACTCCGCGACATTTATCGCGCGCAAACTCGGCGGGAGGAGCAGCAAGGGTGTCAAAAATTCACGGTCTTCGCGCGGGATGCAATTAGTGAGTTGGCTCGGCAGGAGGCGTGCGTCTAACCAGCGTTTAAGCGGGTAATGGGGAAATCTTGTCACTTCAAGGCGAATAACAACAGCTTGTTTTCCCATCCCCCGTTCCGATTTGGAGGCCCATTCCGTTATGGGCCTCCAAATTGTTTTTATATTCCCGTGTTATGTCGGCACGCCGGCTTATGTGAATCGGCGAAATTGGTGGATGACAATCTCTGCGTAATTAACATGCTCGCCAAACGCTCCGGGCCGAGATTTTATGCTATAATGATTTCAGCAGTGCTTGAGCATAGCACCGCATGTCGTGCGATTGTCGCGGTACCTTGTTGGATCACCGCAAAATGGATCGCTCCGATGCCCCTCCCGTGCAAGCAACAACCAGCTTGTTCTCTTAACCGCGATGCCCATATTCACAAAGGCTGCTTATGTTGGCGGCTTTTTGGAGAACCCACCATGAAGAATAAAACACTTGTTCTTTTGGTTGTGCCGCCGGGCAGCCCCGCGACCAAGTCCGCTCCCATTTCCATCACATTGGATTCCGCCGGCGACTTTGCGGTGCTTGCCGGCACCACTGTGGAAAATACCGGTGAAACCGCTGTTCACGGCGGACATGTGGGGACCAGCCACGGCCCGGAGATAGTCGGATTTCCGCCGGGAGTCGTGGAACCGCCGCACACCACGCTCGCCGCAGACGATGCGGCCCTCCAGGCCCATACGGATCTTACCACCGCCTATGACGCGGTGGCCGCGCTGCCGCTAACGCACGATCTTAGTGGGCAGGATCTTGGCGGATTGACGCTGTTGCCGGGCGTTTATCATTTTAGCGCCGGAGCCGCGCTTCATGGAACTTTGACGCTCAAAGACCAGGATGACCCCAAGGCGCAATTTATTTTTCAAATCGGCACCACGCTGACCACCGGCGACAACTCCTCGATTATTTCAATCAATGGCGGTGCCGCCACGTGGGTGAAAGGGGCGGTTTTCTGGCAGGTGGGCGATTCGGCAACACTGGGTGCCGACAGCGCTTTTGCGGGAAATATTCTGGCCCGTTCGGATATCACCATGAACAGCGAAGCTTCGATTCGTGATGGCCGTGCCCTGTCGCAATTCGGCGATGTGACGCTGGATACCAATCGGATCACCACCGGAGATCTGCCGACCCCATAAAGAGTTGTTCATAGCTGCCGGCGTGAATGGCATCAGGGCAACCGCATCCGCAGCGCTGAGCTGATTCTCTCATCGCTATTAATTTTACCCGGCTTTTCCCACGCGTGGATTTTCGCCGAACCCAGGCTGCTGGCGAAACAATAGCCCGAGCTGTCCGCTTTCGCTTTGTACATTGCCGTATCAGCATTTTTCAATAGCATTTCAGCGGAGACGCCGTCACGGGGACACATGGCTATGCCGATGCTGAGTTTTACAGTGGCTTTAACGCCGGTGGAATCATCGGCTTTTGCCACAAGGTCGATCATGCATTGCGCAATATCGGCGACAACGGCTTCTTGCATGACTTCCATCAACAGGCAAAGGAATTCATCGCCTCCCGCGCGGCTGACAGTGTCCTCATCGCGCACGCACGCCTGCAGACGCTCCCCGACCAGGTGCAGAACCTTGTCTCCCGCATTATGTCCGCAGGTGTCATTAATCTGCTTAAAATTATCAAGATCTATGAAGAACACTACGAAGGGGCGACCGTGGCGCTGCCCCTGGGCCAATGCCTGATCCAAGCGATCGGTAAATAAGGCGCGGTTGGCCAACCCGGTAAGTGCATCATGAAATGCCAGGAATCGGTGCTTATCTCCCAGCAACTCGGTGATTTTTAATTTTTCTTCAAGGTCTGCGCGGGTGGAAATCTCCTCGGCGACAGTCGCGCTTAGTCTCTCCAGTTCTTCCGCGCAATGGCGCACGGTGGCTTCAACGCTTTCGCAGGACAAAAGTGCTTCCCGCACGCCATCTAAGGCGTCGTGTGCGGTGAGCTGTTTTTTCAGAGTTTGATTTGCGGTGGATAGATCGCGAGCGCAGGCTACCATGGCTTCTTTAACCTTTCCGCTTTTTTGGAATGTTTGACACAAGCGGCTATCAGGCCGATCTATTAATTGCGACAAGGCCTCGCTCATGGATGATCCTTAATATCTCTTTCCCTGACATTAAGCCCATCTCAGACATCTCTCCCCCACCGTTCAATGCAATTTCTGTGCCGCATCGACAATATCGGCTAAATCAGGTGGGTTTGCACCGTATTTTAGCCAATAAGCCGCGTCGACCGGACAATTTGTCTGCGGCATTTTGTCCGGTTAGGCCTTTCTGCCCGTAATGTTCTTTTACCTGGGGCATCGCCGGATAATCACCATTTCGCACATACATAAGCGATGGAAGGGTGCACGCGGATAATTCTGGTATTGGCATGAAGATTGCATATTCTTCTGTTTGTTGATTATGGGCATTCATGGATTTGGTCTGTGAGCATAATTTTTATCTCATCGCTTTGCTAGGAGCTGGTATATGAAAACAGAAGAAAAAACTGAGGAAATGAAAAAGTCGCAGCATGATGCGAATCGCGATCCGCTTAGCGGTGCCGCCGGATCTCACCCGGTGGGAACCGGTGTGGGGGCTGTCACGGGTGGCGTAATTGGCGGCGTGGCCGCCGGTGCCGCCATTGGCACGGTAGCCGGTCCTGTGGGCACGCTGGTAGGTGGGGCCGCGGGTGCTGTTATCGGTGGCGTGGCGGGGGGGCTGGCCGGTAAAGCCCTGGCAGAAGATATTGATCCAACTGTTGAACATGGTTTCTGGCGTGCCACGTATACGTCGCGGCCTTACATCGCCAAGGGTGCCACTTATGACAAATATGGGCCGGCGTATCAGTATGGCTGGGAATCACGTGTGCACTACCATGATCGAACCTATGAAGAAAGTGAGCCGATACTGGCGCGTGATTGGGATAAGCGGAAAGGCGAAACAGGCTTGACGTGGGACGAAGCCAAACCCGCCGTTCGTGATTCCTGGCAGCGTATCGATCACAGAAAACCACGCACCGAAAAAAAGTAAAGTGGATAGTGGATTAGTGGGGAAAAGTGGTCAGTGGGGCGCGTAAATGTGGGACGCGTAGTGTGGGGCAGTGGCAGTAGGGGGCTTAGTGTGCAGCGGGGACGTTTCTGCCGACAGGCCGGGACGTCCCCGTTTCGCTTTTAACAGGCATGCATAGCAGGAGTAACAATTCAATGGCAGCGAATTCATCCTTACCTGAAAAAAACAAACCCAAGGTGGCGCGTAAAGATCTTATCGCTTTGCTCAACGACGACTTGGCCCGTGAATACCAGGCGATAATCGCGTACGTGGTCTATTCCCAGGTTATCAAAGGGGCGGCCTACATGAACATCGCCGCCGAACTGGAAGTTCATGCCGCCGAAGAGCTTTCACATGCCATCACCCTGGCCAATCAAATTGACTATCTCGGCGGAATGCCGACGGTAACTCCCAAGCCGGTCAAAACTTCCGATAAGGCGGAGGATATGCTGCGTTTTGATCTGGATAATGAAAATGAAACGATCCGCAATTATCGCCGGCGCGTCCGCCAATGCGAAGAAATTGGTGAATACGGGATGGCCGAACATCTCCGTAATATCCTGGTGCAGGAGCAGGACCACCAAATCGCCTTGGCCACAGCATTGGGCGTGGACATTCCCGACGTAACCCAGCCGGATCAGCGCGCGTAAATAAATTAATCACAGCTGCGCGGTACACCGTATTTCCGAAACGCTTTGCGTACTAATGTTTATCACAGCGGCCATCCTGTTTTTTAACTTTTTTCCATTGACAGCGGTAATGATCGTCATGCCGTCCGTGCTCCAACGGTCAAGAGCGGTAGTACGATGAAAGCGGTTGTAAATAACGGCCCCGGTTCATACGATTCCCGCGGTTATGTGATTGAGGATTCTAGGCCATCAGTTTAGTTTTGCGTCGCTTAAAGAATGGTTTAATCGCGATGGCCACCGGTAGGGTCAGCAGGCCCATGAGTATGAAAATAGTCGAAGACTGCATGTACTTTTGCAGAGGGATGTATAGGATTCCCGCCACCAGCAAACCCGTGGAGGCGGCGAACCCGGATGCGGCAATCACGCGACCGCGTTTATCGGGAGCGGGCCGCGTTTGAAAAAAACTTCCCAGCGGCACCATCATCAGTCCGCCGGCCACACCCGCACAAGCTAACATGGAAAGCAAAAATATGATTTTTCCGGGACCGGGGAAAACCGGTGCCATGCCCGAAAGTGCCAAAAATACGGCCAGCGTGCCCGTGGCTCTCGGGGTAATCCACAAGCCGTTGTCTTTGGCTATTATTTTGCCGGCCGCCAACGATCCAAGCGCCACGCCCAGCATTTCCGCCAGAGCAAGATAACTGGTGGTGGCGTCGCTTAATCCAAATTGTACCTTGCCCATTTTGTTAATGAAAAGAATCTGCAAGCCGGCAATGAACCAGAAATAGGCATAAGTGATGATGGAAGCCGTCAGTAGGCCATCAGTTCGCAAACCCCACAAGTCCTGCAATGAACTCACGGGACCGAGCCATGGAAAAGGCTCTTTGGGATTGCCCGCCGGTCGATAGGGAACCCCAAAACTCACCAGCAGCCCAATAACGGAGACTCCAACCAGCGAGCACGCCGCTATGAGTCGCCCCAGCGGCAGGCCATGAACTGTTCCCTTAAGATTCAGCACCAGTCCCGCGGCGACAACTCCCAATAAAATTCCGGCAGTTGTGACCGATGTAAGCCGGGCGTTGGCATGAACCACATAGCTTTCCGGGTACACATCGGGAATGCAACCGCTTAAAGCCGGGCCGAAAATAGTGGCTTGAACAGCCATCAAAAAAATAACGATCACGATCAGAGGCCAATTTAACGTCATAATGCCCACGGCACCCAGGCTCAAAAAGATCAGTTCCATGGCTTTTGAGGCGATGATGACGCTGCGCCGGGGAAACCGATCCGCCAACCAACCCGCCGCCGCGTAAAACAGCAGAAATGGAATGGTAAATAAAATGGTGATCAGGCCGGGCAGTCCGGTGTGATGGTGGCTAAGCGCCAGCAGGCTTACCGCCTGTTTATTGAAGTTGTCGTTAAAATTACCCAACGTATAGGCGACGGCCATGGCAATAAAAAGCATCCGCCCGCGGCGAATCTGCTCCGCCAGACTTGTTGCGGAAGAGGCCCCCGGAGCCGACAGAGATTCGTCAGGTCGCGAAGGCTCGGCCATAATATTTATCCCAACCACAATTTCCCGGCGTATTTCCGCCGCCGGCCTGCGCTGATTAAAGGGTATGATCCCCTTACGTAACCGTCAGCCATGCAGTGAATTATAGTCGCTCATTTACATCCAATCACCAAACTTGGAGCCCATTTCTCTATTCCGTATTGGAAACAGGCCCACGATGGAGGTTGAAATATTGAAGGAAAAGTGCTTGCGTGGCAACTAGAATAATTGTACGGCAATCGTTGTTGCTTTTTTAAGGAGTAACTGATGTCCGCTGATACTGTTGAAAATTTGGTGGTGGCAACCTACGAGAGTCATGAAGGGGCGGAGGATGCCGTCAAGGAACTTCAGAAGGCCGGCTTTGATATGAAAAAACTTTCCATTCTTGGCAAGGGGATGGAAAACGAGCAGCATGTGCTGGGCTATTACAACGCACCGGAACGAGCGGTGCTCTGGGGAAAATATGGTGCCATCTGGGGCGGCCTTATGGGCCTGCTGTTTGGCTCCGCCATGTTTATGGTGCCGGGTATTGGTCCGTTGTTTGTGCTCGGCCCGCTGGCGGGATGGATATTTGGCGCGATCGAAGGGGCGGTTGTTGTGGGCGGCCTCTCAGCGTTGGGAGCGGTGTTCTATAGTCTGGGCATTCCCAAAAATAGTGTTCTGCAATATGAAACCGATATCAAGATGAGCAAGTTTCTGGTGATTTTGCACGGAACAGATAGCGAAGTTGAAAAGGCCCACCAGATACTGGTGCGTACCGCTTCTCGAACCGAATCCCATGCGGTTACGCCGGAACCCGGTTTCTTTAAGGCGTGATCACGCCTGAATGGAGTGCCTCTACGAGAATAACAGCGAGCATCGCCCGTTGGCTCGCCAGGCATCTTCGGTCTTTGGCGCTGGTGATCGTGGCGGAGCTTGGGTGTGAAAAGGAAATAATCCCATGGCTCCGTCCGTTACCGCCCCCAATCTCGCCACCATTCCAACGATTGGTGCCGTTAAAGGGCTTTCAACGCAGGAGGCGGCGGAGCGGCTGAAAAAATTTGGCCCCAACGCCGTCCTCGAGCCAAAGTCGCATCCCATTCGTGCTTTTCTTATGAAGTTCTGGGCACCGGTTCCATGGATGCTGGAGATCACCTTCATCCTGGAAATGGCTCTGCGTAAACCGGTTGAAGCGATTATTATTGCCTTGCTGCTGGTCGGCAATGCGGTGTTGGGATTTGTTGAAGAGGGCCGCGCACAGGCGGCCTTGGAAATTCTCCGCCACCGGCTGGAGATAAACGCCCGCGTCATGCGCGATGGCAAATGGCTACCAGTGCCCGCCCGTGATCTGGTGCCCGGTGATTGTATTTATCTGCGTATGGGAGACATGGTTCCCGCAGATGCCCATCTGATTCAGGGCAATATAGAAGTTGATCAGTCGGCTTTAACCGGTTCACTGGTAATCACGCCCCGGCTGATTTTACTGCTGTTATTCGCCAATGATTTTGTCACGATGTCACTGGCCAGTGATCGTGTTACGCCGTCACCCCATCCGGATCGTTGGAATATTCGTGTATTGATGTGGTCGTCTGCTGTGATTGCCATCTCCTGGCTCTTATACTGCTTCGCGGTATTTTATATGGGCCGACATTTCATGAAGTTGCCGGCAACACAAACGCTGGTCTTTCTGGCGTTGGTATTCAGCGGCTTGGCCACAGTGTATCTGGTGCGTGAAAGTCGCGCTTTCTGGAAATCGCGGCCCGGAACATTTTTACTCTGTGCCACCGCCGGAGATGTGGTCGTGGTATCGGCAATGGCGGTGTTTGGAATTTTAATGGCTCCGGTGCCCATTATGATGGTGCTGGGATTGCTGGCCGCCACTATTGTTATGATGTTCATTCTGGACGTTGTTAAAAAGCCGTTAATGCGTCGCCTCGTGAGTACATGAGAAAACAATAATGAAAACAATGCCATTCATACAACCCAATGATTCATCGGGTTACGTGGCATTGAATTTTTCACCACGATTCTGGTTGCTGGTTGTGATTACCGGTATCGGTGCCGGGCTGGGGGCGTCTTTGCTGATGGCACTGCTGGCGGTGGTGCAACATTGGTCATATTCCTACAGTTCCGGTGATTTTCAGCGTGCCGCTGAACTTGTTTCACCGTGGCGGCACATTTGGATTATGGCGGCCGCAGGTATGTTGGCAACCGTGGTGATCTGGCTGCTGAAGCACTATTGGCCGGGGAAGGATAGCGACATATCCAACGCCATCTGGTTTCGATCCGGTTACTTGCCGTTCATTCGTACCGGGATCCAAGCGGCACTATCGATGACCATTGTTGGCATGGGCGCATCGCTGGGGCGGGAAGGGGCACCCAAGCAAGTGGGTGCCGCCGTTGCCAGCGTACTTTCCCGGTGGACTAAGTTAGAACCGGCGGAAAGACGTTTTTTGGTCGCGTGCGGAGCCGGTGCGGGTATGGGAGCTGTCTATAATGTGCCGCTCGGGGGTGCCCTGTTTGCGCTTGAAGTATTGCTTGGTACTATGGCCTTGCCGCTGATTATTCCTGCCATAACTGCGTCCTTCGTGGCCACGGCGGTTTCCTGGCTGACGCTGCCCAACCATGCCACCTACCTGGTACCCCATTATACTTTTATGGCCGGGCAACTGGTCTGGGCACTGGCCTTCGGCCCGCTGGCCGGAATTGTATCAGTGTTATTTATACGTTTGGTTATTTGGGCGGATGGGCATAAGCCGCAGCGCGGCTGGACTATGATGGCACCGCTTTTGATGTTCACACTATTGGGGTGTGTTGCCATTGCATTTCCGCAGTTATTGGGTAACGGTAAGGATGTCACGGAACTAACATTTACCAATAAACTGGGCCTGCCACTGCTGCTGGCGCTGATTTTCCTCAAACCGTTGGCCACCTCCGGTTGCCTGGGCAGCGGCGCGCCAGGCGGTCTTTTTACACCCAGCATCACAATCGGAGCTGTCTTCGGCGGATTTTTTGGCCATCTCTGGTCGCTTGTCTGGCCAGGCGCAACTCCGGGGAGTTATGCCGTCATTGGGGCCGGCGCGGTATTGGCCGCAACCACGCAAGCTCCTGTTTCCTCAATTGTTCTACTGCTTGAGCTTACGCATCACACGCTGGGTATTTTCGTGCCAATATTGTTAGCAGTTGCCGGCGCTGCGATAACGGCACGGTTGTTGGATCGACGTTCGCTCTATAGCGGTCCGGTTGACAACATTCGTCCCGCGATCAAAAGGCTGCCCGACAACCTGGAGATTTCTTTTCAAGCGAGCATCAGGTCGAATATCGAAGTCATTTCAATATCTACCAATTACCGGACGATTGTTGAGCGGTTTCTGGATTCCAATCATGCTCCGAAAATTCTATACGTAGTGGACGAGAAAGGCGCTTTCGTCGGTCGCATTCTAATGCCAGACGTGGTTGCCTGCCGCCCATTGGCCCGCGTTCTGGATATCGGTGCGGCGGCGGATGTTGTAACACCCGTGCGTTGCCTGCTTCCGGAAATGATGCAGGACCAGGTGCAGCGCCAATTGGATTGTGAACCAACGGGTGAACTTCCGGTTCTCAATGCCCCTGGCGGCCATTTATGCGGTGTGGTCAGACGGAATGTATAAAAACGGGCATAAATGCTTTCCTTACCGCCCTTGGGATTGCGGATTTCGCACATCATCACCCACGTC
>DAHVEJ010000229.1 GCA_027313145.1 Phycisphaerales bacterium | reverse complement strand
CTTTGCAGTTGGTGGACTAGTAAGCGTCTTGGGTGTGTCCTTGGCGGCAGGCTTCAATCTAAATACAATCCGGAAGCAGATAGACCGCGTGGATTCATGGCGGGCACCTGCTTCCGCTGCGTCAAAAGCCAACCCAATTCCCGGTACTTCGGCCGCCATTCGCGCGGGCAGGAGTCTGTTTTCCGCCAATTGTGAGGCGTGTCACGGATCCGATGGCACGGGGGATGGTCCAACCGGAGCGTTTCTAAGCCCGCATCCGGCCAATTTAACCACGGCATCGTTCTGGTCCCAGGGTGAAGGGGCCATCTTCTGGAAAATCACGCATGGTCACAGTCCCATGCCCAGCTTCCGTGATTCATTGAGTCGTAAACAGCGATGGGAAGTTATTGATTATCTTAAGAAGCAATTTGATAAGCATTGAGCACGTAACTCTTGAGTTATGGTGTTGACGCAAAATATCGTGTGTGTTAAAAATTAATCTTGGGCAGATGGAAATAAGAAAGCCGCAAGGCTAATAAACAATTTTTTCCGGCTTTTTGGCACGTGCGTGCCAGGCCGAATTCGGGTGTGCGTTTACGGAAAGGAATGTGCCATGACACACAAACGCAGGATTCTTATCAGTATGGCGGCAGCGCTGGCAATTATGCCGGTGGCGGCGGCTTGGGCTGATCCGGCAGGCGGCGGAGCCGACTATAAGAAGCTGGAGCAAAAGTACCAGTTGCTTCAAAAGCAGATGGCTACGATGGCTAAACAAATGTCCGCCATGCAGAAGCAGCAGGCTAAGCTAAAAGCCACGCAGGCCAAGACCGGTGCCACGAACACCAAGGCCATTGATCGTGAGGTCAAACGGCTGTATAGGCGCGTGATGAAAGACAGTCAGAAGATATCTGATCTGGAACCGGGCAACATCCAAGTGCTGATCGCGGGAGATGTGAATTTCCAATTTCAGAACGTGCAGGGTTCACATTCCACGTTCTATGCCGATTCCAGCCCGATGATTCAGGTGCGCATTGACAAGAATATTTTTGTCAATACCGCGTTTGATTTCTATACGCAGGGCGGTGCCGCCGGCGGAAGTGCCGCAGATATCGGTGCCGCCAATATCAACTACGAACTTAACAACAATATGACGCTCGGCGGCGGTTTGATCACCAGCCCGATTGGGGGCATCGTTGGGCAATACAACCCGGCTCCCTGGAATCGCTGGTTGGTGGATGGTTCGCTGGAAGATGCCCTGCTGCCCGGCAACGAACTGGGAGTATGGACACGCGGCGGCCTGCCGGCCCCGGATAAAATGGGTTATTTGACCTATTTCTTGTTCGTCAGCAATGGCCCCGCGCTTACCAGCACCACCGACCAGAACGGAGCTAGTTACAATAATCTGCAATTTGGTAATTGGGATCCAGCGGCACAGAACGGCAAGACCGTCGGTGGGCGCTTCAGTTACATTCCGATTCCCAATATTGAAGTTGGTTACTCCTTTGAATGGGCACGCCCCAGCGCGGATGGTGCCATAACCACTACGAACTCTCTGATCAATGCCGTCGATTTCAACTCCTATTATGTAAATAAGAAAATTGATGGCTTATTCCGCTTTCGCGGCGGTTGGACGTGGGACCAGGTCGGCCAGGGGGTTGATTCGACCGGTGCGTTCTCATTGGGCGGCATGTCCAATGGCGGACAACTTGAAGTCGCATATCAGCCCAGCCTGTGCGGCATAAAATACATCGACAAAATGATGGCCGCGTTCCGGTATGATCGTATTGACGGGCCAGCTTCCTCTAATTTCTCCAATGGTGCGTCGCATGAACAGCGCTACAGCATTGGATTGGATTACTGGCTGCATTCCAATGCCGTGCTGAAGTTTGAGTATGAATTTGATAATCTCTCAAACAACCTGCACGGCAATAATGCGATGTTCGTACAGTTTGCTGTTGGTATCTAAGTTACTCTGGCAATTTACTTGAGGAGTTACCTAATGACTTTTATCACATATAAAATGACCAAATCCATAGCCTTAACCGGTGCTGCCGTCGGATTATTGTTGATGGCCGGTTGCGCCGCTAACAAATCCACGAAACCTGCAGCCGCTGCTGCCAAACCCGCGATATGGCCGCTGACCTTGAAAGATCCGGCGGCCAATGAATCCGGTGCGCAAATATGGGCGGAAAACTGCATGCGGTGCCATGAACTGCGTTCGCCATCGCAATATACGCCGGCACAATGGGGCGTAATCATCCAGTATATGCGGCTTAAAGCCGGACTCACCGGCGTACAGGCCAAAAAAGTACTGGCGTTCCTGCAAAGCGCCAGCGCCCACTAAATTGCTTACTATCCCCAACGAGACGGTCCGGCTGCTGAAGAATCCTCTTCAGCAGCCGGCCGTTGGAGGGGACGAACTTGGCAAACCTGTTCTTCAAGGTGGACGGCTTACGCCGTAATATCAACAAAAGGAACCACCCAATGGCTGCCCGATTGCGTGCGTTAATTCGTCGATTCGGTGTTCTCTCCCAGCAGCGCCGCAGGCACCGGGATTTGGCGTGGAGTCATCTTTCGGCCGCTGATGGAGCTGTCGATGATTTTCCTGATGGGCAAATCCTCCAGCGCGGTGCGCCGACCATGCCCGGGTCTCCAGGCGTGGCGCAAGGCGTTATACTTGGCGTCATTAATAACCCGGACACGCGCTTTTTCAGTGAGATCTTCGACATCCATCAACCGCCCCTCCACCAGGATGGACGCATAATCGTCGAGTTGATCAGTGAACACATCAATCTCAAAGCAGACCTGCTTGTTGACTGCGAGGATGTCTCCCTTGCGCCCGGTCATAGGCACACGGAGATAGATGGTATCTTCGATGCGGCAGAACGGCAGCGGAATAACATAAGGTCGCCCCTGGAGATCGGCCATCGCCAGCCGGCCGATGAGACTGGTGTCCAGGAGAGTGAAGATTTCCGTTTCGGTCATGGCAATCATAAGTAACTCCGGTTAAAATAAATCAACTGGATACGAATATCTACATTATGCCATTATGTGTATATTCGTCAAGATAAGGAATCTCGGATATGGTCAGCAGCAACACCATGCGAATGCGGGCCGGCGCATCAGCCGCCCGACCGGATTATACCGCGGATGATTTTCCCCATTCGCCGCTTGTGGCCTTTTATGAAGTCACGCGTGCCTGCAATCTTTTATGCCGCCACTGCCGTGCGGAGGCTCAGGCGCACAGCGACCCGCGGGAACTAAAGCCGATGACTTCACTGGCCCTGATTGATGATCTGGCGAAATTTCCCAAGCCTCCCCTCCTGGTGCTCACCGGCGGCGATCCGATCAAGCGGCGCGATATATTTGAAATTGTGCATCACGCCGTGGCTTCAGGCTTGAAAACCGCGATGACGCCGTCGGCAACGAAACTCGTAACCACCGACGCGGTCCAGCGTTTGAAAACCGCCGGCCTGCATCGTCTGGCCGTGAGTCTAGACGGAGCGGATGCGGCCACGCATGACAATTTTCGGCGCGTACCCGGCAGTTTTCAGCGGACGATGGAAATCATTGCCGATGCCGCCGATTGCGGCTTGCCTCTGCAAATCAACACCACCATCGCCCGACACAATTTTCACCAGATTGACGCCATCGCTGAAGCACTTGCCGCCTTTCCTATTGTGTTGTGGTCCGTATTTTTTCTCGTACCCACCGGCCGGGCCTTGGCGGATCAGCGCATAACACCGGATGAATTTGAATTGGCTTTTGAGAAGCTTTATCAGCAGGGACTGACTCGGAAATATGCCATAAAAACCACCGAAGCCCCCCATTATCGCCGATTCGTGCTCGAAAAAATGAGACAAACGGTTCATCGCTCCGAGGATATCACCGCCCGGCACCCGGTAATGCCCAATATCGTCGGCACCAATGACGGGCGTGGGGTTATGTTCATCAGCCATATTGGCGAAATATTCCCCAGCGGATTTCTGCCTGTCTTGTGTGGCACATTTCCCAGCGATTCGGTGGTGCATACGTATCAATCCGCACCCCTGTTTCTGGATCTGCGGAATCCCGAAAAACTCAAGGGCAAATGCGGTGCCTGCCAATATCGTGATATCTGTGGCGGCAGTCGCGCTCGGGCTTACGGACTAACCGGAGATCCCTTGGCCGCCGAACCGGATTGTCTATATGGGGAGTCTTATTATCAAAATCAAAACTCGAACAGGAGTCTTCCAATATGTTTAGTGTAACGAATTTACTTTGTGATCATCAGGCCGGAAATGAACGCCTCCGTTATGGCCACCGCACGGGCCATGGTGAATCTGAAGCGACGCCACGCCCCGTGGTGGTCTGGGCGGTCACCAAAGCGTGTAACCTGCGGTGTGTGCATTGCTACGCTTCGGCAACTAACGCACCGGCTCCCAATGAACTGACCCATGATGAAGGGCTTGCTTTGCTGGATGATTTGGCCGGATTTAAGGTTCCGGCGGTACTTTTCAGTGGTGGCGAGCCG
Source organism: Phycisphaerales bacterium (assembly GCA_027313145.1). Lineage (GTDB taxonomy): Bacteria > Planctomycetota > Phycisphaerae > WQYP01 > WQYP01 > JAMDCX01. The sequence goes on along the minus strand of DAHVEJ010000229.1, from coordinate 1,496 downwards.
TTAAGTCGCCCGGATATTCTTCCTTTAATTCGGCACGCCCGGTCACTGGGGCTGGCATGCACATTATCCACCAACGGCATGCTGATTGATGAACAAATGGCGGACAATCTGGCGGAATCCGGCTTGAAATATGCCGGCATCAGTATTGACGGCATTGAAAGCCGCCACGACAAGCTCCGCGGGAGAGCTGGAGCGTTTAGCAGCACCTTGGCCGCCATTGATCGTTGCCGCGCACGCAGTATCAAAGTCGGTGTGCGTTTCACGGTTCATAGCCTGAATGTTGACGACCTGGATGCGATATTTGATATCTGCGTATCCAGTAATGTCCAGCGGCTGTGCGTGTATCATCTAGCGTATGCCGGACGGGCGGACAATATGCAAAAAGTAGATTTATCCGCCTCGCAAATCCGCAGAGTCGTGGATCGTATTTTTGAGAAAAGTCAGGAATTGCACCGCCAGGGAATCCCCTTGGAAGTTTTAACCGTCGATAACCATGCCGATGCGGCTTATCTCTTGCTACAACTGGAAAAGAAAGATCCCCAACAATATCAGAAAGTTCGCAGCCGGCTGGAAGGTACCGGCGGGAACCGGTCCGGCTGCAATATCGCATCCGTTGATCCGATGGGCAATGTTCATTACGATCAGTTTACGTGGCATTACAATTGCGGCAATGTCCGTGAACAGAGTTTCAGCAAAATATGGACCGCTGCGACCAATCCGCGCCTGGCTATCTTGCGCAACCGTAAATCCCATTTACCCGCCCGCTGCCAATCGTGCCGCTTTCTTTCGGTCTGCAATGGCAATCTTCGTACGCGCGCGGAAGCTGCCACCGGTGATTGGCTGGGATTTGATCCCGCGTGTTACTTAAGCGATGCCGAGATCGGTCTGGGGACTGCCGCAAATGCGGCAACCCAGAAATTCAACAGTAATGTGGCAGTCTGCGGTCCAGCAAGCAATGGTGGCTCCGATTATCCATTGCCACTGGTCAGCGGAGTTGCGAACTAATGGAATCAATCATGCGGATAATTCAAGGTGGAATGGGAGTGGGAGTCTCGAACTGGGAACTGGCGAAGTCGGTTTCAAATTATGGGCAACTTGGAGTTGTTTCCGGCACCGGAATCGCGGCAGTTGTGGCGCGGTGCCTACAGACCGGCGATCCGGATGGTCACTATCAGCGGGCTTTTCAAGCCTTTCCATATCGCACGATCGCCCAGCGCGTATGGGATCGATATTTTGTCGCCGGGGGCATCGGCTCCGCGACATCATTTAAATCAATCCCGTTGCCGGCCATTGGCTTCAGCCACGCCTTGACCGAGTTGACCGTTCTGGCCGCATTTTCCGAGGTGTTTCTCGCCAAGGATGGACATTCCGGCGCGGTAGGAATCAATTTACTGGAGAAAGTGCAAACGCCGACGCTCACCACTCTTTTTGGGGCAATGCTGGCCGGGGTCGACTATGTACTTATGGGTGCCGGCATTCCGCGTTTTATTCCAGGG
>DAHVEJ010000228.1:304-6016 GCA_027313145.1 Phycisphaerales bacterium | reverse complement strand
ATCTGGGCACAAAAAAAAATATCGTGGTAATCAACGATGAGGCGCACCATTGCTACCGCCGGAAGCCCGACGCCGCCGACGAACAGTTTACCGGCGAAGAACGCAAAGAAGCCCTGGAAAACGCCGAGACCGCAAGGATATGGATCAGCGGCTTGGAAGCACTGGCCCGGAAAATCGGTATTCGCGCCATTTTTGATTTATCCGCAACACCGTTTTTTCTCCGTGGATCGGGCTACCCCGAAGGTTCTCTTTTCCCCTGGGTGGTTTCCGATTTTTCACTCATTGACGCCATTGAAAGCGGCATCGTCAAGGTGCCGCGTGTGCCCGTTTCCGATGATTCCGGCACGGGGGAACAACCAACCTACCGCGACCTCTGGCTGCGCATTCGCGATGGCCTGCCCAAAAAAGGCCGCAACGCTGATGTCGCCACTGGAGAACCAAAGCCACCCGCCGAGTTGGAAGGTGCCCTGTTGAGCCTCTATGGCCATTACAAAAAATCGTTTGAACGTTGGCGGCAACTGCCGGATAAAACCGGCGTTGCCATCACCCCGCCGGTTTTCATCGTCGTGTGCAACAACACCAACGTATCCAAAATGGTCTTTGACTACGTTGCCGGCTGGGAAAAACCCCTGCCCGACGGATCAACCGCAGCCGTGCCGGGCCGACTGCCGCTGTTCAGTAATGTACAGGATGGCCGCTTTATCCACCGGCCCAATACTATTCTTGTCGATTCGCAACAGCTTGAATCGGGCGAATCCATGGCTCCCGAATTTAAGAAAATCGCAGCCAGGGAAATTGAAGAATTCAAAGCCGATTACCGCCTCCGCTTTCCCGATCGTGACGCGGAGAAACTTACCGATGAAGACCTGCTGCGCGAAGTTCTTAACACGGTCGGAAAGCCCGGTAAACTCGGGGAAGAAATCCGCTGCGTGGTGTCTGTCTCCATGCTGACCGAAGGATGGGACGCCAATACGGTCACGCACATACTGGGCGTGCGGGCCTTTGGCACGCAACTTTTATGCGAGCAGGTCATTGGTCGCGGACTTCGCCGTCGCAGTTACGAAGCCGAACCCAGTGAAATCAGCGTTGATGGCAACGCTCTGACCATTCAAGCCTTTCCCGTGGAGTATGCCGAGGTCTACGGCGTGCCGTTCTCCTTTATTCCATGCAGCGGCCTGCCGCAGGATCCCGTGCCCGGTCTGCCGCCCACGCGCGTGCGTGCACTGCCGGAACGATCCGCCTGCGAAATCACCTTCCCCCGCATTGACGGTTACCGCTATGAACTTCCAGCCGAGCGGCTGGCCGCCAGATTTGATCAATCGTCGCAGCTCACCCTCAGCACACAGAGCTTTCCCACCAAAACTGAAAGTGCCCCCATCGTCGGCCAAACGCAATACCACACTCTGGATGAATACAAAACCGTTCGCCTGCAAACGGTGGCATTTGAAATAGCCCGCACCGTCCTGGAGCAATACTTCACCGACTTGGATAATAATCGCAAAGAATGGCTGTTTCCTGATCTGGTGTCCATTGCCCGCGATTGGATCAGCCAGTGCGTGGTGCTCAAGGACAATACCTTTCCCCAGTTGCTGCTCTGGTCCAGCAATCGGCGGGACGCCGCGGACCGCATCTATAAGGCCGTCGTTCAGACCACCGCAGGCGAAAAGCAACTGCTGCCGATTGCCAAGCCCTACGATACGCTTGGCTCCACGCGGTTTGTGCAGTTTGACACCAGGCGGCCCGTCTACAAAACCCGCGCCGACAAATGCCATATTTCCCACGTTGTCGCGGATACCGATTCATGGGAGCAGAAAATGGCCCAGGCGCTTGAGGATATGGATGACGTGATCTGCTACGTCAAAAACAGCCGCCTGGGCTTTGAAATTCCCTACACCATCGACGGCGTGCAGCGTCATTACGAACCGGACTTCATCGCCCGGATTGATGATGGCCGCGGCCCAACCGATCCGTTGAACTTAATTATTGAAGTTACCGGCGACGGCGACCGGAAAAAAACCGCCAAAGTCTCCACCGCCAAAACCCTCTGGGTCCCCGCGGTCAACAACGGCGGCCAATGGGGCCGCTGGGCGATTATGGAGGTGGATGATCCCTGGAAGGTGAAGGCGAAGATCATGGAAATGATGGCAGCGGGGTGTAAATGAGTACCGACGAAAACCAGCTTCAAATGTTTGGCGGTGATTGGACGGAGAAGAAGCTAACCGTCTTGGGAAGGTATCTGAAAGCATACACCACCGCGTTGAAGAATCAGCCTTTCCAGAAGACATACATAGACGCATTTGCCGGCACTGGCTATCGCGAGTTGAAGGTCGATAAGGCATCTGCTCCCCTGTTCGAAGAATTGGCCGAAGAGGGTACGCAGAACTTTCTGGATGGCTCGGCCCGCATCGCATTACAGACGGTCCCCCGTTTTGACGAATATGTGTTCATGGAAAAAAGCTGGAGGCGAGTCGGCGAATTAGAGAAGCTCAAAAGGGATGGAGCATTCAGCGCCATCGCAAACTCGATATCCATCCAGCAGGGAGAAAGCAACGAACTGCTCCGCAGCCGTTGCGCTAAGCCAATCTGGAACCAATGTCGTGCCGTAGTATTTCTTGACCCATTCGGTATGCAGGTGGAATGGAGCACGATGGAGGCAATCGCCCGCACACACGCAATTGACGTTTGGATTTTGTTTCCGCTTGGAATGGCGGTTAACCGCGTGCTGACCGGTGATTTTGAAAAAATGCCGCCAGCCTGGGCCAGCCGACTCACAACGATATTCGGCTGCGACGAATGGCGAAGTTTATTTTACAACCAGTCTGAAGCCATCCCGATTTTTGGTGGTGGTGAAACGCGCATAAAAAAATCGTGCACGCTCGAGCAAATCGGCAATTATTACCACCACCGCCTCAAAACAATATTCCCGGCCGTAGCGGACAATCCGGCCATTCTCAAGAACTCAACGGGATCACCCCTGTTCCAACTGCACTTTGCCGCTGCAAATGCGGGAGGCGGTGGTAAAATAGCATTGAAGATCGCTGAGCACCTTTTAAAGGGGATTTAGTATGGCCGCTGGATCTGGTATCGAATGGACTCAATCCACCTGGAACCCCGTCACGGGTTGCACGAAAGTAAGCCCTGGCTGCAAGCACTGCTACGCCGAGCGCATGGCGCTGCGCCTGCAGGCCATGGGCCAATCCAACTACACCAACGGTTTCAAGCTCGCTCTTCAGCCGCAGGCGGTGGACTTGCCCTTGCGCTGGAAAAAGCCGCAACGGATTTTCGTCAACTCCATGAGTGATCTGTTCCATAAAGATGTGCCGCTGACTTATATTCAGCAAATTTTTGAAGTTATGGGCCGTGCCCATTGGCACCAGTTCCAGATTCTCACCAAGCGTGCCGAGCGGCTTTCCGAAATCGCGAGCCAGCTACAGTGGCGGCCAAATATATGGATGGGCGTAAGCGTGGAGCGGCAGGATTACACCTTTCGTATCGATCACCTCCGGCAAACCGCAGCCCACGTTAAGTTTTTATCGCTGGAGCCACTGCTCGGTCCCCTGTCCGGTTTGAATCTGGCCGGCATTGACTGGGCCATCGTCGGTGGTGAATCGGGGCCTGGTGCCCGTCCGATGAATCCCGTCTGGGTCACGCAAATACGCGATCAATGCCAAAATGCAGGCGTGGCATTTTTCTTCAAACAATGGGGCGGAGTCAACAAAAAACGCGCAGGCCGGGAACTCGATGGACGAACGTGGGACGAAATGCCCGGAACGGCGGCGAATAGAGTGCGTTGCATTGGCCTGGAGATCACGAATGCCTGATGCCACGACCACAGCGGATCTCCTCGAACCCGCATATGTCCACTCCGCTAACGAAGCAATATCGCTAGGCTCGGTGGACCTAGAATTCAAGGTTGGCGGCCAAGTATGCCGTGAGAAGGCTAACGCAGTGCTCCGGCTCACGCCGAATGTTGCGGTCGAGCTTGGGCTCAGTTTACTCTCCGATGTAGATACATCCTTCTTAGAGGACGGCCTGTGGATGACCCCCGGAAGCGGAAAGCCTTTTCAGGCCAACCTTATCCGGTACGAAACACATTGCCATTGTGAAAGAGGCACCGTTGCCTTTGTGCCAAAAAATGCTCCGGTTGAGCCTCGCCCGTCTACCTCGTTCATCTGCTCTGCGGTCTGCCACCTCTTCAACCTGCCCAATATTTCCGTCCCCGCAGTGAAGCGGGCAGAAATCTCGGCGGATCCAAAAGATCGCAGACTCGTGATCCTGCGAGCGGACGGCTGGGAAATCACGATTGCACGCACCAACGCGACAGAAGAGGCGGTCAATCAGCTTAAGGATCGCGGTGGGTATGCACTTACCCACATGGCCAAAATCGCTAAAGAGGATGGCTCCATGTTCACGGATGGCGAGTTGTCTGACGTGTTGTCCTGCCTGCATTGGTTCCTTTCGTTTTGTTTCGGGCGGCGAGTGGGCGTAGGCCTGACGGTCGGTTTGGATAAGGCCGGATATTGGACATGGGAACAATGGGGCGTCACTTATTGTGCCCGTGATGCCTGCAACGCCCGTTGTTGCCTGGACGATCAACACGGTGAGCTTCTTGGCAGCGTGTTCCCGGGTTTCTGGCAGCTGTGGAGGGATATACAGTGGCAGCCGCACCTGAAATATGCCGTCGATTGGTATCTGCGTGCGAATGCCGCTGAAGGGCCGGAAACCGGAATAATCCTCGGCCAGGTGGCGCTCGAATTATTGGCGTGGAAATATTGCATTACGATTAAAAGTGTCTGCTCCCCTAATGGGTTTAAAAAACTTTCCGCGTCGGACCGCCTCCGGCTGCTGCTGTCGAACCTGTCCATCCCTCCGTCGATTCCACCGCAATCGGTGCGACTATCCACTCTCTACGCGGACGTGGCGGACGCGATTACATGTACACGTAACAATCTGGTTCATGCGGAGGCCCGCGTGCCCGCCTCGGCCGACGATGTGTGCGGAGCGCGGGCGCTTTCGCTGTGGGCCATCGAAATGGTGATTCTACGTCTCTGCGAGTATGCCGGGCAATACGCCAATCGCCTTATCGTTCCGCGTTGGGCGGGGAACATAGAATACGTTCCGTGGGTGGCGAGCAAGATGTTGTGATGAAGATTTAGCATGGCTGGTTGCGGCAGCATGTAAAGGCCTCGTCGCGTAGCCACTTTGGAGATCGGTGCGAAAAATGGTAGAAACAACCTGAATAGGTTGTTCTTGGCGAAAGTGATCCAAATGGGTTGTCGGCCATTTATACACGCACATTAGCCATTGGTTCCGCCGTGAAGGCGGCATCTCTGCTAAAAATGTTCTAATCACGGCAATCACCAAACATTGCAGTATCGCCCGACTTCCTTGAGAATACGCGGGCCGGGCCGCGATGGACGTGCCCTTAGGAAAACACTATGGCCAAAAAGAAAACATCCGCCTCCGCCCTTACGCCCATCGCGTCGGTCAAACATAAGGACACGCGCAAAAATATCCCTACTGAAGAATTGCGCGATTTTGTGCTCGCCGATGAGCAATCGCCGAAAACGGTGCTTTACCCGCGTAATCCGGAACTTGACCCCCAACTGGTCTGGCAAGGCAAAGACCAGCAGGATGCCAAACCGCTGGAAGTGCCGGTGGTTCCCATCTACATTCAGGAGAAAATTCATCCGCAGGCCATCATTGAAGACT
>DAHVEJ010000228.1:0-294 GCA_027313145.1 Phycisphaerales bacterium | reverse complement strand
GCTGATTTCAATGGCCTGCCCGCGGATTTTGACCAGAGAGTTGATTTTTACCACCATGATGGCCACTGGTCCAACCGCATGATTCTCGGTGATTCACTGATGGTGATGAGTTCCCTGGCGGAAAAAGAGGGCCTCAAGGGCAAGGTCCAGATGATTTATTTTGATCCGCCTTACGGAATAAAATTCGGTTCCAATTGGCAGGTTTCCACCCGCAAGCGCGATGTGAAGGATGGCAAAGCCGAAGATATGGTGCGCCAGCCGGAACAGATCAAAGCCTTCCGCGACACTTATGCC
>DAHVEJ010000227.1 GCA_027313145.1 Phycisphaerales bacterium | reverse complement strand
GAACAATTTCACCATGACGGCGCGCACGGGATAAACTCCGGCACAACCGCCCTCCGGCGGAGGTCACAGGGGACAGGGGTTGGAAGAGCAATCAGGAGTTGGGAGTTAGGAGTTGGAATGCCTTGGAGGCGCTGCTGCGTGCGGGAACCCGTTGCGATCCGTATTGGCCTCCATCGATCACGCGGAGAATTTGAATATTGGTTGACGAAGGTATCGTCTCCATCCACCTGAAATGACAGCATTTAGAGTGATGTTGGCTATCGAGGATAATCATATGGCTTACTTCGATGGACAGTCAAAAAAATGGTGGTTTGGCGTGTTTGGAGGTTGGCTGGTTGTGGCAGTTGTTGCGGCCGGCGTGCTGGTGGTGGAGTATGTAAATTCCGGCCCACCGGGGCTGCAATTGTATCGGGCCATGATGAATGGAACATTATGGACGCCACATAAACATTCAATGTCCATAACCCCGCGCGAGATTACGCTGAGAATCCGACGGTCATCAGCAACGGGAATACAATGCCACGTTGGGAGCTACTCGCTTGTATTTCCGCGCGGAGGGTGGCGCGGCGTATTGTCGTGGTACCGCACCGGTGACTCCATGCCGCTTAGGGCAATCCAGAATGTGTTGTTTTCAGAGCAACAGGGAATTCACGGCCCACATACGATTAAGCAGGCGAAATTCCTGAGCTTTGTCGAACTTCGCCCCTATCTTCGTCCCCCAAAAGGAACGATTGAAATCGGAGATGGTCGCAGCGGCAACTTTCTAGTGCCAACTGAAGTCAAGTCCGTTACAGTTCAAATCAAGCCGATGTTCCGGCATAGGCCGATCTGTGCTATTGGCGATAACTTCCCCCATTTTCAGATGTCATGGGTGCCGGTGGCTAAGTGGTCTGATCCACGAGATTCTTTTAAGGAAATACTATCTGGGGTATGGCCTGTGAAGAGTCTGACAAAGCCGCTTTGCCGGATTCTTACTTCCTGCGGTGTTTCGAGCAGTAAAGCGACAAAGCTGATCGACGAGACGATTCGCCAGCATCTGGCGAAGCAGACGGACCTACAGCTTCTGCGCAATACGCTAATGGCAGATGCGGCCGAGCTCAGGCACCAGCGGAGTGTCCGCCAAGCACTCTGGACGGCTCTTGAACTGGAGTGGTTCGTGTACGATAAGCATGGGCCCGTTGTCTGGGTACATTTAAACAGCGGGCAGACCATGTGCTTTTTAATTGAGCGAGATGGTGCAGGGATATGGGTATTTGATGCAGCCGGAGGGGCCACAAGCGAGGGATATATCAGCTCATTTGAATTCAATGGAAATATTAACCATTGGACTAATTCCCAATGGATTCGGACGATAAAAACAGTTGCAGTTCCGTTCTTTTCTCAACAAGCCCCATTATCCTTTGCGCACCGGGGGCGACAAACAGGGGAACGGTCAAGCTACCATGTGCCATAGGGGAAGAAATATGAAGGCAGAGTTATCCGCGTGGAAGGCAGCGGGTATACAGTGATATTGCCGGATTAGAATTATGGAGTGATTATGCCCGCTCATAAACAACTTTCTCGCTCCGAGACTCCGGGATGGCGATGGGGTATCACCGGGTGGCTGCTGGCGTCAGCGGTACTTATCGGAGGTGAAATAATTGGCCTTAGAAAGCTTTCTGATTTCCCTCCCATAGGCTTGGCACTCTATCATGGTATCGTTAAACAAGGCCCATCTTCCATGGTGGCGGGGTTATGCCGCCAAGGGCTTAAAATGCAGCCTTCTCGGCCCTTGCTATTAACAGCAACACCAAATACCTCGGTGGGTATAAGGGTGGATATCCAAGGAGATTCTATTACCATCCCCAAGCATGTGTCAGAGATGCTCTTGCGGTGGATCTCGAATGGGCCAGCGGCGTCGCACGAGGCCGAGCATCAGAAGATTATATCAAGAGTTGAATATTCATACGGCAGTAATAGCGCCCGACAAGTCACCAAGGTGGCGAAGGTTGTTATGGGGACTGGAGAGGATCCCCATACTCCCGAAGGTGAGATAGAGGTTCACGACTGGTCGAATATCCGAAGCTATTTTGCGGTTCCCGATAGCGCGAGGACCATTACAATTCACCTCGCTGATGGGCAAACTTCCCGACGGCTATCGGCAGTCTACTTGGCTCGCCCGCATCTGCTCTACGGATGGATCGCGGTATCTGGTAGAGTGGCCCCTAGCCTCCTGGACAGCCTAATTGACCCCCGTGTTTTTTTGAAGGGGTTTATACACGGCGCAAAATGGGGTGGTTTTGCTTCAGGCGACGGCACTCGGCAAGCCATGTTGGTTATCCGTAACGCGCTATCTGCTTATGGCTACTCGACCTCTGATATCACGCTGTTGACGAAGAACATTGTTCGCCGGGAGCTGGCATCCGCAACCGACCTACAGTTATTCAAAGAGATATTGGCGTCCAATGGCAATGGCCTGAGGAAACAAACCGAACTCGGAAAAGCAATATGGTTGACATTGCTGGCGACGCTGAAGTCATTGATATGTTCGTCCAATGGAACCGTAGCATGGATTCATCTGCGCAATGGACGGTTGTTATGTTTTGCGGGCGGAAATACCGGGTATGGGGTATGGCAATTCGGTGAATCGGGTGAGCTGCTTGCCAATGGGCTGGTTTGGTTCACCGACATTGGAAAATGGCCTCAAACCAGACGTGTAAAGGCGCTGATGTCTGAATTCATCCCATTTTTTTCACAGCCGCCGCCAGCTTCCCTTGCAAGAAGAAGCGAAACGGGGAGGTGATTAGTACTAAAACAACCTCTCACTCCAGTTTGCCGTGGCATGGTTTTCGGAATTGGATACCGAAGAAGCGAAACGGGGACGTATCTAGTTGTTGGGGTCGAAGCAATATACGTGCAGCGATCGGTATGAATTCAGGGTTGTGATCGTATGCGCAACGGGATATACTGGGTCTGGTATTTCTTAAGTTCGGAAGAACTCTGATGGTCGCACTGAACGAACAATTTCACCATAACGGCGCGGAGCCTGGGTTACAGGGGACGGGTTACGGGTTACAGCGGAACGAGGAATCTGGGGTGAACATCACTGATCAAGGAACACTGATCACTGACCAGAAATGCCGAACTTCCAATGATCTGTTTAATGACCATTGCTCGTTGGTTATTGAGCGAAGCGCCGGTGCTAATGAGATCATGTATTGCGACTATCCCGATAACAATCGTGTTTCAACGGATATCGGGACGGGCCTAAACGATCCGGATACAGAACTATGTTACGTCCGCAACCGCACCTACAACTCGATTCCTGGCACGGCGTTGAGGCAGGAGCCGAAATCCCGACAGGCCACAGGAGTGGCGACTCGGGTACTGCAACGTGATCCGATCGGCTACGCCGGCGGTGTGAATGTGTATGAGTATGTCGGTGGCCGGGCGGTGGCGGCGGTGGACCCGGAAGGGCTGGGCACGTGCGACGACCTAATGGGTAAAATTGCCGAGTGCCAGTGGGCAATAGCTGCGAACCTCGCGGCAGCTATCGCCCAGGTTTTGGGCGTGGCGCAACTAGCCGGATGTATCCGTGTGTATTCTTTTGTGACACACCATGACGCGAATTTTTACGTCGGCTCCCATGGCGTAGAGGTTTCACGGTGGGCGGGGCAAACGGAGCACTTCTCCGCACCTGCGTCGGTCGGCGTAGAGGCCAGCGAACTGGCCTGCCGTGAATGGGGCCCCGCGACGTCGCGATTGGCGCGGCAGCCTCCCGGGGGTAAGGTGGAAATGGGAACTCTGTAATTGTCGCGAATTGCGGACAATCCTACACTTGCTCCGCTTGGTCGTCTAACGGCTGGCGCCGGACAATATTTGGAACCGCCGAGTGAGTTCTCAGGGAACGGAACCTCCGGCAGGCAGGAGCACACCTATGCGGGAAATTAACAAAACGAACAACCTCCGCTTTCTCACCCCAGTTGTCTTTTTCATTCTGATTAGTACGTTTGCAACTGTCGGCCACTTCTTGGGATCCCCGCCAGCGATGGGGGCGCAGGGCAGCCCCGTTGCCGAGAAAGATTTTCTACAGGGTTACGCTGCCTTCGTGGCGGGTGATTACCCCAAGGCGAGGCTCCTCTGGTTGAAGGCCGCCACAGGCGGAAACTCCAACGCCATGGCCGCCGTTGGGTATTTGTATAACAAGGGCTGGGGCGTTCCCCCCGACTACCGCAAAGCGGCGGACTGGTACGAACGGGCTGCCACCGCCGGGGATCTCAACGCAAGGTATGATCTCGGCATCTGCTACCAGCGGGGAAGAGGCCGGAAGCAGAATTACGCGTTGGCGATGAAGTGGTACCAGAGCGCTGCAGCCCTGGATTTTGCTCCGGCGATGTACGCAATAGGCCAGCTCTACTCATTGGGTGACGGGGTGCCCAAAGACCCGGCAAAAGCGTTAAAGTGGTACAGGATGGCAGCCGCCGCAGGAAATGGTACGGCAATGTCTGAGTTAGCCAATGTTTACCGATTTGGCATAGGTGTTCCTCGCGACCGCCAGAAGGCTCAAATGTGGAGCAAAAAAGCAACGCTGGCTTCTTTACAAGCGGGCCTCGGTTCGGCACTCCGTGGAGCTCTAGCGGGAGAGTCCCGTTCGTGGGCCATCCATAATGGATTCGGCGGCAAGCCGTGCGATATCGAACTCAGGGCGATGCGAATGCACAGCAGACTGACTTCCCTTTCCGTGGATGTTATCTCCGGGCAAAACGACGTTGGATTGTCCGAATTTTCCGGACCCCAGGGCCGCGGAATGGCTCCATGCGTCGTCGTGCTGGCGCAAGGCCACGGTGCTTCGCATAAGGCACCGTCGGTTTTGGTAAATAATGGTTGGCAGATCGGTGGTGGGCTCGGGCCGCGAACTTTCCAATACGGGTCCGAAACTTACCGCTATGATAAAGCAAAGGACATCTGGATCCCGGTTAAAAAACGCGGGGCTCGGTTAAAATGAGTCGGGTTCATGTGATGGTTATGGAACGCGAGAAGGTGGTATCCATCGGTTCGGCGGGCCAGCGCGAAAATGGCCGCCAGTGATTCACCGCACGGGTGCCGGTTTTTGCGGATTCGTGTGGATCCGTGTGGATATGCTTGGCCCCATGCGGTTGGAGAGGTATGATTTAATCACCAAAACAGCATTGGCCCTTTTTCAGGCGGGTTATGGTTGCACTTGATCAACAATCTCGCCATCCCGGTGCGCACGGGATAAACTCCGGCACGACGACACGAAGCGTGGGTGGGAAAGGAGGATGCGAATGGCCCGAGGCGTAAAGAACAAGGTGCCACCAGCCAGGCCGGGTGTCAATGAACAGGTGACTGTCCCGAATGCCATTAACTTAAGCCATAAGTCATTATGGTATATATATTTACATATATTTGCGCATTGGTGAATCTTCTGTTAAGGTATGGAGCGTAAGGTTCACGGCTCTTTAACAGGAGGTCACGGATGACCCATGTGATCCAGGCGCTGCAGCGCGTCAATAACCAATTGCCCGAATTGCTGTCCGAGGAGTTTATCGGAGGCCTGGCCCGTGCGGTGGGATGGCAATGGCGGAAACGTGTGCTTTCACCCGTGGTTATGGTGCACTTGCTGATTCTTCAGATATTGCATTGCAATACCGCCTATACGCACCTGCCGCGGGCCAGCAAATTGTCCTTTACCGCCGCAGCCTTTTGCCAAGCCAAGGGAAGGCTCCCCCTGGCTTTATTGGCCAGGCTCATTGAATCCGTTTGGCTACGGTGTTCCAAGGCGGATGATTCCACGCTTTTTCACGGCCATCGTACGTTTTATACCGATGGTTCCGCCGCCTCCATGCCCGACACGAAACGGTTACAAGATCGCTATGGCATGCCCTCCGGCATGAAAGACGGCTGTGGCTTTCCGGTGGTGAAGCTCTTGATGCTCTTTGATGCGGCCACGGGATTGATTCGGCAGGTTCTTATCAATGCGTACCGCAGCCATGAGTTGCCCTTGGTGCAGCAACTGCATGGAT
>DAHVEJ010000226.1 GCA_027313145.1 Phycisphaerales bacterium | reverse complement strand
TTTCCGTAATCCATCCCGCCTTTCCCGGCCGGGCTTGGCCCCACGTCAGGGGTTGACCATGAAAGTCGCGGTAGTAACAGCGGCCGGTGGCGACCATTTTTTCCAGCATCTGGGTTGAAAATTCATCATGAATACAGGCCGCGAGAATCGGATTATCCTGATTTATTCCCCGTAACATGCGAAATATGTACACATCCTCATCGGCCATATCGCGGCCGAATTTGTTCGTAAAAGAAGGCGTATAGGAGCGAGGGGATGTGAGCGTGCCTCTTTTTGTCACCATCACTTTTAGGATGGAAAACTGCAACACATGGTTCTTCTCATCGCGCGGCTCAAGCAGATAGATGATGCGTGTGCCGGACGGCCGTTGTTTTCGTAACCCTTCTCCGGATTCCCCGGATTGCTGAACGCTGCGCAGTTGCGTTTGCCATAGCTGAACGTCCCACGGTAATGATTCCTCACCTTCGCCTTCGCCTTCACGTTCACCCTTAAGATCGGCGTCGCGATGATCCGGGGCAGGTGCCAGGGGCTTGGCTTCCAATGGATTGGGGCGGGCTTCCGGATGGCGCTGGAAATAAGCTTCCTGCTCGGCAACATCCCTGAGAAAATGGGTAATGGTTTCCGCGCCGCCAATGGCCAACAGCACCGCCGGCACATGATGGCATCTTTTTTGCGAGCCGCATTCACAAAATGACAGCAGTTGCACCTTTCCGCCAGGATCTTTTTGCACCAGAATCTTGACCGTCAGCAGCCTGTTGTCATCTTCTTTAACCGCACCGGAAATCATGGAAAAAATGGGATCAAACTCAATACGACTGACCCGTTTGGCGGCAAAGTACTGCTTGGCCTTGGCAATGGCGTCGGGCCCGTAGTTCGTGGTAAATTCTCCCAGGTTCGTGGTCATGCGTTTATTGAATCCTTCAGGAGGTCCAAGGTTTTCCAAGCCCCGCAGTTTACGCTTTTGCCGCAGTTGTAGCAATAATGACACATGCGAATGACAAAGCCCTCCCAGGCGTGGCCGACCCAAGGCTGGGAAAACAGCTCCTCCATGTCATGCGTTCCCAGCAGATAATTTAACAAGCCGGAATCCCGCCAGAACACCTTGGAAGACTTAACAATTCTTTTATGGATGTTGGCATGGTAGGGTTGAAGTCTGCGAATCAGAAACGCTCCCTCAAGATAATCGCAGTATCCGGCGACGGTCTTGCTGTCCAATGCCAGAGCAGTGCCCAATTGCGAGGCGTTGAGAATCCGGCCATGCAGTGCTGCCAGCATGCCCGCGAGGCGCTGCGTGGGCCTGGGTTTGGCGGGCAAACCTCATGCGGGTAAGCAGACCGCAGGAGCTTTTTTGTGTCGGCGACAGCCCCTATCCTGTGCCAGCCGAAGGTGCTTTACGCACTACTTTCTCAAAACTCCGGCTCAAATTGCGCTGCCGGAAATTTTGGAAATCCGCTATGCTGTAACTAGGCTGCTGGACAAGACTCAGCCGAATTGGAGTGGCATGATGAAACGACCCGCGGATTCAGAGCAACATGATGGCCCGCTCTCCCAGGAGCAACTGGCGCAAATCGGCGAGGCCCGTATGCATGCGTCGCAACTTTTGCGGGCTGCGCAAGTGGCCCATCGCGAATACATCGGACTGATCCTGATGGGGGTGGTGACGGCGATGTTCTCCTGTTGGGGCGGCATCAGCATTTCCTCTTTGATCATGGGCGTGTGGATGATTGTGGGTGGCGTGATTGAACATCTGGGTGAACAGCGAATCCGCCGAATGGATCCAACTGTTTTCCAAACCCTTAGCCGCAATCAGATATTGCTCGGTGCCATGTTCGTGGTCATCAGCGCCTGGTGGTGCCTGACCATCGCAATGGGCACCGATAAGGATTTGGCCTCTACCGGTGCCGCGCTAAGTAATCTTGGTATTGCAGAACAGCAGATGTTGCCCATGATAAAATTAATGCTCTACGGTGCCTATGCTTCAGTGGGCATATTTGGTATTGGCTGGCAGGGCTATCTGGCCTGGTATTACAGCCGGCGGCAAAAACAGATGATTGAATACATACAGGAAACTCCCCAATGGATTCTCGACATGCAGCAGTCCGGAATTTTGGGTTAAGCGTGTCTCCGACCATGGCGGAGGCCAGTATTCGTGTCGTCTTTGCGCCGCACCAACGCCCATTTTTCAGCCTCATAAATGGCAAGGTAGATTAGGTTACGACTTACGCTTGTCAGTGGACACGCGAAGAGCGGGAGTTAGCCACAGAGGGCACAGAGGGCACAGAGGGCACAGAGGGCACAGAGTTTGGGGAGTATTACAGCGGGGGGAGCGGGGGAGCAGATGAACAGTAGAGAGTAGAGCTGCCGCTGCGGCGGCCAAGGTGCCCAAGTTAGCAAGGCAAGGTGCCCAAGTTGGGCATGTTGATGGGAGCATTGATTTTAGCGGGTTTGGTTCAAGTTGCCCCAGATGCCCAAGATGTTTTTGGGCGGCTGTGGCCGCCAGCATTCAGAATCTAGACTTTAGGAGTTAGAAGAAAAGGCGGCGCGCGGTGTGGGCACGGGCGTGAGTTGTCAACCTGATAGATAGCGATCCTCATGGCAGTGATGGGGCCATTGATGCGGGCGTGTTATTCACTTGTCAAACCCCGGCGGGCCGGGATGCGGCACTTGTGCCGTGGGGAAGCTATAGGGGGGAGCGCTAGCGCTTAATGAAAAAAATGAATAATGAGTAGAATGGAACCACGGCGGGTTTACCACAAAGGCACAACGGCACAAAGATACCACGACGGTACGAAGGTTAGCCACAGAGGGCACAGAGTTTGGGATGCGACGGGGATTTCAACCACGAGGTGAACCGCAAAGAAACACAAGAACGCAAAGAGGTGACGGTTTTTGAACCACGGGGGGGGCGCTTCCGCTCAATGAGGTAATGAATAATGAATAGGATGGAACCATGGCGGGTTTACCACAAAGACACAACGGCACGACGTTACGACGACGGGTAGCCATCCCGGCGCGCACGGGATAAACTCCGACACAATGACGTTAAGATTTTTTTTCACCACAGAGGGAGCCGAGGTAAACGGAGGGCGGTGATGGGCGAAACATTTACCATCCCGATCACAATTATTTGAGCCGGGGTCATCGGGAACACAACGACATGACTAATGGGGCAACGGGCAACGACGATTTTTTTACCACAACGGGACGAAGACACAAAGTATTCGCGCGGATACGACGGGGGGATTCCGCCGGGCAAGCCCGGGACTATGTGTGTGGGCGCGCGGGGGTGGTGGTTTGTTGCGGTGGGTGGTTGGGGTTAAACTTTCGGCATGTCGTCGGATATTACATTTATCACTAATGAAGCGGGCAAAACGCTGCGCAAACGCTTTCATTCTTTCGGACGCTTTACCATTCGCCCGATATGATTTAATCTTCACACTTCGGAGCACCGGCAGCGGGTTCATCGCAGCCCGGCGTGTCCGCTATCATCGTCGACCTGTGTTCCGGGAAAATCGGATGCCGCGTCTACCGGAGAGATAAGTTTCACGCCAAATTTGCCCAAACCCGAGTTCTCGGTTAAATATTGATTTTGTATGGCCTCAAAATATAGCGAAATTGCCGACTCCCTTAAAACACTCTACCTGGAGGATCCGCGCCCGTGGCTCGTGGGTTTCAGCGGCGGTAAGGACAGCACGATGGTTGCGTCAATGGTGGTTGCAGCGGTGCTGGCGGTGCCGCCGGAACAGCGAAAGAAAGACGTGACAATTGTCTGCACAGACACCCGCGTGGAAATCCCCGCGATCGTTGAGACCATCGAAAGTACCTTGGCCCGCATCAGCAAATGCTCAACGGAAAACGCATTGAATATTGAGGTTCACCTGCTGCGGCCACCGCCGCAGGATTCCTTCTGGGCCAACATCATCGGCCGCGGCTACCCGCCGCCGAACCGTGTGTTCCGCTGGTGTACAAAGCGCCTCAAAATTGACCCTGTCACCACCTTTGTTACCAAGCGGATTGGCCGGTGGGGCGAAGCAATTTTGCATTTGGGCGCTCGGCGGGCCGAAAGCTCCACGCGTGCGCAAACAATGTCCAATCGGGAATCACGTAACGGCCTTTGCCGCCATCCCGACCTTCCGCGCGTTTGGGTATCAAATCCCATCGAGCACCTTACCACCGAGGAGGTCTGGGCATTTCTCCTTCAAAAACCAAATCCTTGGGGCGGCGACAACCGACCCCTCTACAAACTTTACGCCAGCGCCTCCAATGGCGAGTGCCCGATTCAGATTGATACCAGCACGCCCAGTTGCGGCAACTCACGGTTTGGTTGCTGGACATGCACCGTGGTGGAACGGGACAAAGCCAGCGAGGGCCTGCTCGCCGCTGGCGACGAACGCATGGAACCGCTGATCGAATTCCGCGGTGCGTTACAATTCTACCGCGACCCGGCAAACGGGAAGAGGGATATGAAGCGCAAAAACGGCGATGAAGGCCCCGGCCCGTTGCACATTGAGGCCCGACGGGAACTTCTTTCCCGGTTACTTAAATTGCAGGAAGAAACCGGCCTAAAGCTGATAAGTGACGACGAATTGTTTATAATCCAGCAACTCTGGAAAAGCGCCCGCCGCCCCGACGATGGCGGCGGTGTAGCGCGTATTGTCACCCGTCAAAAGGGGGTCATCATGAACGACTGGAAGGAAGTCACTCGCCTGCGTGAGCTTGAGAACCAAGTCGCCGAGGAAAAGCGCATCCGCGCCGAAACGCTCCGACGCATGATCGGCAAGGTGGACGAATTCAGCGAAAGTCACAGGGCGGTGGGCCTTCCGGATGATCTGCTGGCAATTCTCAAGGACGACCTCGAGCACGTTGAACCCGAGGAGCAGTTGATGGCACTACGCGACAGCTTATGACCCCGCCGCAGGCGCGTTCGCATTCCCATTTTACGGAGGCGTCCGGAATGAGCGACGGATCAATACCCTTGGAATTTACCCGGTGGCTGAATGTTCTCAGCGACCTACGGTACGATCCCGCCAGCGGCGTCGCACCGCACAAACCGCTTTTGTTACTCGTGGTATGCGACCTTGCCGAGGAGGGTAAACTCGCCGGAGCGCTTCTTCGCCGTGATGGGGATTTGGCTTTCCGCTTCAGTTCTTACTGGAGAATCGTCGCCGAGCGACGGCGCACGAGGCCGGAGGCGAAACTTCCATTCTTTCACCTCCGCACGGAAGGTGTTTGGACGCCACTTGAAGCCGACGGAAGACCAGCGCAGGATCGCGGCCGTGCGGTGCTTGCCCAGTTAGACGCGTCCTTCTGGCTTTGCCTTAACGACGCGGCCTTTCGCGCGCTCGCCCGCCGCACGCTGATCGCGCGGTATTTCGAACCAAGCGAACGTGCCGAGCTATACAGCTTGGCGGGGTTGGAGGTGCCTCACGAAGATATCGCCACAGCCGATGCCACGCGATTTTTGGGATCAGAGGAATCGCAATCCAAGCGTGACGCCAAGTTTTCGGTGCGCGTGCTTCCTGCATACAACTATACTTGCGTCCTGACACGGTATCGGATGATGGCAGAAGACGGAACGACTTCCGTGGATGCAGCACATATTCATCAATTTTCGCAGGGCGGAAGCAATCATCCGACAAACGGGATCGCTCTAAGCAAAACGGCCCACTGGCTATTTGACCATGGCTTCTGGTCCATAGCGGCGGATTTACGGATCATCGTTGCCGAGAGCCGCTTTGAGGAGGTTGGCGAAGAAGCATATCTGCTGAAAAAAATGGCAGGCCGCGAATTGCTGCGGCCGCACAATGACCATTTCCTCCCCGCCCCAGAGTGCTTGGCCTGGCACCGCCGCCACCACAAGCTTGACGGCTGACGCTTTGCCATTGCAAAATGTTAAGACCGCATCGGCGTAACGGAATACCCGAGCCGCCGCTGTCGGTTGGTTCCGAATTGCTCACGGGCCGGGATTGGTTATAGCGTTGTAAAACGCTTCCCGAGTGAAATATTCAATGTCATAGGGCGTGTTATGAGCTTTTAAAATTACATTTTGTCCCATCCAGAGCGTGCTTTGTGCGTTCCTAATGCCATCTAGTACTACAGCGCTACTCTATTTTACGTTCATGTCGCTTTCGAGATTCAATGGCGGCGCGGTTTCGCCATTGGTG
>DAHVEJ010000225.1 GCA_027313145.1 Phycisphaerales bacterium | reverse complement strand
AGGCTTGACTTCGCCCCCCATGGGGTGACACTTCTATTGAAACGAGTACCCGTGACATTTCTATTGAAACAGTACAAGTCAATCCAGGAGAACCTTGCACAGACCCTGTGATCGTGTCCGTGCTATTAACCGCGCCTCCCGTTCGAGTTAAAATATGGGAATTCGATGTCACCACAAGCAAAAGGACTATGAAGACGAAATCGGATTGGCGTTCTCCAAATTCTCCAGTTTCAGCAGGCCGTCGCGATCCACCGGCAAGTAGGTCACCCGGTAATCCCGCTTCTCCATAACCTTGCAATAATTCAACACGGAAGAGTGCTCGACCGCCGAAGTGACAATGTGCCGTTTACCGGGGCTGGCTTCCAGCGCCGCGTTTATCGCTGCGTTATTGCTTTCGGTACCACACGACGTAAAAATAACCTCCCGCGGCGAAGCGCCGATCAGTTCCGCCACTTGTGCGCGGGCCGTCTCAATGACACCTTTGAGCTTGGCACCAAACCGGTACGTACTCGACGGATTCCCCCAATCATCCGTGAAATACGGGAGCATGGCCTCTAGAACCTCTGGAAGCACCGGCGTCGTGGAGTTGTAATCAAGATAAATCATCCCCATATTGTACACTGCCGCACGCGGACGAAAACATCGGGCGTGCCTTGCGGAAGAACGGAACGTACATTTGATTGGTGCCGCCGCCCAAAATCCGGGCCGCTGGCATGGCCACCGTTTATTGGCGCTTCGGAGAGCGAAGCGTGGAATGGGAGCAAGGCGGGAGCGTTATGTCCTTTCGGTTCGACGACGCTGATGTTCTCGGGCTGTTTTCAATTGACGGATACATCGACGCCGCAAAGAATACGCCCGAGCAGGCTGCCGAATTTATCTATAAACGTTTAAAGCATAACCGCGACCAAGCGCCGCGTGCCAACGGAACCGCCCGCGAAACGCCGTCGGCCAGTATCGACCCTGCGGCAGTCCCTCAGGTGGGTGCAAGCCACCGACCAGCACTTAAGGATCAAATATGTAAATTTTTGGACGATACCAATCCAGAAATTTTGGCTCGTGTCCGAAGCGGCCAGCGGCAAGTATGTGTGATGTTTGCATCACATCGTATCTCTGAGCTCCATAATCTACTGGGAATAGAGAAGGCTAGGGGCTTGGTGACTTACATGTCGAATGGAAGCGTGAATATAGGTATCGGAAATAGGGTTGGAAATTGCATAAACGATTTATGCGAGGGGATCACACAGGGGTTCAACCTGAATTTCATTGGTGATTGGTAGGTAGCAGCTTCCCGTCGGCGAAGCGCGCCAACCCCGGATCCGAAACCAGCGATCTGGAGCGCGAAATTGACAAGATCATTTATAATCTTTACGGCCTGACGCCGGAGGAGATTGCGATTGTTGATAGGGCGGGGTAGATAAAATTGGAAAAATATGTCACATTCTAAATCATGCATTTCCATATTGTGCAACTCAACTCGGCCACCTGCGATACGTTGTCGCCGTCGAGAAATGCAGTAAGAATGCTAATTTATCGGACGAATCGCCGGATTAATTGAGCCAATGGCCGCGAATAGTGTAGCAACATCACGATTTTACCGTCTCTTAAAATTCGGCAAACATCGGGATGGACAAAATCAATAAAATTCGTAATGTGGAATAAGTTGATGTATTTTAAGATGTAGAAAAAATACTCTTGCAATAGATTGCCAATTGTGTTACGATGCCAGTTGTGATTTTTAAGGAGCCAAAACTATGGATGATAAAACGCGGACGCCACCATACGTTTCCTACGCAACTTTTAAAAACAATCTGCGAGCATTCGCAACAAGTGGTATCGTACCGTCGCGGATCGATCTATCTCTCTTGGGATCACTAAGTGGCTCGTCGAAGGCGCAATTCATGTCGGCACTGCGTTTTTTTGAGCTGATTAACGCTGAAGGGGCACCGTCTCCGGTTTTCAAATCGCTGGCGATTGGAACGGAACCGGAATGGAAATCGTCCATGGCTGAGCTACTCAAACGGTTCTACCCTGCGCAGAACGCGATTCTCGCTTCTGGCACTCCGCGACAATTGCAGGAATCCTTCGGTGATATTGGCGGGATCGCCAAACCCGCATCACGTTTTTTCCTTTTGGCAGCGAAAGACGCCGGGATTGCGGTGGGGCCACATCTATGCAAAGGAAAAGGGGCGTCCGGTGGCCAAGCCCGCAAGGTGCGCCGGAGGCTCAGCGATATAGCGTCGCCGATCAGTGGCAATGGCCCTGAATCGCGGCCTGTATCGGAGAAAACCGATGAAAGCTACGAGAAAATGCTGCTTGGAAAGTTTCCTCAGTTCGATCCATCCTGGGACGCAGAACGGCAAAAGGCGTGGTTCGCCGCGTACCAGACCCTACTCGGAATGCGGAAGACCGATACGGACAATTCCCGCGGTCCGAACCCCGTAGAAAGGGGGAATCAATGATTAGGAGGGTTTAACCTGAAATCGTCGTCGCCGTCCGATTTCGGGGAAAAAGAAGCCGCGCCAACATGCGACAGTGAAAAAGGGCCTTAGATGTCAGTCTAAGGCCCCGAGTAGCAAGGCGGAAAAATCCCGTAAGATTTATCCACGGGTGGCCATAAGGCCACCCGTGGTTTCTTATGTATTGTAATCGGGATGCTCCCTCCCGCAAAATGAACAAAAAGATCCGAAAAGGCCAACCGCGGTATTGAAGTTCGATCGCGGCGGTGCATGTGGTGCGCCCGGTGAATTTCACCTATTCCATGCGGCGGTGCGAAAGCTGATGGTATCTGGCCGTCGGGACTGTTGCCGCACCCCAATTTTTGTCGAAATTTGTGCGATGCTGGCTATTTCTACAACTTGTGGTACCGTATCCTGTTCGTGTATAGCTTCCCTTGGGGTACCCAATTTACGGAGGCCACCGGCCAAGGGGCACAACACCCGAAAAATTGTAATTCAAGGCTTGACAAATAGTTAACTTAAAACTAAACTTTTATGGATGAAAACGACGACATAACATGTAGGAGTTTGGTCTGCCAGGGCTCTTGGGGCGCGGTCGAATACGCCCAAAGCGCAAATGGTAAACTCCTGGCAAAGGAGTTTATTGAAGGGCTTTCCATTGCTGATCAAGCGAAACTTGCCCATTTATTCCAATGGATCGCAGAACATGGCCAAATTAGAAATGAAGAGAAATTCCGACATGAGGGCGATAAAATATACAGCTTCAAGGCCCATCAGATCCGCATCGGTTGCTTTTGCTCCGGGCGGCGATGGATTTTGACTCACGGCTTTGTAAAGAAGCAGGATCGGTGGCCTCCTGCGGAATTGGAGAGGGCCAAAAGAATTATGGCCGAGTTCAATTCGCTATAGCTTCCTGTGCTACGAAAGAGGAACAGATTTATGAGCTTCATTGACGATCTTATTAAGACTCCCGAAGGCCGCAAGCTTTACGAGCGTGAGGGTCTCATTTTCAGGGTGACAGAAGCGATTTCCATCGCCATGGAGCAGCGTGGCGTCAATAAGGCCGATCTGGCACGGCTCTTGGGAACAAATAAATCCCATATTACCCAACTTCTCAATGGCCATCAGAATATGACGCTGGCAAAGGTTGCAGAGATTATGCTGGCCTTGGGATACCGGCTTGACATTGCCGCAAGCGTGTTGGAGGGAAGCCGGCAGCCGCAACCGAGCGAAATTTGCCGCGCCCACGGAATCAAATTATAAAATCTCGTTCCAAGGACTTATTTGGAAAACTGAAAAATCAGCGGTCAACCCCAAGCCTTTGGGATATTTAGGGGCAGCTTAAAATGAACATGCAATCAGCCACTTCCAGTGAAGACCTTACCCGGCTCGCTATTGCGGTATCTGACATTGTACAGATTGAACAGATCGGTCTTATCGAATTCTCTGCCATGCGCCAGCCAGAAATTGAAGTGTCAGCCGTCGCGATAAAGCACGCCGCCCCGGAGGTCGCAGCCCAATTCGACAGTCAAACGAAGCGGATAAAAGTGAAGGCCAAATTCGGCGTTGAGGGATCAGACAGTGCCGGCTATGAACCGCGGACGATCTTGCGTATTCATGCGTCTTTCCTTGCGATATACGCCTTAGAACCCTCGGACAGTGGTGCGATCACGCCAGAGCAGACTGATGCCTTTGGGAAGGTCAACGGACTTTTCAATATATGGCCATACTGGCGAGAATTGGTGCAATCGATCACCACGCGGATGGCTTTGCCGCCGCTTACGTTGCCGGTATTGCATGTCACCGAAATTGCGCTACGAGGTGATGCGAAAAAAGAGATCAATCCTCAATCCATAACCTCCGAACGCAAGAAGACCCCGCGCAAGTCGCGCCGCACAGCAGGTACCAAACCTTGAATCAGACGCACAAGTGCTACATTCACTATGTCCGTCCTGTGCTGCATATTCCATTGATCATTGGAACACGAGAATCTGTTGCCGTCGTAGGCAAAAAGGGGGAAAGTGATGGCGATATGGTGTATGGTAGGGCATCTTATCGCCTGCGGGCTGCGGCGGAATGGGATATTCCCGAACATGATTGCATGTTCAGGCTGCTGAGGCTTCGGCCCGCCAGTGATCAGGATACGTCCCTCGAGGATGAGCCACGGTTACTCGATCAGGTTGGAAAACTTTCCGACGTCGTGGCAGATAGGGCGTTTGCCCGGTCGAAGGTGTAATGGATTGTCGGCAATGATCCGCAATGTGAAATTACGCGGTGCGGCGGCTTTCGCCGCGGAGCAGGGGAATTTGGAGCAGGTGAGCAGGCGAGCACATATGGCGGGCGGCGCTGCGCTCAATGATCAATGGGCGGTGCCGGCGCGGCGGCTGCCGCGGAGCAGTTGATGAGGAGTGAGGTGAAGCCCCGATCAGCCGGCTCCTGCGGCAAAGGGCCTGTCCCGATGTGTCGGGCGATTTCGGCTTCCACGTGTCTCGGCACGAAAGAACACGCACTCGTCGAGTTTTATGGTCATACCAGCCGCAGTGGGCCTTTCCGCAGCAGCCGCAAAGCGCTTTTTGAGCGCCGCGATAGACGCAGCAATCGCGCCGTGGAATCACCAAAAATGCCGGTGGCTTTGGGGGCCGTGCAAAAACCAGCGAATGGATAGGCATCCGATAACCGTCGTTTGTAGCTACGTTTTTCCATCCCATGAGAATCAACGGTTTTGAAACTCTGTGAAGCGACGGAAAACCACCGCCAATTGCCGCTCACATCATTTTTTCGCGCATAGTTCACGCACTCGTTTGCCCGAAGAGCTATAAAATTACAGACTGCCGCCCACACCGCCTTCTATTTGCGTTGGCATTGCCGAGTAGTAATAATACTTGTAAGAGTATTACCATACGTCGCCCGCTGTTAATAATCGAAAGCGTGGAGCGGCCGGTGCATAGGAGTTTCAACCATGAAAGTGACAGTGAAAGGCCAGGTAACCGTTCCTCGGGCGATTCGCGAACGCGCTGGAATTCTGCCACACACGGACGTGGAATTTATCATTCGCGGCCGGGAGGTTGTTTTACGCAAGGTATCCAAGGGCCGACGAGGAAACGCTTTAATTGCACAGATGCGCGGCCGCGCCGGCACCGGCTTATCGACCGATGAGATTATGAAACTTACACGGATGTGACACATGCCCGGCATCATGGTGGATTCTAATGTGTTGCTCGATATTCTCACCGAGGATTCCCAATGGTTTCAATGGTCCAGCGAGGCATTGGCCGAGGCGGCGGAACGCCATACGCTGGTCATCAATGCGGTAATTTTCGCGGAGGTATCGGTGCGATTTGCCCGTATTGAGGATGTCAACGAAGCACTTCCGCCGGAGTGGTTCGAACGCCGTGCCATACCTTACGAGGCGGCCTTTCTGGCGGCCAAATGCTTTTCGTCATATCGACGGCGTGGCGGTGAGAAGATAGCGGTATTACCTGATTTTTTTATTGGCGCGCATGCGGCGGTTGAAGGACTCAAGCTGATCACGCGCGACATGGGACGTTACCGAACTTATTTTCCACGGTTGGACATCATTAGTCCCGCTGGAAAATAAGCGTGGATCCCAACTTATCAGGCCTTGGATGTTTTGGAACCTCCATTAGCCTCCTCAATAGCAGTCTAGTCCCTAAACCAGCGTGATATTTTTCGACAGGCCGGTGAATTTTTTAAAAATGAACTGAAACGCTCTGCTTT
>DAHVEJ010000224.1 GCA_027313145.1 Phycisphaerales bacterium | reverse complement strand
ACCAATGGCGAAACCGCGCCGCCATTGAATCTCGAAAGCGACATGAACGTAAAATAGAGTAGCGCTGTAGTACTAAACGGTCATTCATCAATTGCCACGGGAGTGATCCGCAGCGAAAGCCGTTCTCCCGCTTTTTTTATTCGACCGCATTTACCACACCCGCGTACACGATATTGAGTTCGCTTTCATTATTTGCATCTCTCTGTGGGTGTGTTGATGGCTGATGGCACCGGGTTTGCATGTTGACACTTTCGTATACGCAGCCGGCTACGAAGACATTTTCGTTGCTAACTGCGAAATATCCCTCCACGCAAGGTTGCCAGGCAACCGGGTGTCGCGTGCAGGCCGTACGATGTGTTGTCGTTGCGGCTTATTGATTTTCTACCCGCTGCGGACGGTCCGTAAAAATACGGGTATTTTCTTCAGGCCCAATTTTTAAGGAGAATTATCATGGGCGAACCCAAAGATTTTCGGAACCTGTTGATCGATCAGTTACGTGATCTATACAGCGCCGAAACACAGTTGATCAAGGCCTTGCCGAAAATGGCTGAGGCGGCGACTTTACCAGCGCTCAAAGATGCGTTTCTAGGTCATCTCGAAGAGACCAAAGGCCATCAGGAACGTCTCGAAGAACTGTTTGAGACTCTGGATGAGAAACCCACGGGTAAAACCTGCGCTGCCATGAAGGGCTTGATTTCCGAAGGTGACGACGTTGCAAAGGAAAAGTATAGCTTGCCGGTGCGCGACGCCGGACTTATTGCTGCCGCCCAAAGGGTGGAGCATTATGAAATGGCCGCCTACGGCACGGTACGGGCGTTCGCATTGCAGCTTAATGACAAGTCGATGGCAGCTACGCTCCAACTGACGTTAAAAGAAGAAGGCGATACTGATAAGAAACTCTCACTCTTGGCGCGTTCGGCCGTCAATGAGCGGGCATGCGAAGAGCAAGATCAGCTTGTCAAGGGGTAATTGCGGCAACGAATCAAGTGTCGGATTTCGACTCCGCCGCTTGTGCTTATTATTCCCATCCCTCGTTCCGATGTGGAGGTTCAAGCGTTATGGACCTCCACATTTTTTCATTTTTCCTGACAGGCCGGTGCAACTGGAAGGATTATTTCGCCAGTTGAAGGACACACCTTGGGGAAAACACTGCAGCGCCATGCAGGGCATCGTTTTTGAATGCAATGGTATGACCCGGGCGAACTATTGCCAATCTGTGCGCGACGCCGGACTCATGGCCGGTGCCCGGAGAATTGAACATTATGAAACGGCGGCGTATGGCACCGCCCGGGCGTTTGCACTGTTGCTTCAGGATCGCCAAAGTGCCGAGCAACTGCGGCGTGCGTTGAAAGTGCCATCGATCGAATTGACATTGTTATTGTAACTCCGCGAAAGCGGAGCGTAGAAAGGTGCTTTATGAAAACGAAACATTCAGAATCTGTTAAAACCATTACTCTGGAACATATTTCTTCCGTGGAAGCGACTGCCCCTGGTGCGCCGGGCATACCCGCCCGCTGGACTTCCAGCGCCAAAACCGGTGTGGGCACCGCGCTGGGAAACAAGAGCCACGTCTGGTTCACCCTAAGCCACGGCATTGTTAATGAAGTGTATTATCCCCGCATTGATCAGGCGTGCATTCGGGACATGGGTTTGATTGTGACCGATGGCGCGGATTTCTTTTCCGAGGAAAAACGTGATACCGATTCCGCTGTTCACTGGCTGGCCGAGGGCGTTCCGGCATTCCGGATGATCAACACCTGTCGGGCGGAGCGCTACCGTATTGAGAAAGAGATCTTGACCGATCCGCATCGCAACGCGCTGTTACAACATGTGCGATTTATACCGCAGCAGGGCGATCTTGCCAGCTACCATCTGCATGTACTTGTGGCCCCGCATCTGCAAAATCATGGCAATGATAATACCACGTGGGTGGGAGAATTTGAAGGTACACCCATGCTTTTTGCCCGGGGGGACGGAATCGCATTGGCTCTGGTATGTTCCGCACCGTGGTTGAAGCGGTCGGTGGGCTATGTGGGTACATCCGATGGTTGGCAGGACCTCAAGGCGCACAATAGGATGACTTGGGAATATACCCGGGCAGAACATGGCAATGTGAGCTTGGTCGCCGAGATCGGGATGTTGAAATCGCATGGCGACGTGGTATTGGCGTTGGGTTTTGGCTGTAGTGTTGAAGAGGCTTCCCGCAATGCGCTGGGAAGCCTGCAGGACGGCTTTGAAAAAGCCAAGCATGATTACATCGCCGGATGGCGGGAATGGATGAAAACACATGGAGCGCTGCACAAAAGCGGCGTTGGTGCCAGCGATCTTTTTCAGAAAAGTGTCGCGGTGCTCCGCACGCATGAGTCCAAGAGACCACCGGGAGGATTCATTGCCAGCCTTTCGATCCCGTGGGGATTCAGCAAAAGTGATAAAGATATAAGCGGCTACCATCTGGTCTGGGCACGCGATATGGTCGAAACCGCCGGCGGCCTGCTGGCGGCTGGTGCCCACGAGGACGCCCGCCGCGTGCTGAACTATTTGCATACCACACAGCAGGTCGATGGGCATTGGCCGCAGAATATGTGGGCGGATGGCACACCGTACTGGAAGGGAATCCAAATGGATGAGACGGCATTGCCCATTCTGCTGGTGGATCTCGCCCGCCGTGAAAAGGCGTTGACGGATGCCGACGTGGCTCACTTTTGGCCCATGGTGCGGCAAGCCGCCTGTTATCTGGTGCGTAATGGACCCGTCAGTGAGCAGGACCGGTGGGAAGAAGATCCCGGCTATACCCCGTTTACCGTTGCCGCGGAAATTGCCGCACTTCTGGCGGCGGCGGAAATGGCGGAGTGCAATCAGGAAGCCGCGATTGCCGGTTATCTGCGTGAAACCGCAGATACCTGGAACGACTGTATTGAACGCTGGATGTACACTTCTGACGCCCCATGGTGCCGAGAATATAAGGTAGATGGATATTATGTTCGCATTGCGCCGCGCGAAACGGGCCTGCGGGCATCGCGCTTTGAAAAAAAGGTGCATGTAAAAAATGTTGCCGATGCGCAGGATAGCCGCACCGCCGGTCATCTGATAAGTCCCGATGCTTTGGCCCTGGTGCGTTTTGGTTTGCGAGCCGCCGATGATCCGCGCATCTGCAACACCACTAAAATCATTGATGCCTTACTGAAAATCGAAACCCCACTTGGCGATACTTGGCACCGCTACAACGATGATGGTTATGGTGAACATGCCGATGGCGCGCCGTTTGATGGCACAGGAATTGGCCGAGGCTGGCCATTGCTTACCGGTGAGCGTGCGCATTATGAATTGGCAGCGGGCCGGGACAAAAATGCGCAACGCCTGCTGACCGCACTGGAGTCTTTTGCCAATGAAAGCGGCTTAATTCCAGAGCAAGTATGGGATTCGCCGGATATGCCCGAGCGCGAACTGCATTTTGGCCGGCCATCCGGCTCGGCCATGCCGCTGGTCTGGGCCCACGCGGAATACCTCAAGCTGCGCCGGTCCCTGCATGATGGCCACTTATTTGATATGCCGCCGCAAACCGTGCAGCGCTACATCAAGGATAAAATCGTATCCCCTCGGATGATCTGGCGGTTTAACCATAAGCTGCATTCCATGCCCGGCGGAAAAATCTTACGCATTGAGACCACCAGCCCGGCGATCATCCACTGGAGTGCCGACAACTGGGCCACAACGGCGGATATAAAAACGCACGATACTGGCTTGGGGATGCACCTTGCCGATCTACCAACCCAGGCACTTCCGGAAGGAAAGCTGGTCGCATTTACGTTCTACTGGCCACACGCCGATCATTGGGAAGGCACAGATTTCAGCGTGCACATCGGTGCGTTGCAGCAGCATCAAAAAATTGGACTAAAGGCAAAGAAGTCTGAATCGTGACCGACGAATCGCAAAATCACGGGAAGCACTTTGTTTATCTCGCCACGGCCGTATCCGCGATGGGCGGTATGCTTTTCGGTTATGACATTGGGGTCATTTCCGGGGCCATTCTGTTTATCAAGAAAGATTTCTCGCTTTCTCCGATCCTGGAGGAAATTGTTGTCAGTGCGGTGTTGCTGGGTTCGCTGGTCGGTGCGGCGATCGGTGGCACACTCACTGACCGCTTTGGCCGTCGGAAATTATTGATTGTTACCGCGATTATCTTTGCCGTGGGGGCCATCGGTGCGGCTTTGGCACCAGGCACAACTTGGCTGATTGCCGCCCGGATCATTGCGGGCGTGGCCATCGGCATCGCCTCGTTTGTCGCGCCGCTTTATATTTCCGAAATTGCCCCGGTTGATATCCGGGGGAAACTTGTATCGATTAATCAAGTCGCCCTTACCAGCGGAATTGTTTTATCCTATTTAATCGACTATGCATTTGCCGGCGCTGAGGCATGGCGCTGGATGTTTGCCATGGCCCTGATTCCCGCGGCGATATTCGGCATCGGGCTGATTTTTATTCCGGATAGCCCGCGCTGGCTCGCTGCCCATGGACAGGTCGACAAAGCCCGATCCGTGCTCGGGAAGATTAGAAAACCCGGAGACGTGGAATCCGAGCTTGACCGTATTCAGAAAAATGTGGGCCAGCAAAAACGCCATTGGTCGGACTTATTCAGCCCGGCCCTGCGCATGGCTATGATCGTGGGCATCGGTCTGGCCATAGCGCAACAGGTCACCGGCATCAACACCGTGATCTATTATGCCCCGACGATTTTTAAGTTTGCAGGATTCTCTTCTTCATCGGTGGCAATCCTGGCCAGTGTGGGCGTTGGCGCGATCAATGTCATATTTACACTCGTCGCCATGGGGTTAATAGACCGCGTGGGACGGCGCCCCCTTTTGCTGGTCAGCCTGACGGGCATGACGCTGAGCCTGGCCGTGTTGGGATTGGCCTTTGCACTGCCGCAATTGTCCGGAATATTGGGATTCGTTGCGGTGGGAAGTCTTATGGCGTACGTGGGATCATTCGCGGTAGGTCTCGGACCGGTTTTCTGGCTGATACTCTCCGAGATTTACCCTCTGGGCATTCGAGGCCGGGCGATGAGCATCGGAACCATGGTCAACTGGGGCGGCAACCTGATTGTGGCGGTGTCGTTTCTGACGCTTACGCATGTGATG
Source organism: Phycisphaerales bacterium (assembly GCA_027313145.1). Lineage (GTDB taxonomy): Bacteria > Planctomycetota > Phycisphaerae > WQYP01 > WQYP01 > JAMDCX01. Next base: position 1,058 of record DAHVEJ010000224.1, on the reverse strand, counting down.
GGTAAGGCCGGCACGTTCTGGCTGTTTGGAGCCGTCAGCGTCGGGGCGTGGTGCTTTGCGTATTTTCTGGTACCGGAAACCAAAGGCAAAACCCTGGAAGAAATTGAAGCGCACTGGCGTGCGGGAAAGCGACCGCGGGCATTATGAATACATTTGGAATTATCGCGTGGACTTCATTGGCATTAGCCTTCTTTTGCGCCACTGTTATTGCCTATGACGAGTTTCGCCATCCGCAAAAAATGTGGATCATGAACATCGTGTGGCCAGTTACAGCGCTTTATTTCGGTGTTTTTGCCTTATGGGCGTACTTTCGCTTCGGCACCGGAAATCAAAAGATGTCTTCGGAAAGCATCATAGGCCACCAACGCGATATTAAGCGGCAAAGCCGCAAGGAACCAACCTCGGCCGATATTGGGATTTCCGATTCCCATTGCGGGGCTGGCTGCACGATCGGAGATATCATTGCCGGGTTTGTCTTATTTGCACTTGGATGGACACTCTTCGGTAAGCCACTGTTCGCCCAATACGCCGCAGATTTACTACTCGCGTGGCTCCTGGGAATCGGCTTCCAATACTTCGCTATCATGCCCATGCGGCATCTCTCAACCCCACAGGCGCTCGTGGCTGCCATCAAGGCCGATACACTCTCTATTCTCGCTTTTGAAATCGGCCTTTTCGCATGGATGGCTCTAACATCGTTCGTCTTTTTTCCATCCCCGCACCTGCGCGTCACCGGCCCGGATTACTGGTTCATGATGCAGATTGGCATGATCTTTGGATTTGTAACATCGTACCCGATGAATCGCTGGCTCATAAAGGCCGGATGGAAGGAAGCAATGGGATAGTTACGGAAGCATCGTATACGCAGGTTGCTTGAAGATTGTTTCCACCGAGGTTGTCCGTGCGGACTGCAGAACCTCACATTAAAAGGAATTTATTTATGCCGCATCCTGAAATGATGCCACACCATGTCGGGGGATGGTTGACCGGTTGGGGTGGGGGTGGATTGTGGATATGGGCGATTCTTGGCGTCGTGGTCGTGATACTGCTCGCGGTGA
>DAHVEJ010000223.1 GCA_027313145.1 Phycisphaerales bacterium | reverse complement strand
CGTTCATCCGGCGGTTAAGTTCGATTTTGTCGTCGAGGGTGCCGAGGATATGGGCGATGCGCTTTTGGATGGGCAGGGGTGGGAGGGGAATGGGAGCTTGGGTAATTGTCGTGGCGCTGGCATTCGGCTGCGCCGACTTGTCGCCGAGAACGCTACGCATGTAGTTCCAGAAGCCCGGTGATTTAAGTGTGTAGTAGATAAACCTGGAGTCGACAGTCTCCTTCATCTTAAGGCGTATTAGGTAGGATGCGAATACCGCCTCCGGAGGGTTGGAAATATGCATGCTGGCTCCCGTAGATGCCCCTGTCCGGGCGATAACGATTTCTCCGCTGGTGAGCCGGTACCGGTTAATATCATCGGGGATCGTCTCACAATACGGGACGCCTTCCCAATTGATAAATCCTTGGACGATATCCGTAATCCGAAGGAGTTTCGGGCCGTTCGGGAGTTGCGCCGACGCCGCAGTAAAGCCATAGTCGACGGATTCGCATGCCTCGGCAAGCCTCACGGTTGGCCACTTATTTTGCATCGTTGGCCCCCTTATGCGGTAAGTTTACTTTGGGCACTGCAATCTTGGCCTGCGGCCATTGGGGTATTATTGGGGCGCGGGTGTCATCACCCGCATGGATTTTAGCTGCTTCATTGTTCGTTGCGGGTGGGGACACCCGCGCCCCCATCGGGGACGTTCGCGCCCCCGCCGAGCTCCAGGGCCAGTCGGTGGCGGATTTGACCAGGCCCGCTTTTACGGGGTTTTCGTGGATGTACCGCGCGGCCGCTTCAAAGTGGCGAGTGTTGCGGATATAGCGGTCCCAGTAATCTTCCTGCCAGAGCTGGCCTTGGCGGCCAAGTCGGCGGTTGATTTCACGGGCGGTGAAACTTTTGAAGCCTTTGATGATATCGGCGAAGGCGAAGCCCCCGCGCGTGGCCATGAGAAGATGGACGTGGTTAGGCATGACAACGTATTCATATATGTCGTAGCGGATGGCGTCAAACTTCAGCCAGGAGTCGATGACTATTTCAGCCATTTCGGGATTCTTGAGGCAACAGGAGCCGTAGCCACGGTCCAGATGATCTTCAATGCGTTGGCGGTAGGCGATGTTACCAGCGGGGGTATCGAGTTCAGCGACTTGACGTTGGAGAAGATTTTGCGGCAGCGAATCGGCAAGGCGGTAGGTGATGGTCTGGATTTTGCATTGGTCATCAAAGTGCGGCAGGTAGCCACGGTGGTGCCATCCTTTGGGTGATTTGGGAGCGTTCCGATCACAATCGGGATCCTCAGCCGCAATAGATTGTTTGGGGCCGCGGCTGTCCTCAGCCGCAGTGCCGTTCGCGACTTGCTTGTTCATCCCAGGTGGAGCATTGGGCGTGGGTGAAACGGCGGGTGGGGACACCCGCGGTCCCGGGGATGCTCCTGCTTCTTCGGTCATGATTTTTCCTCCAGCGGGAAGCCCAGGGAGGCGAGGTTTTTACGGATTTCATTTTCGAGTTTTGCCGATTCGGCAAATTGTTGCGACAGCGTGGCGGTCAGGCGTTTCATTTTTTCTTCAAAGGGTTCGCCATCATCGGCTATATCGGCGGCACCGACGTAACGGCCGGGCGTGAGAATATAACCATGGGACGCGACTTCGGCTTTTTTGGCGGATTTGCAGAAACCGGCTATGTCGCGGTATTCCGCGACACCCTCACCCGTTCCCTCTCCCATGGGGAGAGGGTTTCTTCGCCAGGCGTGGTAGGTGCCGGCGATTTTGGCAATGTCATCATTGGTGAGTTCAAGATGGGTGCGGTCGGTCATGGTGCCGAGCTTGCGGGCGTCCAGGAACAGAATTTCGTTCCTGCGGTCACGAAATTTTCCGCCGGATTTATCGCGGGTGATAAACCAGAGGCAAACGGGGATTTGGGTGGTGTAGAAAAGTTGGCCCGGCAAGGCGATCATACAATCAACCAGATCGGCTTCGATGATGGCTTGGCGGATTTCGCCTTCGCCGGAGCTGTTGGAACTCATGGAACCATTGGCCAGTACAAATCCGGCGATGCCGCCGGGCGCAAGGTGATGGATAAAGTGTTGAATCCAGGCGTAATTGGCGTTGCCATTGGGGGGCGGGCCGAATTTCCAGCGCGGGTCGGATTTAACGCGGTCGGCTCCCCAATCGCTCATGTTGAATGGGGGATTGGCTAAAATGAAATCGGCTTTCAGGTCTTTATGGACATCCTGATGGAAGGAGTCGGCATGGTGTGGGCCTAAGTTGGCGTCGATGCCGCGGATGGCAAGATTCATTTTGGCCAGCCGCCAGGTGGTGGGGTTGGATTCCTGGCCATAGACGGCTATATCCCCGATGCGGCCACCATGGGCGAGTACGAATTTTTCGGATTGGACGAACATGCCGCCGGAGCCGCAGCAGGGGTCAAAGATGCGGCCCTGGTAGGGTTCAATCATTTCAGTAAGCAGTTTGACGATGCAGGCGGGGGTGTAAAATTCGCCGCCGCCCTTTCCTTCCGCGGAGGCGAAGCGGCCCAGAAAATATTCATAGACGCGGCCAAGCAGGTCCTTGGAACGGCTCTCTGCATCGCCCAGGCCGATGTTGGATAGCAGGTCAATAAGCTCACCGAGGCGGGCCTTATCCAGCGCCGGGCGGGCATAGTCTTTGGGCAGCACGCCCTTGAGACTGATATTTTCTTTTTCAATGGCGATCATGGCATCGTCAATGAGCCGGCCAATATCCGTTTGCCTGGCCGCGGCCTGCAGCACGGGCCAGCGGGCGGATTTGGGAACCCAGAAGACATTTTTGGCGGTGTATTCATCGCGGTCTTCAGGGTCGGCGTTGGGCTCGGCACGCAGGGCGTTGAACTGTTCCTGAAAAGAATCGGAAATGTATTTGAGGAATATCAGGCCAAGCACGACGTGCTTATATTCGGCGGAATCCATGTGGCCACGGAGCTTGTCAGCGGCGGCCCAGAGCGTGGTTTCAAAACCAAGGGTGGTGGTTTTGGGGGCGTTGCGATTGCCGTCGGACTCGCTGGTGACGTTATTTTTGATGGCTTTCTTATTTGTTGCGGACGGAGAGGTCCGCGGAGCCGGGACGGATTGCCGGGAGGATTGCCGTTTATGGGAGGAGTTTTTGGGCATGGGCGCTCCGTGAATAATGCCGTTGGTTTTCGCCGTGCCGCAGCGCCCCACTCGAGGTTGTCTGCCATTACGTGCGGTATCCAGCATGCATGTCGCTGTTCATCGCTACGATGTCGGCTTGCGTCCCTGTTCGGCCAGGAGTTGCTGCAAGTGAGCCAACTGCTTAGCGCTGGCCGAGCCTTCAATCGCCCGCACCGCGATTTCCTGTACCTGGGCATACGCTTTTTCCGCCTGGCCCAGCAACTTGGTCAAGCGTTCGGCCTGCTCGGCAACCTGCTGTTCAAGCGACGTGATCCGTGTGCTCTGAACGTTCTTTTGACCTTCAAATTCCTGCTTTAACAGTTGCTCGCGCGCTGTGGATTCCTGTTGCAGGCGTGCGGTGGTCTCCTTGATTGTTTTGGAAATTATAGCGTCCAACTCCTTTGGAAACGCGTCCACTTTTTGCCGTAATTCATGGACTTCCTGTTCCTGGCTCTTGATGACCTGCTGACGTTGGGCCAGATCAGCCTCCAACTTGGCGCGGCGTTCGTCCCATTCTTTTTGAGCCTTGGCCATCTGGTCGGCAAACTGGTCCTTGGCTTGCTGCTGCTGGCGGGCAAAACCGTACTGATATTCTTCCTTTTCCCGCTCGCGGCGCTTTTGCTCAAGGGCATCGCGTTCCTTTATTTCCACCTCGCGCTGCTTTTTTGCCTGCTCCCATGATTCGCGAGTTTGCGCAACTTCGCGTTCAAGTTGCTCTTTGGCCGCAGTGACTTCCTGCTCCATTTTTTCACGCTCTCGCGCGTGGGCGTCAATCAACGCGGTAAGCGTTGAGGCGGAGCGCTGTATTTCGTAAATATCCTTAAGTTCCTGATCTTTGGCCATGATGGCCCGCTGGACCTGCGTGTACCGCGACACCTGTTCTTCGAGCCGATCGGACAGATCCCCCAGCAGCCGCCCAATACTGGATTTAAGTTCACCGATGGACTGCACCACGCCACGATTGGAGAGTTCTTCCGCGGCTGCAATCGCTTGCGTAACGGCTTTGGCGGCAAGCTTCTCTTCGGGAGTTCCCGCAGTTTCCCGACGCTCGGTAACGGACTGTTCGCTTTCCGCCAGGGCTTCGAGCATCTGTTGCCGGGCCGGGCGCTTTTTTGCCGAAGTTTTTTCCGCCATTTTTGTATCTCCGGGTCAAGAACCAAATCTAAACCAATGGCCGCAAGGATACATCGGCCGTGCAACCCGTGCAATCACCGCAGACATGGGTGTGACATTGGCCATTGGTAGTCCTCCCGCTACCTCCCCTACCTCCCTGTGCAATCCCCCGTCGTCGGTGTAACCCGGAGCAATTAATGGGCTGGTCCCCGTCCCATTCCAATCCCGCCCGAAAACCGCCTGAGTCGGGGAAATATCCATGGGATCTCGAAGCAGAACCCGGGGCGGCGGGACGGGCGAGCGCAGCGCGTCTTTCCGTTCGCCGATGGAAGCACCCGCATAAGAATTCGCTGATCTGGAACGCCAACCTTTCGGCATACCATTTTGCTCAACCACCTGCTATAATTCCTGTCCGCCGGGCGCGTGCGAAGGATAGTAATTCGCAAGCTGCTGAAAACAGTGAAACAGAGGTCAAGCTGAACTGGCCCGTGCGCCGTGAGAACTTGACTTCATGAACCCCTGACCAACACAAGGACTTGAGAATGCCACAACTGCCAGTCGCCAAACTAGCTTTGGAAGATGGAACGATATTTTCCGGATTAGCGTTTGGCGCTTCGGTCGCCCGCGCCGGTGAGGTTGTTTTTAACACCTCGCTTAGCGGGTATCAGGAAATTTTGACTGATCCATCTTACCGGGGACAAATTGTTACCATGACCTGCCCGCAGATCGGCAATTATGGCATTGCCGATAGTTCGGACGAGGAATCCCTGCATCCCCAGGTGGAAGGCTTTATCATCAAAGAACTTTCAACATTGGTAAGCAATTACCGGGCCGTTGAATCACTGCACGACTATCTCCTGCGACACAACGTCCCCGGCATTGCCGGAATTGATACCCGCGCCCTGGTTCGGAAGCTTAGAACGCAGGGAGCCTTAAAGGGTGTTATCTGTACCGATCCCGCCCAGATTTCCGATGACGCCGCCCTGGTGGCAAAAGCCAATGCGTGGAGCGGACTGGTGGGAGTGGATCTGGTGCGGCAGGTCACGCCTGACAAGGTGTATCACTGGGCACAGGATAAAGGGGGCTGGGCTCAAAGATCCGATCATCATGGCACAGCCGATCACCATGTTGTTGCCATTGATTGTGGTGCCAAACGCAATATTCTCCGGAATCTTGCGCAAAGCGGATGCCGCGTAACGGTTGTCCCGGCCACGACTTCCGCGGAAGAAATTCTGGCCCATAAGCCTGATGGTGTATTTGTCAGCAACGGTCCCGGCGACCCGGAACCGATTGCCTACGCCCAGGCCACGCTGAAAAAACTTATTGGCAAAAAGCCCATCTTTGGTATTTGTCTGGGCCATCAGCTTCTGGGGCTGGCGCTGGGTGCCGGCACCTATAAATTGAAATTCGGCCATCGCGGCGGCAACCAGCCGGTACAAAATATCGGCACCGGCAAGGTGGAAATAACATCGCAAAATCATGGCTTTGCCGTGGATGTAGGGTCTCTCCGACAACACGGCGGCGAACCGACGCACATGAATCTCAACGACCAGACGCTCGAAGGCTTCCGCATGACCTCCGAACCGGTATTTGCTGTGCAATATCACCCCGAAGCCAGCCCCGGCCCACATGACGCAACCTACTTATTTGACTGCTTCGTCAAGATGATCCAAACCGGCAAAAGCCCCACCGCCGAAGAAATGAACACCGCCCAAACCCACCGCAACGCGGTTGTTATCACTGGGTAAATAAGGCGGCAATATTGGTCTTACTTATTTATGGGCGGCGTATCGGCATGTGCTTAAGCTCACCGGTGCCGTCGTACCTGCATCGCAGAGGCTTTTTACCGCCCGGCTGATGATGTCCAATGAAAAGTATTTCCGATACAAATTAGTACTACAGCGCAATATTTGCTCAAGCTTTAGCCGTATGTGGACCGATAGATCAGTCATTGAACAAGGA
>DAHVEJ010000222.1 GCA_027313145.1 Phycisphaerales bacterium | reverse complement strand
AACTGATACGAAAGGCCATTGCCGCATGATAGAGATCCTTAAGGAAGTGCCATTCGTGTCAGGTACCTTTTTTGCTTGACAGTGGGAATGTTCTGGTTTAGAGTTTCCCGTATGGGTCGTCCGAGACGAAATTTTGTTGATAATCAGGTGTATCATGTGCTGAACCGGGCGAATGGCCGGTCGCGTATTTTTGATACCCCGGAAGACTACCGTGCGTTTGAGTCGATTTTGCAGCAGGGCGTATCGCGCTTTACGATGCGGCTATGCGCGTATTGCGTTATGCCCAATCCTTTATGCAGTGGGTGACGCTGACGCATACCCAGCGGTGGCATGCCTTTCGCGACAGTGCAGGCACGGGCCATTTGTATCAGGGCCGGTTTAAGGCGTTTCCAGTTCAGGGCGATGCGCATCTGTTGAAATTGTTCCGCTACATTGAACAGAACCCATTACGGGCAAAGCTGGTGAAGCGTGCGCAGGAATGGCCTTACGGCAGCCTCTGGCAACGCGATCACACGTCGGCGGCGGTATCATCTTGGCTGGCGGACTGGCCACTACGGATTCCTCGCGATTGGGATGAGTCGGTTAATTACATTCCTGATGCCGCGGAGTTAGCGGAATTGCGGCTGGCGGTAAATCGGGGGCGACCATTAGGGTCCAATGCCTGGGTTCAAAGTACTGCGGCTCGTTTAGGGCTGGAATCGACGCTTCGTCGTCGGGGACGACCGTCCAAGGCCAAGGGACACAAAGAAAAAAGAACATAAAACGGGTAAAATAGGGCGGCAGAAAACACGCTATTTACGGATTGAAACTGCCTCCTGCACACCAGGGGGCCAAAACAGGGCCACTCAGCGGCGGTGGCGAACACCTTCCTTCCATCGTTGCAAATCCTCTCGTAAGAACCGCTACATATTGATCCCTCCTAAAAAATTAAAGGTACCTGACACCTTTTTTGGGGGCGGGGGTGTGGCGCGGCGGTGTGATTCTGATACAATCATCTCACTTCCGGACGCCACCCGGAGTGCCTCCACCGGTAACATCTGAATTGAAAGGCCATGGATCATGGCAAGCAGCACTGACTCACGCAGCGCAGGCATCGGCGCGGCCGAACTGCCGGGAAGACGCACCTACCGCGGCCCCTTTGCCGTAATGACCGTACTGTTTTTTGTCTGGGGGTTCATGTCGGTATGGAATGATATTCTCATCCCGCGCTTTAAAGATGCTTTTCATCTTGATTATTTTCAGGCCATGCTCGTGGCGTTGGCCTTTTGTGGAGCCTATTTCGCAGACTCTTTGGCTTATTATCTGATCTCCATGTTCGCGGGGGATCCGATTAACCACATCGGTTATAAAAACGGCGTGATCATCGGTTTGCTTATTGCCGCGGCGGGGAGCTTCCTTTTTTATCCCGCCGCGATCTTGCTATCGTATCCATTTTTTCTTGTGGCACTATTTATCGTGGGTCTGGGATTTGCCATGCTGCAAATTGCCGCCAATCCCTACATCACCATTCTGGGGCCTGAACGCACTGCGTCCAGTCGGTTGAATTTATCGCAGGCGTTTAACTCGCTGGGCACAACTATCGGTCCGATCATTGCGGGATATCTGATTTTTAAGGTATTCAACGGCCCGGGAAGCCACGGCGCGCAGAGCGTAAAAATTCCCTATCTCTGTTTTGGCGGTGTGTTCCTGGTGTTGGCGGTCTGTTTTGCGTTCGCTGATTTGCCCAACTTTATCAATGTCGAACATATTCCGCACGGGGCCGGCGCACTGAAGCACCCGCATACGGTTCTAGGAATGGTTGCCATATTCATGTACGTCGGCGGGGAAGTGTGCGTGGGCAGCTCCATCATTAATTTTATGAATTTACCCGCCCTGGGCGGCTTGAGTCATCAGGCGGCATCGAGGTATCTCTCGTTTTTCTGGGGCGGATTAATGATTGGTCGCTTTATGGGTGCCTTTGCGTTAAGTACTGTGCGAAAACGGCTGCGAACCACCGCCATTGTTACCATCCCCATCCTGGCGTTTATCACAATATGGCTGCTTTCCGGACGGGAAAACGCGTTGCATTATGGCGTGATGCTGGCGGCTATGCTGGCTATATTTTATCTTGGTTCGTCAAGCCCGCAGCGCATGCTGGCTCTGTTTGGCCTGGTGATCATTGCCCTGCTGCTGACTGGAATGTTGTCCTCCGGTGCTACCGCTATCTGGGCGATTCTGGGTATCGGACTTTTTGACTCCATTATGTGGTCGAATATTTTTTCACTGGCTATTGAAGGTCTTGGGCCGTTGAAAAGTCAGGCGGCGTCCGTGCTTATGATGGCGGTATTAGGCGGCGCGCTAATGCCGCCGCTGCAAGGTATCGTGGCGGATCGCTTCGGCATTCAGTTCTCATTTATTGTGCCGATGTTCTCCTACGCTTTCATTACCTTCTACGGCGTATACGGTTACCGTGCGGGCCGGCGGAAAGAATCTGTTACGGTGAATCCGGCCATAATACGCGCCAGCTAAGCTGCGAAGGCTTTTTATAAATGTAGCCATTTCCCGTTTCTTTCTCGACTTCCCGTCCCAGCCCGTGGAAATTGTTACCGTAAGCGGCGGCTGCCAATACCGCAGTGCGGATGCTTTTCCCGGCGCTTCTGCCGGTCCGCTACCGTTTTCGCCGCCCTACTTGGGCGGGCGGTTGCGGTATTGCAGTTCCGGGTGTTTGACGCTTACGCGCGTATTGGGCGGCACGGATTGGGTTACGAACACGTTGCCGTTGATGGTTGCACCACGACCTATGACGGTTTCGCCGCCGAGAATACTGGCATTAGGATAAATCATGACATCATCTTCGATGGTGGGGTGGCGTTTATTGCCGCGGAGCATCTGGCCGCCGCGGGTGGATAGCGCCCCGAGCGTCACGCCCTGATAAATTTTCACATTGGTGCCAATGATGGTGGTTTCGCCGATGACCACGCCGGTGCCGTGGTCAATGAAAAAATAATCGCCGATGGTGGCTCCGGGGTGAATGTCCACGCCGGTAGCGCCATGGGCGTATTCCGTCATGATGCGGGGAATTAACGGCACGCCCAGCATGTGCAATTCATGGGCAATACGATAAACCGTAATCGCCAGATAACCCGGATAACTGAACACAATTTCATCCACGCTTCCCGCCGCCGGATCACCATCAAAGGCCGCTTGCGCATCGGTGGCCAGCGTCTTACGCAGTTTGGGTACCGCACCCAGAAATTCATCGGTAATCGCGGCGGCGCTGGTGTCGCAATCCACACATTCGGTTTTGCTGGTGCGCTGATGTTGATGCCGAATGGCCCGCCGCACCTGATCAAACAGCGTGTCGCGAATGGCACTTAAAAGGCTGTGTACATGCAGGGGCAATTCGGCGGTGGTAAGATTCTGCCGCCCGAAAAAGCCGGGAAAAAGCACTTCCCTGATGGATTGCAGCAGGTTAATAATCACATCACGATTCGGCAAGTTGCTTGAACCGATGTATTGTGTATCCGGAAATTCCTGGTAGCTGGCAATGATCATATCAGCCAGCTTCGGAAGGTCCGTTCGAGTTTCTGCATCCACAGTTGCTTTCTCCATTGAATGAGCGATCCTCAGCGTGGGGCCTCTGAGTTGGCCCGCCGTCAGGGCTGCCGCACCGGTACACGATCAGCACGATGGCCGAAAAGACCGCGTTTTTTAATGATTTCCGCCACCGGTGGCGGAACCATGGTTTCCCAGGCAGAATCGCGGCTCTGAATTTTTTGCAGGACATCGCGTGAGAAGATGCTCAGATATTGCGCATTGTAATTTTCAAGCTGATCAATCCAGCCGCATTCCACCAGGTAGCCGAAAAGCTTTTGCAATTCGGAACTGAAATCAAGAGTTTCGGTGGTAGTCAGCGACCCGTCGGAATTTCGTAACGGATAGATATAAAGCTTGTGGTCATTTTTAAATAACCGCCCGAACGCTTCAAGAATGCCGCCTTCCAGATTGGCGTAATACGTCACATCAAATAGATCAATCAGCGTGGGCACGCCCATGACCAGACCGATGCGCTTTTTTGTGAACTGCGATAAATATCCGGCCAGGCGATAAAATTCGAAATAATCGGAAATCAAGACGGTCATGCCGCAGGCGCTAAGCACATCCGCCCGTGCCAGAAAATCTTTAAGATCAATGGAGCCTTCAGCGCGTAAGTTTCGCATGGTAATTTCGAACAACTGGAGGGGTTCCTCGCCGGTTGAATCGGCTTCCGCAAGAAATTTTTCCCGCGCGCAGCGCATCATATCGAGGTTCACATGTGTTACCGGGCGGAAGCTGCCGCGCTCCACAATGACCGGGCGTTTATGAAGTACTTCAGAGGGTTGCAGCACTTCGCCGGAGGGGCCGAACATGGCGGCTTCACTTAAGCCAAGTTCCACGAGCCGAAGGCTCATAATCCGGTTGTCCACATGTCTGAATTCGATGCCGGAAAATTCGATCATGTCGATTTCGATGCGCGAAGAGGATATGCCATCCATCAGAGACTTCAGGAGCATTTCCGGCTCATAATGGTAAAAAAAGGCACCGTAGAGCAGATTGACACCCACAATGCCCAAGGCCTCCTGCTGCTGGGCATTTTCCCGATCCAGCATTCGGACATGCAAAATAATCTGACTGTCCTGGTCGCGGGGATGGGCTTGAAATTTTACACCCATCCATCCGTGGCATTCCACATTTCCCTTGAAACTCTGGGCGGCAACGGTATTGGCAAAGGTAAAAAAGGCGGTGGTATCACCGCGCGCTTCACCAAGGCGATCTATATTGAGCTGCTGCTCATATTTTAACATGCTTTCCAGGCGCGACCGGCTGACGTAGCGATCGCATTTGCCGTAAATGGCGTCGCTGACGGACATATCGTAGGCGCTCATGCTTTTGGCGATGGTACCGGCGGCTCCTCCCGCGCGGAAAAACCAGCGCACCACCTCCTGGCCGGCACCAATTTCCGCAAACGTGCCGTAGCGGCGTGCGTCAATATTTACTTCCAGCGCCTTGCGCTGGGTATCAAGATGTTCTCGGTCATTGCCCTGCGGGCCTATTGCGCGTTGCATGGGAAACTCCACGGCACAGCTTCACTTTGCTTGATCGTAGCGGATCATAGCGGTGCAGACAATCATACGAATCGTCAGGCACTTTCCTTTAACGGCATAGGCTTGGTGTCAAAGAGACTTACTTCACCGCGCACCACCGCATCGGTAATGATGTATTTTCCCCGCTGCGGTTGATCCGGGAGATGATACATCATATCCAGCATCAGTTCTTCCATCACGCTGCGCAACGCCCGCGCTCCGGTGTCGCGCTTCAACGCTTTTTCCGCTATCAGATGCAGCGCTTCCGAGGTGAATTCCAATTCGCAGCCTTCCATCTGGAAGAATTTCTGATACTGCTTAACCAGTGCATTGCGTGGTTCTGTAAGTATCTGGATCATCGCTTCTTCGGTCAGCGGTTTGAGGGAAGCCAGGATGGGCAAGCGTCCGACAAATTCCGGAATCATGCCGTATTCAATGAGATCGTCGGGCGTGACATCCGCAAGGAAGCGTGCCCGACTGGCGTTTTTCACGTGCGAGGCTTCAACTTCCGAGCCAAACCCGATAAGTTGCTTACCAAGGCGTTGGGCGATAATTTGCTCCAGTCCCACAAACGTGCCGCCGCAGATAAAAAGTATGTGCGAGGTATCCATCTGAATATATTGCTGCTCCGGATGCTTGCGGCCGCCTTGCGGCGGCACATTGGCCATCGTGCCTTCGAGCATTTTCAGCAGGGCCTGCTGTACGCCTTCGCCGGATACATCCCGGGTGATGGAAACATTCATGCTGGTCTTGCCGATTTTGTCAATTTCATCTATATAGATAATTCCACGTTTTGCGGTTTCCAGGTCAAAATCCGCGGCTTGCAGCAGTTTCAACAGCAGATTTTCAACGTCCTCGCCGACATAACCCGCTTCGGTAAGCGTGGTGGCGTCGCCAATGGCAAAAGGCACATTCAGGCATCGCGCCAGCGTGCGGGCCAGAAGCGTTTTGCCTGATCCGGTCGGACCAATCAGCAAAACGTTGGATTTATCCAGTTCAACATCCTCAGAGGTTCTGCCATCGGTGTGGGACAGTCGCTTATAATGGTTATGAACCGCAACCGACAACGCCCGTTTGGCGGATTCCTGTCCGATAACATACTGATCCATAAATTCTTTGAGTTGCCG
>DAHVEJ010000221.1 GCA_027313145.1 Phycisphaerales bacterium | reverse complement strand
CGGCTTGCGCCCCCAGCGTATCGGCTTCGAACATGTCGCCCTGTTCTAATTTCCAACCATTGGAATGCGGTATATCGGCAAGCGTAAGCGACAGCCGCGCCACTTCCAACGCGAATGGATCCAATTCCACGCCGGCGAGTCGCTCCTTGAGATACTTATGCCTATTTTCGCCAGTTTTGTCCGTGCAAAGTTCCCGCAATAGCCGCATGGCACCGACCAAAAACGCCCCCGAACCACATGCCGGTTCAAATACATAACGGTCGCGTTCCGGAATGTCCTCTATCCATGGCCGCAACCTGCCAAGGATGTAATCCACCAGATAGGGGGGCGTGCTGTGAATGCCCAACTCTTTGCGAAGGTTCTTTGGAACCAATGCGTTCTCGTAAACATTGGCCAACGCTTCCGGTGTAACGTTACCGAGATCAGAACTTTGGAAAATTTCATCCGCGGCCGCCTGAATAGCCGGGGCCCATGTGATACCGCCCGGGGGACGGAGATCAGATTCTGAATAATGTCGGCCAACTTTCAGAAAGATTCCCTCTGCATCGTCCCGGCGCAATGTGGTGAAATGCTCGACGTGCTTATCGCGCAAAATCTTTGCCGCCAAGAGCCAAAAAACAGATTTGAACATGTCGCGGGCTGCTGGATTGTGCACGCCCTGCCGCTTTAAGTCGCCCTTCAGAACATCGATGGCCCGTGCTACGAGCCTGGCGAGATGATCGCCTGAGTCTCTTTCAAGGGTCGGCATAAGGCCGATATCGACGAACGTCAGTTGCGTCTCACCCGGCGCGCTGAAGCGCGTCTTGGCCTCATATATTGACTGTGGCGAAAAGTCCCGCTCGTGTTTCTGGAAGAACAACTCAACTTCGTCGGAGCCGATCTTACGCAGTTGTTCAACGCCCCCAGATGTCTGCTTATACCAGACAAGCCCTTCTCCATGGCATTGGAGCACTACAGGGGCGCCAACGCGCCTGACACGATCCGATTTAATCGTCGCAATATCTGAATCAACAACAGTAATACAAGCTGACCGCGCATCCCACGGCGCGTACGCGAAGCCGGCAAAAGGCATAACCAGCCCGTCAAAGCGGTAATCCACTACCAGCCGCTGCGCATCATAGCCGCACCTTTCAAGGCCGCGGCGTATCGCTCGCTTCATTGCTGGGCTTGCACTTACGATTGCACATCCTCCGCTGGTAAAGGTTCTTCGCCTCAATCGGGCCGATATGTGCAAGAGTGTAATTCAATGCAGCGCGAATTCAAGTATGAAATTGGTAAATGATCCCGCGACTATTCCCAACTTCCATTACTTCCCGTGCATCTTTCGTGGGTCGGGTGGGCGATTATGGCTGTCTACGTAGGCTGCGACATCCCACGCCTGCTGATTGGTCAGGCTGCCGGGTTTGTTAAATGGCATATTGGTTTTAATGAAGGCTGCGGCCAATTTAACTTTGGCCATCCCGGCACCGGCATTGTACGATTCCGGGCCCCACAGCGGGGGAAACTGATATTTATGATTAACCATTAATCCCTGCCCTGTCGCCCCGTGGCAGGCCATGCAGTTGACGGTGAAAACGGCTTTGCCCCGCGCCGCGCTGGGCTTCAGCGGCGGCAGTGGAAGCATCTTATAACCCCGTCCCGCCAATTGGCCGTAAACCGGCGCTCCTTTAGCCAGCCAGGCACTATAGCTGATTAGCGCGGTCATGATCTTGCCGGTTGCGGGAGGAATTTTGCCGTTCATGCTGAAACGAAAGCACCCCTGAATCCGCTTGGCAAACGTGATAACTTTACCGGCTTTGGCCTGATAGCTGGGAAATGCCACATACGCCGCCCACATCGGGGCCGAATACGCTTTCCTTCCCGACTGAAGATGGCAGTTTTCACAGTTTAATCCATCACCGACGTATTTGGCCGCAAACCCCTGGGTATCGTCGAATACATTTTTTCCCAGCCTGATTGCCTGTCCGAGTTTGCCGCCCGGCATGGCCGATTCCGGCGGCGGGTTAAATGACGTGGTCAACTTTGTAGTAACGGCCGGTGCGGCGGTCACTGCGTCGGCAAAAATAACCGTACCGCCTGAATCGCCCGCCGTTTCCTGCGGATTCTCTCGTCGTGTCACATTCGCCGCCACCGGCTTGAATCCGTAACGCGCGAAAATCGCCTGCGCGGTGGGAGTCTTCAAGAATTTCAGCCACTGCATTGCCGCGCGGCGGTGCCGGGCTTTTTTTACGACCGCCCCGGCGTACACCGCGGTGGTGTTGTATTTTGCGGGAATCGCAACATCCGCAATTGGGTGTCCCACCTGCTCTTGGAAAATCGCTTCGGATTTCCATGTCACGCCCGCATCCGCCAGACCCTGCATTAAATAAAGCGGTGTCTGCCGATGGTGAATATGCGTGAGAATCGTCTGGCCATTTTTCACCTTGGTGTGATAGACCATGCGTTCCAACTTGGTTCCGCCGGCTTTGATCAGTGAAAGCTTAATTTGCCGGGCCACACCTTCCCACGCCGGATTGGGCATGGACAATGTTATGTCGGGCCGGCCTAAATCCCGCAAGGAATGAATATGTCCCGGATTGCCTTTAGGAATCATAATCGTGAGATCATTGGTGGCATAACTGACCGCCGGGCCGCTCAAAATTCCTTTAGCAATCAACGCCTTCACTTTCAGCAATCCTGCCGCATAAACGTCCGGCTTCGCGCTGAACGTCATATTGCCCACGGTAATGCGGCCATGCGCTTTGATTTGCCGCAGGAGAATGCCGGGCGGTAATGTCTCGGCAAAAATCTTTCCTTTGAGATTCGGATGCAGCTTTTCAAAGGCATTCACCAGCGGTGCCACCGCAAAATAATAATTACCGCCGATGTACAACACCAGTTTGGCATGAAAGGGATCGCCATGAAAATCCGGCATGTCATCCACTTCCGGCACGGTGAACTTAAAGCCCTTGTCGGTGGCGGAATTATTTTTTCCACCGCTCCAGGGCGGAAAAATGGCTTCCTTATAACTTGGCGAATAGACGCGGCCCCGCCAATCGGCGGGCGCTTTGGTGCCTGTGGCCCAAAGCAATCCGCCGGTCACCACTGTGGCCGCCAATGCTGTTAAAGTGATCATGCGTTTTTTTAACATCATTATTTTCCTCCTTCTGCCAAGGGTGCGTCATTTCGTGTAGCTGTAGCCGGCCAGTTCCAGTTCCGGAATGGTTCCGACAATACCCGGCGTTAAAACGGCACCAGGAATCAGATGGTTGGTCAACTCCGCAGCCAATTTCTCATGGCTCAAATGATCGGGGTTATGCCCCTTGGCCATCAGGCCGCCGGAAAATTCCCAGATTGCATTATGGCACGCCAGAAACACGACGCCGCGCTGCATCAGCAGCGGAATGCAATTTGATTCCGGCGAAAACAAACCGGTCGGGTCGTTATAATCCGCTGCGGTTTTACCCTGCATGGCTTTGGGAATATCCAGAAATACATTACGCTTAAACTTGCCGCCGATCATGCCCGGCAGGTTGTATTTGTCCCAAATGTATTGATCATAAAGCGGCAAATGGCACGTGCCGTGATTAGCCGATACCGCCAGAAAATCCGGATGCTTAAATGACCAGATTTGCGCATTAAGGCTGTTGCGCATGAGGTTCAGCCAGGGACTGGCAATATCCGTGTTATCCCACACCTGCTTGGGCTTGGGGCGATAATGCAGCAGCGCGTCCAACGCTTCGCTGTCCCATTGGTGCGGGTCAGTGAGAATCATGGGAACGGTCTTGAAATCCCTGCGGCGCGGGGCGGCGGCCAATTTGGTCGTCAATTCTTCCAAGTTTCGCGCGCCATGCGGCTCCAGCGAAGCTTTATCCATCGCGTCCGCGGCCTGCGCCGCGCGGGGCAGCGCCATCATCGCGGCACCGGCGATTGATCCGCCGGCCAACAGGCCTAAAAGCTTCCGGCGACCCATGGGAACATTTGTGGAATTCTGGTGTGGTGTGGTCATGATACATCTCCTTGTAAAAGTCTTTACAAAATCCATGGGCAAAGTATAGCGCGCGCAGTGTATTAAGCAAATAAATGATTGCTATATGTGTCATAATATTGCATTATCGTTAGCTGCCGTAGTGCCCACCGCCCCGGCGACACCTCGGCGCGAGCAGCGATCTGGCAAATCTGAATTTTTCGGACATGACAGAATTTGGAAGTACGCCCCGGCATCTGATGAATGATGGGGCGGTCAATGGCAGTGGCCTTAATGAGTTGCGGTGCGACTACAGTTGCGACATCAGATCATTTTGTTCCAGAACCAGGACAAGTTGCTGATAAATGGGTGCCGGGTGGACAGACTCCGGGGGAATAAGATGCGCTGATCGCGCGGACCGGGCCAGCCGGAGCAATACTTCGGCGACATCGCATTCCGGGATGCCTTTGACCTTCACGCCGCGAAAATTGCTGAGAAGGCACTGAATGGCTTTGGGTAATCGCCTTTCATCAATGGAGCCGTCACCTTTCAAATAAGGTAATTTCCAAGTTCCCGGCTTATTTGCATCGCCCACCCATGCGAAGCAATATGCGGGAAGTTTATACTTTGAATGCAACAGAACGCCTTCATCCGGCTGCTGCGGGTGCGGATATGTATGCGGTCCATCTCCAAAAATTGCGTCCGTCACCACCGTGCCTTCCAGCGGTCGATACACGCCGTGCACGCTGACCCACCACAGCGATTCCGGCGGCGATTCTTGAGCAAGATTGACCACAACGCGGTGCTGTAATCCGCCGTTGATAATGTCCGCGGCGTAGAAAATGCACCCGTCGGTTACGGCCACGCGAGTGATACGCTGCGCGTCGGCGTATCGCCGGGCCTGTTCCAATGCAGCAGCCAACGATTGCTTGCCAGGCCGAAGCGTCCCGGGCTTTTTTACTTCGATCACCAGATACTTCTGAAGATTCTGGCTTAATACAATGTCGGCATATTCAATTTGATAGGCCAAATCGCCCTTGGCCCAATCCAGCACACCGGTCAGCAGGTCTTCTATAATAGCCTCGGCAACTTTTTCTGATTCATCACCATGGCGCAGTCGATCATTGCGGGTTTCCAGAAATCTCGGCCAAGCCGCGTGCAGGCGGGTAACACAGGCGCGATAACTGGCAAGCGTCAAATAAGTTGGTTCGGCCATGGCTGATCCTTAAGGGCGACACATGTGGTATTTATAACGGAGATCGGCAATTTTTGCCTGCGGATATTGAGGGACACGTTCTTGCCGCGACTAATGTAGCCGATGATAATGCTCCGATGCCGCGTGTACACAAATGTCAGCGTTTTTGGGAAGCGGGCGCGGGAACGGTTTTAATTGGCGGAAATAATTATGGACAATCCATCCGGGCACTCGATAAGCCGTGAGGATGTATGTCACAGGAGCGGGTATGCCACGAAAACGTAGGCAGCAACTTGTCAGCCAAATGCTTGAAAACCTCGACGCGTCCGCATTGGAACAGTACGAGCACATTATCCGCCGGTATACCCGTGGGCGCGATGGTGTGTATGCCCTGTATCGCAACGACACTCTTTATTACGTCGGCCTCGCCCGCAATTTGCAGGGGCGGCTCAAGCAGCACCTCAAAGATCGGCATAGGGGCGAGTGGAATCGCTTTTCGGTCTATCTGACGATCGGCAATTCGTTTGTTAAAGAGATGGAAACCTTGCTGCTTCGCATTGCACGGCCTAAAGGCAACAAGCAGCTTGGAAAATTTGTGAAATGCCAGGATCTTCACCGCGCATTCAGGCATGACTATAAGGCGGACGTGGAGGAAAGATTCGGGCAGTTGGTGGGCCGCAAGAAAGTTGGAACATCGCCGCGCGCAAAGCCCCTGGACGATGGCCGGCCGGCGCTGGCCAGCTTTATAAGGAAGGGTATCGCACTCCGCGGCTGGTACAAAGGAAAAGAGTACAGGGCACGGGTACTGAAGAATGGTTCGATCAAATTCCGCGATGGTAGGACCTTCAAATCGCCTTCCGGAGCGGGCCTGGCGATCAGGGGCCGAGCCATTGATGGCTGGCATTTCTGGTGCTACGAACGAGCACCGGGGGACTGGGTGCCGCTTAACGAACTTCGAAAGCACGGGCGGCATGGCTGAAAGCACCCCACAATTGCGGGTGTTGCACCTCCATGGGCGCGGCAAGTTTTCCGGGTGGCTTTAAAAACTCCGCGGAGTTTGGCCTCACCAGCGCCGAGGCAGGACTGTTTCTTAATTAATGCGGCTGGGGATCCCGTTAAATATCGGGACGCCCCCAGAGTCGCCGAGAACATTGCCGCGTGCGAACCGCGGCGGTACGCGGGGCGACACTACGACATTGCCCGACCATTCCCAGCGGAAAAAGGTACCTGACACGAATGGCACTTCCTTAAGGCATAGACGCATTATTTGCGGCACATAGACAAATTATGTCGTC
>DAHVEJ010000220.1 GCA_027313145.1 Phycisphaerales bacterium | reverse complement strand
GCATCATGGGAGACTAACTTCTAGATTCTGAATGCTGGCGGCCACAGCCGCCCCAAAAACATCTTGGGCATCAAGGGCAACTTGCATAAAACCCTCCAAAATCAACGCTCCCATCAACCTGCGCAACTTGGGCACCTTGCCCCGCTAACCTGGGCAACTTGGCCACCTTGAAATTCACAAACCCGAAGATAACCCAAAAATCCAGCCCAGTGCCCTGCGGTCAATAAGTCGCCATGTCCTCGCGTTCTCAAAATGTAACATATACTCAGCATCAATTTGGCCAGAAACGGCCACAGGCCCCAGGTAACGGGCGGAGCGCAAAATCCGGTGGAGAACGGAGCTATTATGATGTATCAGACTGAAGCGCTGCTATTTTTTCGTCGCAGCAATGGTAACGCCAAGAATCCTAAAGCCAGTAGCAGCAGCGACGCGGGTTCCGGAACGGCCTGAAAATTATAGGCCAAGGCGTAGGAATCCGTTGTGGCCGCCCAGGATGCGGCACCGCCCTTGTCTAAGACTTCCAGGTGATACGTGCCGGGAAGCAGATTCAGAGTATAAATCTGCTGGACGTTATCCAGGGTGCTGGTACTCGAGGCAACGAGGGAGCCTGCGGCGTTGTAAAGCATCAGGTCCAGATTGTTGAGTGTTTCGTTGTACGTAACCACGGAACTTCTTGAAACAAGCTGCTGCACCTGGGCATTCCATACCAGAGTGCTTGTAAGATCATACGCTTGACCGGCATTGCTTAAATCAAACGTATAATTTGCCGTATTGCTGGTCCCGCTGCTGATGGATGAAAAATCCCACCCCTCTTTTTGCGCAATAGGCGTCGTGGATGCCGCGGTACGACCCGCCAGAAGATTGCTATATGAATTGGCAAGATTCACGAGGCCCGCGCCATACCGCGGGTCCAGCGGCGTTGTGGCATTGGCTGTCGGTGCCAGATACGTATAAGTGCCATTGGTTACGGTATAATTATTGGTCCAGCCGTTGGGCTTTGTCGCCCCGTTAAGCAACAGTGCTTTAATCGTCCGTTCATCAGTTGCCGCAGTGGAATACTGACTTTGAATTAAGCCATCGGCGTTGGAATAACCATCCGCAGCCGTGCCGGCCTGCACCATCGCGGCCGCTGCGCCGGCTACAATTGGCGTGGTGTAACTGGTAAAGGCACCGGACGCGACAATGTCCGGCTTGGATCGGCCATCATTGGTAGGCCCCAATCCTGTGGCAGTTGACGAATAGGGATACGCGCCAACCGCGATGGAGTTGTAAGCCGTCGCGGGCGGATTGATCTGGCTGGGGGTCGTGGTATACGTGGCTGATCCATCGCCCACGGCAGAGATGAAAATGGTGCCATGGGCATTGGTGAAATTATCGTAAGCGGCGTTGACCCCATTAATCCAAGTTGTGTAACTGGCGGCACTGACGCCATTGGTGCTGCTGGTCTGATCCGTAAAGCTCTGATTAACGACTTTAACATTTTGCAGGCTTAGCGTTTGTGAGCCATTTTGTGCCGGGCTGGTGTAACTGACATGTTGGATATTAAAAGCAACAGGAGTAGTGTTGGTTGCGCCGGTAATTCCCAGGAAATAGCCCTGAAAAGCGCCCGCGTCTATGTTATCAACACTTGATACGCCAGTGCCATAGCCGCTGGAACCATAAAAGTAACTCGCCACCGTATCGGCATGAGTGGAAACTGAATCACTATAAAGCGTGGTGGTGGTCCCGCTGGTAATGCTGTACGAATAGCCCGCGCTGGAAGAAAGATAGCCGTTGAAATCCATGTAAGTAAAGGGTGCCGAAGAGACTGTTGAGCTACTGGAGGCTTGCACTTCAAATTGATCATTGGTTTTGCCCGAAGATCCCTGCAACAGATTCGCCTCTACCTGCGCTACAGCTACGCCCGCTCCATCAGGCAGGGTGGTGGCAGCATTTACTGCCACTGGCCATAACGCCGATGCGGAGACACAGGCCACGGAAGCCAGAAGAATGCTCGAACTTTTTCGCGTTTTCCCGCCGACTAAGGCCATTGCAATTTGCCGGCTTTTTTTAATGTTTCGGTTCATCTGCGTCTCCATCCAAAATATCCGCTATGGGATTTATGTTTCCCCTGGCCGGGCCAATATCAACTGACCCATAAGGAACAATGCCGCCAAGGATTCCAAACAATAATTCACAATAACCAAACAGTCAAGTAAATTCGTATATGCGAATATACGAATTTCTAAATAATGCGACGCGCAACGCCAAGCGAGTTTACGTCGCGCTACGTTACCCGTTCACCGACGCGACTGAATACGACGAAATCGCGCCAGGGCCATTAACGGAAAATACAAGCGATACAAATGATACTTCAGATAAAAAACCCGCGGAAACCCGGTTCCGGTAAACCACTGCTCATCCCAGTTACCATCAGGATTCTGGGCATCAATAAGCCAGCGGATGGCTTTTTGCACCGCTGGATCATCCGCACCGGACGCCGCCAGCAATCCCATGGCCCCCCACGCGGTCTGGGAGGCGGTGCTGGGTCCCCGGCCCTTAAGCTCCGGATTTTCATACGTCTGGCACGATTCACCCCAGCTCCCGTCAGGCTTCTGACAGGAACGCAGCCAATCGGCCGCTTTGCGGATGAACCGTTGGTCCATTTTCTCGCCTACAGCATTCAAACCCGTAAGCACCTGCCACGTACCATAAATATAATTAACCCCCCACCGCCCAAACCAGCACCCTTCTTTTTCCTGCGTTTCTTTGAGGAATTTTACGGCTTGCCGTACCGCCGGGTGGCTATTGGGTATACCGCAATGCCCCAGGCACTCCAGTGTGCGCCCGGCGATATCCGGGCAGGATGGATCTTGAATGGCGTTATGATCGGCAAACGGAACATGTTCTAAAATAGGTCGATGCCGGGTGCGATCAAAGGCGGCCCAGCCACCATCATCATTCTGCATCGCCAAAAGCCAATTGACCCCGCGCCCCACCGCCGCCTCGGCGGCTTTGCCGCCCAACCGCTTCAATGCCATGGTCACCATGGCGGTATCATCCACATCGGGATAATGCGGATTGTTAAATTCAAAATACCAGCCGCTGGGTTCACAGTCCGGGCAATTTTTCATCCAATCGCTGCCGGTGCGGCATTCCTTGGACAGCAACCATTCCGTGGTCTTTTTCGCCACAGAATCCTCCGGCTGCATATGGGTTTCCGCCAAAGCGTGCAAGGCGATACCGGTGTCCCATACCGGCGACCAGCAGGGCTGAATGCGTATGGTGTCGCCTTCTTCGATAAACAAGTCGCGTAAATCTTTTTGCGCCTTGAGCACCACGGGATGGTCGTCGGCATAGCCCAATACCCGAAGCACAATGAGAATATAGACCATGGGCGGAAAAATGGCTCCTAAGCCGTCGCAGCCTTCCATGTGCTCCAGCAACCACTTTTCTGCTTCGCGAATCGCCAGTGGCCGTAGCGGCGTGATGGCCGTTTTTTCATAACGTTTCAGCGACAGATCCAGCAGCAAAAACATTTCCCGCCAGCTTCGCGGCAAGCCCTTCAGCCGCCCCACCGTACTGTTAGCTGCCTCCGAATTGTTAAACAGTTCGGAAATACCCATTTCTTTGGGCAATGTGCGTATTGGACGATAGGCGCTGACAATTGCCAGCGGCAGAATCATCGTGCGGCTCCACGCGGAAACGGCATATAAGTTAAAATAAATCCATTTCGGTAAAAGAATAATTTCCGGTGGGATGCTGGGGCAGGCATCGTAACTGATTTGCCCCAGGGCGGCGAGATAGAACTTGGAAAAGCTGTTACATTGCTCCGCTCCGCCCAAATGCCTGATGACCTGACGAGCCACACGCATGTGCGGAGCCTCGGGGTCGTCCCCCATAAGCTTCAGAGCAAAATAGCCCTTGACGGTACCACTTAAATCACTGTTGCCGCCCGGAAACAGGCTCCAGCCGCCATCGGCTTGCTGAATGCTGCGAAGATAATTTGCGATTTTCGGCAGCGCGGGGTCAAGTTCCTGGCTGAGAATAAATTTTAGAAGAATGTACTCTGATTCCAGAATACTATCCCCCTGCAGCTCTCCAACCCAATAGCCCTCACGCTGCTGCTTGGAGAGCAAAGCTCCCGTGGCCCGGTCTACGGCGGTATCCAGCTCCTCCGATGTTAACTCCATCTGATGATCCATCATCGTGTTCAGGTCCGCCTGGGAAAGCGATTCCAGGGCCTCCATGGAAGGCACAGCGGGTGCCGCAATATCGCGCAATACCGGGGTGCCAACCGCCACAGCCGTAACTGTTTGTCGACTCTTTTGCAACTTCATCCTCTACTACTGCCGGTATCACCCGCCCGGGTACGGTATTTCCTTCCGCCAAAGATCAAAACGTTAGCAGAACTTGTGCATATCGGCAAGAGACGCAAGCAGAGACGGAAGGAGTGTCTTTGTCAGGGGGGCCTGTGACACATGGGGCGGCCCTTTGTGTCCATTGCGGGGAAACCCGTCCATGTCGAAGAAATGTTGGAAATCGAACGTTTGCGTTCTATCATAGTCATAGGTAATATCCCTTTTAGCTGCGTTGTCAGAGGGCGGGAGCATCTTTTAACATAAAGGTGCCAAGATGGCCAAAAACCTGGCGGAGGTATTGCATCTCGCTGACGCACGGCGGCATTCGCCGCAGGAACGAGAAGTATTCCACCGTCATGGTCCGGAACTGGCACACCAAGCACAAGGCTTGGCCGACCATTTATGGCACCGGTGGGCCGAAAATTCAAAGCACCAAATACATTAAAGGGCTTGCGGAATCCCAGGCTCAAACCATCAGATCTCAGATCGCCGAACATTTCAGCGATCTGTGCCTGGCCGATTATGACGCCATTCGAGCCGACAACCAGATTGCCTTAGGCGCTTTGGCCCAACAATTGGCTTTAAACGAGCAGTGGATCAACGATACCTACAAAGCGGCCAGTCAATTCCTGGAGCCAGTTTTCAAGAAGTTTTCTTCACACGACCGGGAATTGCTTGGCAGCGCTGTGCGAAAGCAATTGCAACTTGATGAGGGGTGCGCTCTGATTGGCTACCGGCAGGCGCATCAGGAAAGCCTGCAACAGCACGAAGCTCTTTATGAGGCCATTCGCGTCGCCAATCAACTCCTGGCGCATCATACCGATGCGGGGATACTCCTGGATAGCATTGTAAATACCTTAGCTCATCATTTGAAAGCCCCCCTGCTGGGCATCGGATTTATCAATCCGCGCACCGGTCACATTCGAATACGGACTTCCGCCGGGCCGGCAAAAGCCTATTTCAGCAACGTCACCTTATCCGCTTCCGCCGAGGTACCTGAAGGCCGCGGCCCCGGCGGGCGTGCATTAAGCGACAATCATGTTACGCAGGTTGATAATTTCGCCGAGGATCCCACGTTTGATCCCTGGAGAATTCAAGCCCAACGCTTTGGCCTTGTGGGCAGTATTACCGCCCCGTTTAAAACCCGGCGGGGCCAACAGGGATTCCTGAGCATGTACCGCACGGCGGACACCCCTTTTCCGGAAGGGACGGCCAACCTGTTGCAGCAGTTGGCCAGGGATATTGGCGGTGCCTTAGACCGTATCCACGCCCAGAGAGAATTGCGGCGTTTACATTCCTATGAAGACGCGCTGGACGCTGTGAACCAAATGCTACTCAAAAATCCTGCGCCGGGGGCCATTTTTCGCCTGCTGGTAGAAACGATCGTAGCTCATACCGATGCACCGATTGCTTACGTGCGGCTTATTGATCCGCAGACCGAGCTTGCCGAGGTGGTCGGCCATTGCGGTAAAGACGCCGAACGCGTGCTAAAAACCCAATGGTCGATCAGCCTTCAGGGACCTATGGGTAAAGGCGTAACTGGCAGGGTGTATCGCACGGGCCGGGAATTTGTCGTACCCGATGCCTTGTCCCACGGAGATTTTGTGCCTTGGCGGGAATTTTTAAAAGCTCTGAAGCTTCGGGGAGCGGCGGGGTTTCCGATCGGCGAACGAGATAAAAAACCCGAGGCGGTACTTTTTGTCGGAAGTCGACAAGCCAGCTATTTTAGCCGCCCGATCCTAAAACTCCTTGGCCGGTTAGCCGGCAACGCTTCTCTGGCTCTTTCCAGCCACCGCCAGCGCGAACGTCTGGAATATTTGAGCGTTCATGATTCGCTTACGGACTTGCCTAACCGCGCGTATTTTGAGCGAGCGATTACTGAATCTCTCGGTCGAGCGGACCGGTATAATCGGCAAATGGCCATTGGCATACTGGACATCGACGGGTTTAAAGAAATTAATGATACGCTCGGACACGCCGCGGGGGATGATTTACTGCGCGCTGTTTCCCAGTGCCTGGCAGCCACGATGCGGAAGGGCGATGTAATAGCGCGCATCGGGGGCGATGAATTCGGCCTGATTCTTAGCTTGGTGGAAGCCGCGGATTTGGGCATAGCGGCGGAGCGCCTGCTTCGAGCCTTGGATGAACCGATACACTGGCACGGCCAGAATATTGCCATCAACGTCC
>DAHVEJ010000021.1 GCA_027313145.1 Phycisphaerales bacterium | reverse complement strand
CCCAACCCGGTCTTCTGCGTCGGCGGTTGCGGCCAGGCCCCCTGGTTCTCCGGTGTATCGGGCATGCTGCAAGTGGTTCCGTCCACTATCCGCAAGGCTCTGCCACCCAGCAGGCCCTTGGCGGCAATGGGGAATTGGCGGTCTAACGCCTGCCCGGTTTCGCACGCCAGCCGAGATAATAACTTTTCAGGCAGCCGCTGCCGCGCTTTGCAATACGGGCCGGTACCCGCCCCGCATGGCACGCGATTCCCTTGGCCACCCGCCGAAAGCAATGCCATCAACCGAGCTACGGCCGCGCGGCAGGAACCATCGGCATCAAGCACCTGAAGAAGAAATACCCACAGCGTTACCAGCGGTGGGAACAGGCGTTCCCGGAACTGAACTCCTTCCGCCGCGATCGCCTGCCGCACCTTGTGGGCCGGAAGTAATCGCTCCAGCACCGTTAAATCCCCAGCGAGCAGACTCCGCGAAATACACCTGACCCGATGACTCACATTTCCGCGCCGTCGTCCTTGACTGGCATACCTTGGCATAAAAGCCTCCTTGCTTTAATGGTCCACCCCTTCTATTTTCACAAGACGACATAATTTGTCTATGTGCCGCAAATAATGCGTCTATGCCTTAAGGAAGTGCCATTCGTGTCAGGTACCTTTTCGGTGGGATTTCTTTTGCGTTTGACATCCCATCCGACTAGTGTTATAGTACTATAGTCATTAGCGGGCAACCCGAGTAATGTCCGGGCGATTGCTCGGATTGCATTCAGGAGTGTCATTCATGCGGCTTCGAATTGAGCCATCATCCGGCGTGCCCATCAGCCGGCAGATTGCGGATCAGATCCGTTCGCAATGCGTGGCGCGGGCCTTAAAGCCCGGAGACCGCGTGCCCAGCGTGCGGGAGTTGGCCCGCGAACTGGCGGTTAATCAGAACACTATTCTGCATGTCTATGAACGTCTGACGGCCGAGGGTTGGTTGGAAACCCGCCAGGGCAGCGGAACCTTCGTCAAGGCCAATCCCGGCGCACGGGGGCATAAAAATGCGCAGACCCAGGCTCTACTGGCGCAGCTGCGCCAAGCGGTTCAACAGGCCCGGTTGCTGGGTATTAGTTCAGAAGAATTACATGAGATGCTTTCCGCATCCATGGCTCTGGAAACGGAATCTGATATTCAAGCTGAAAGGAGAAGCTTATGACCGCGGCGATCAGTATTACCAATCTGACGAAAACCTTCGGCTCCAAGCCGGCCCTGCGTGGCGTGAATCTGGAAATTCCGGCGGGTGCCACCGTGGGATTGCTGGGAGCCAACGGGGCCGGAAAAACCACACTGATAAAATGCGCGTTAGGCTTACTGCGGCCCACGTCGGGCCAATGTGCGTTGTTAGGTGAAGATGTCTGGTCGTTGTCCGCCGGGGCCAAGGCGCGTCTGGGCTATGTGCCGCAGGTAATAAGCTTATATCCGTGGATGCGTGTGCGGGAATTGATCCAATATACCGCGTCATTTTATGCGACATGGAATGCCGAACTCACCGAGCGCCTCGTGCGGGAATGGGATATCCCTCTGGACGACCGGGTACGGGGATTATCGGTGGGACAGAAACAGAAGCTGGCAATTCTTACCGCCGTAGCCTATCAACCTGATCTGCTGATACTTGATGAACCCGCGGCCAGTCTGGACCCGCAGGCCCGCCGACAATTTCTGCAACTGCTGGTGGAACTTTCCGAGCCGGAACAGCGCACCGTATTATTTTCTACGCACATCACATCCGATCTGGAGCGCGTGGCGGATTATGTGGCGATTATGAAGGAAGGCAAAATCGCCTGGTTCGGCTCACTGGAAGCGTTAAAGGAACGCACGCACACCAGCCTGGAAGACGCCTTTCTGGAAATTCAGCAGGGGGTGCAACATGGATAATCGGTATAAAGAGGTTTTGATGACGTATCTGCGCCGGGCGGTTGCATCCATTGGGGTACCGTTCTGGATCGGGCTTACGGCTTGGGCGTTTGTAACGGGGGATTTGGGGGACTCACGTCAATACGGTTTTTTCTCGCAGTTCATTGGAACGCTATTGGCGGCCGGCCTGTTGTGGACACATTTCAGCCAACAGATGATCGAGCCGCAGAAAAAATTGACCCCGGATTTTTTCCGATGGCACGTTAGAGCTTTTCTCACACTGGCCGGAGTCGTGGTTATAGGATTGCCCGCGATTGCCATATATCGCCATGGCGGCGGCCACATCGGCGTTTATACCATCACTATTTTCCTGTTTGGGGCCGTGGGCCTGGTTTCCGCGATGAATTATCTTTCGGCGATTATCCTTCCGATTGCGTGCCTTCCGCTGGTGGGAGCGGTTTTTTGGCAACGCGTGGGAAACCCCTCTTCACCGAAGGGATGGCTGTATACCCTGTTACTGCTGGGTATTGGTGTCGCAGAAATTGCCATTGCGATCAGGCTGCTGGCAAGGAAATCCGCAACACCGCGCCCGCGTCTCATGGAAATGCCGGCGGAAGATGCGTTAGACGCCGCGGCAGAACTGCTCCGAATTACTGAAAAAAACAGGCATACGAGCATCAAATATGCACGACGCGACCACTTGGCAAGAGGAAGCAAGATCGGGCTGTTGAAATTGTTCAGCGCGTTCGTGCGCCATTGGCGCTATGCGCAGTCGCGCTGGCTTGAAATAGTGTTTAACGCCGTGGTGTTCCTATTTGCGGTGATCTTTTTTCTTTCCCTCCGGCACACATCACCCCGCCAAATAATGCTTGGTGCCGTCGCGATCTCTGTTGCGCTTATTGTGTTTCCGGGATTGGTTGCCACAAGCGAGTGGCTGCAAATTCTTCCCTGCCTCGCAGGCGAATTACTAAAGCCCGCAGACCGCCGGCGGTTCGTTCTCAGCATAGCAGTTGCGATGCTGGTTCAGATTATAACCCTGTGGATGATCGCGGCGGCAATGTTTATTCTGGCTATGCTTTGCGCTGGCGGCGGACAAGCTGCCCTGCGACTGGCCGCCCCATACGGCTTGGCATCGCTGTTGTTTCAGTTCATTATTTTTGTCGCGTCCTGGTGGAGCCTGCCCAACCGCGGGATCATTTGGGCAGCCTTGCTGCCGGCCATTTTCTATGGCGTGCCCTCCCTGCTGGACCGGCGATCTGGTTATGAAGACCTTCTGGCTACCGCGGCAGGATCCATGCTTCTGGGCCTGATTTTGGTTCCCTTTGTGTACCGCCGATGGATGAATTTGGAAATGGGGTGACGTAAACTTTCGCCGGGGGCGAGAAAGATGGGAAAGGTGTCAAATGGGTAATCGCTATAAAGAAGTATTGATGACGTACGTGCGGCAGCCGTTTTCGTCGTGGCAAGCTGGGCTCATGCCTCTGGGGGGCGTTCTCTGGGTGGGGCTTTCATGTCTGCCGGGCCACTCGCAGCTATTCTCGTGGTTGCTCGGGGAGTTCTTTATTGCCGGGTCACTTTGGAGCCAGTTCAGGGAGCGGATGACTGGGTGGTGGCGTAGACTCACCCCGAAATACACTCCCCCGCAAATTTTAGTGTTTGGGCTTCTCGCCCTGGATGTCGTTCTTGCCATGCCGTTGCCAGCCGCGATCGTACAGAACCGGTCTTACCTTGCCCCCGTGTCAGTATCAATATTAATTTTCGGCTTCACCGGCATCGCTGTTGCGATGCCGAGCGTTATTTTATTGGCTGCGAGCGCGGTCGCGTTTTTCCTATTTTCCCTGAACCAGTTTGGCATCCAGCAGGCGTTGGCTGCTACCCTATCCGGCCAGTACCACATCCTCACTTGGTGGCTTTTGGCGTTCGGCACTGTACTCACAGTCTCGGCGGTCACCCGAGTGGCTTACCTGGCGGAAGGGGGGCTCGGGTATGCAGCACCGCTTGAATTCACGGCCATGAGTGGATGGTTACGCAGGCACCGCCGCACTAGGGCCTCCGAGTCTCTGCCTTCTCAGAGCGTCGCGTCGCTGTCCCATAGCGCGGCTGCCATGCGCGGCCGAGGACGGTGGCGCAGAACCCGGTTCTTTCGACTTGGGATGTCGCTGTCAATGCTCCCTTTCCTTCTGATACCCGTTTGCGTTATCGGCCTTACGCAGCACCCAAGCCAGCTTGATGTCGTTGTGGGGTCCCAATACATGCTGCCATTTTTGGCATTATTCCCGGCAATATCCCTTGCGGGGCGATGTATCGCAAATTTCCGCTTTCTTGCTACGGAGTCGCTGCGTCCGGGAACGCGGAGCGCTTTTATCAAGGGATTCGCCGCAAGCCTTTTCCTCAACGGGTTTAAGGCCTGCGTGGCCTCCTCGACCATATTTCTGGTTGCAGTCTACCTCGCCGGCGGTGGCCTTGTTGGCGCGCTGCTATTGGTTCCATTCATCATTTCCATCATGTTGGCACAGCCGCTGATTCTCGCGTTGGTTTGGTGGCTTGCACAATACCGAAGCGCAGCTACGTTAGTAGTAGCCCTGAGCATGTCGATGGGGCTCGGTCCGGTTTTTTTCCCGGACGCCAATTATTGGGGCTTCTTGGCCGGAGGTGCCGTTTGCATGTTTCTGGGCTTGATTCTAATTCCTTTCGTTTACCGCCGATGGATGAATTTGGAGATGGGGTAACGTAAACCCCGGCCGTGCGGGGAATATTAGAAATGGTGCAACATGGATAATCGATATAAAGAAGTTTTGATGACGTATCTGCGCCTCCCGTTTCGTCGCGTGGCACTCTGCGTGTGTATTGGTATTGAAGACATGTTTCTCACATGCTCTTGGGGATTGCTCTTTGGGGGCACCTGTGTGACCAGATAATAAACTCTGTTGGCCATTGACACCTAAGTGTATCTGGCCGCACATTTTAGTATTCGGTATGATTTCAGCATTCGTAGTCCTTATCAGCCCTGAAAATTAGTATTGCAGCCAGTTTTTTGTTTGTGCGTGCGTAAGTACCTCGGGTTGGTTGTATATTTCTTTTAGCAGCCGGGGACTCTCATGGCTGGAACGCACAAAACCTACCCAACTCACCGCGTAATCCCAATACACGCCAAAATGAAATGACTTTTGAGCGTTCACCACACCACCAAACTCCGTCATCGCAACTAATTTATTGGGAAAA
This sequence comes from Phycisphaerales bacterium, assembly GCA_027313145.1. Taxonomy (GTDB): domain Bacteria; phylum Planctomycetota; class Phycisphaerae; order WQYP01; family WQYP01; genus JAMDCX01. Next base: position 28,252 of record DAHVEJ010000021.1, on the reverse strand, counting down.
TGCTTTTGGCAATTCTGCCACACGTTGCTTAATGGGTCATTGGTGTTTTGGGGATATTGATCCACCCCGACGATATCCACATATTTGTTTCCCGGATACCACCTGCCCGTACCGGCGGTGGTATAAACCCAAATTAAATTATGCAGGTGAAAATGATAGGTCAGTCGATCATACATCAGCCGCCAAAGCTTCTTGAAAGGCTTCGGGCCGTGCGCCCCCCACCAGAACCAGCCGCCGGAGGCTTCATGCAAAGGCCGCCACAGAATCGGAATTCCAGCCTTGTCAAATTTTTTAAGTTGCACGGCAATCGCATCTATATTACTGATCATCAGATGATAGTTTTTACTTTGCGGATGAGCCAGGACTTTGGCAATATTAAACTTGGTGGATTTGGTATAAAAACCCGACCACCAATGGGATTGGACAGTTTTCCCCTGGGCGTTGACATAATTGTGATCAATAAGTTCAGCCGGCGCATTCCAATGCCATGAGACCGTCAGGATAAATCCCCGCTTTGCAGCGTCGATGAGTTTGCGCACTTCATGATGCGGATTGGCACCATGTTCCAGGCGTGACGGCGAGTAATTAACAAGATCACCACCCAAAATAGATGGATATCGGCCAGTTATTCGATGCACGTAGCCGGCATCCGCACTGCTGTATACGCCGGTCAACATTCTCCGGCCATATACGGCAACAAGATGACTCATCAGCAATCTGGCCTGGGGTGTGGCCTCCGGATCGCTTAATTGGGCGCTGGGCCGGGACGGGGGCGGCGGGGGCGGGGCTGGAATAAACGTGACGGAATCTATGCTGTAATACCCCCATCCTCCGCCGATGGAAACCACATTCTTTCCCGCCTTGATATCCACCAGGCCGGAATCAAAATTGGAAAAGTGCTTTGGCGATGATGGGAACATGCTCGAATATTGGAGTCCGTTGACCGTAAGGACAAAGCCTTTTTTCCCGGGAGAACTATAGCGAATGATCGCGTCATACAACCCGGCAGCGGGAGTATGGAACATCAAGATCAGACGATCACCCGGCTTGGTAAAGCCTGTAACATAACCCTTGCCGACAAACCCGGGAATGGTTTTGGCCACCTTTGATCCGATCAGCCGACCATGTTCCGCCAACAGCGAGATAACGGGCTTGGCAGCTCTTACCGGCGACACCATTAACAGCATCAGCAGCAGTGCCATCGCCAATGACGCGGCGCGTTGTAGTTTAACTCGGCGCAAGCACGCGCAATGCTCAATTTTTCGGCCATTGATGGTGCCAGAAACTGGGACGAAGCCATAAGATGTTTGCATGAGGATGGTCTCTTAACTTTACAGAAGCACACTTACTGGCCACGCGACCAGAATGAGCTAACAATATCGCTCGACTCAATGACCGCAAGTATGGCCAGCGCAGAAATATTTATCATTCACGCAAATCATTGGCTTTATGCGTAAATTGCTTTTGTTGGCACACTTGAACTAAAATCCTCCCATGATCGCACATGTTATTTCCATGCTCAGCCATCCCACGTTTAACGGGGTAATGATTCTGATATTATCCATTATCTGCCTGATGTGCTCTATTCCCTGGGTGCCATGCGCGCTGGCTGGGATAATGATGTTCGACGCCCCAGGTTCGACCAAAAAATTTCTCCCTTGGGCCGTTTTCCTTCTAACACTCTTCTGGTGTATACCGCTGGGTTTCGGCCCGATCATGGGTTTTGTCTGGCTGTATCATGGCGATATCTTTTTGGCCTATACCGCTGTGATCGTCCCAATTATTCCATTTGTCATTATCGCGGGATTTATCTACCGGGATCAGATACGCCGACAAAAAAGAGACAAAAGCGATGAAGCGAACGGACACGACCTCCAATAAACCGGCCTGAAAACCACTTCGAAAGGCCAAAGGCCCTAACAGTCAAACGCATCAGGTGAATCGCCGCAATATTCTTCGTCGCCGGACGGGCCATACATGCCCGGAACCGGACCAAGCACATTGACTATCCGATGAAATATTGGCATGTATCTTTTATCTGACCAAATAAAGTCGACAACCAAATTGCCCGCCTGAAATACACAAACAATAACGTGCGCCATTTTTTCCACAAGGATGCCGGAAGCAAATATATTTACCGCGAACGGCGCTTAGATTCTTTGTGCGTGCACCCATTTTTTTGCTCCTTCTTTTCATGGGACGGGCACGGTATAATTTGTTCAGGGCCGCATCTTGCGGTGAGCATGGCGGCCCCAACAGGCGGAGAATAGTCTTTGATAAACAAAGGTAGTTCCGGATGTGAGAGGGAACCAGTGGGGTGGATTTTTAGGAAGCACCTGTCTGTGAAAGCGCGACACGAAATCTTCGGGAGTGACAGAGCACTCGGGCGTTTTAACGCACTATTGCTGGGGTTTCTTGTTATATTGATGGCCGGCTGCCAACAAACAACGCCTTTACGTCCCAACATCGGTCCAGCCACTACTTTTAATTCGCACGTCCTATTTGGCACCCCGTTGAGCGGCCGGCGTAAAAGCGTCGGCCTGTTGAATGATGCGCCCGGCTTTATTGTGCACGCCCAGTTTTGGCAACTCTATTATTTCCCGCACGTTGCCTTGCCTGCGCTGGCCGCCCAAAGCACGCTGATGATTAATAAGGCTTCGCCGCACCCGACAATGGCCTACCCGGCACTAAGCGCCGGTGCCCGGTTCGGCATCGTTAAAAACAGGCCCGCGTTTCAAGCCATACTGCACGCCCCTGCGGTGAAAGCGGTATCTTGTGGCCAAGCGACCGCGGCGCTATGGCCGGGAATGTCTGTGGCCATGCGGCTGACCGATTCATCCGGATTACCGATCAATGGCTCGGTACTCCGGCAGAGAGTGGCTTTGTGGGTATGGCAGCCCAAAGCGGTGCCGGGAAAAGTCGGCATCGCTTTTGAATTCAAGCGATTAAGCGCCACCGCCGCTGTGCCAACACTTCTTGGGCAACTTCAGATTTTACGAACGCGGAAATTGGCTATTGCCACAACCTATGGCGCGATCATGCCATTCCGCTTTCTCAATGGCGACAGTCAGGCCGTAGCCATGTTGATCACCATTTCACCCTGGACCGATACACCGGCGAATCAGTTGGCAGCCAAATACAGTCGGCAAAGCGTCATGACCACCAGGAATTTCCATTCGCCCAAAGAACGGTTAAACCGGCCGGATCTGATCGCGGCCATTCATAATATTGGTAAACTGGGAGTAAGAAGGGCATCGCTGGTTTATCTCGCGGGACAGACCGGGGCACACCTGACGCAGGATGTTGCCGCAGTCGCGCAAACGCCGGTACTCGGTGCGTTGGTGAAGGCCGTGGCCGCCCATACCACCCATGCGCAAACCATGCGTGTCACAACACTCGGATGGGTATTGGATAAAACCACCTATCGGTTGCTCTATGACATGCAGAAAACAAAACACCTGCCGGAACAGTTGCGAATAGCCATGGCCCTGCATCTTGGTGAAGCTGCCTGGCATGCTTCCTCACTGGATGAAATCGCCCGGAACCTGGATTCACGCCGGGACTACCGACTGCGCGTTATCAAGGAGAATCTCATATACCTTGAAGATACATCACCGGCCGACCGCCTCACCGCGTATGACTGGTTGCAAACCCATCATCTGGCACCTCCGAATTACAACCCGCTGGCTGGAAATCAAGCCCGGAACGCCGCATTGGAAAAAGCCGAAAATAATCCCGCGTATATGCGGAGGATACAGCAGTGACCCATACGCCCAACCCCACCCCACCGCCCACGCCGGAAGCAACCCGGTCCCGGCGCTCCGCCCGTTTCGCGACGTATCGTCGTCGCAGCGTGTGGGCGATTTTCATTATCGCCGGGGTTCTGTTGCTGCTGCGCGTTGCGCTGATATTTATTTTCCCCATGGTGCTGGAGCATGTGCTGGCCTATTACGGTCTTACCGCCAGTTACAACGACATCAAGCTGGACGTTCTGGGCGGCGATGCTGAAATATGGGGCCTTAAGATACGCCCGATCAACGGCGGCCCGAATGTCATGGATGTTCAATACTGTCATGGGAATATCTCTACACCTAATTTGTTTCGTGGCCGGTTGTATGTTCGCCGCGCTGTGGCCGATGGTGCGGACTTGTTTTTCCGGCGCTCCGCCAATGGAAATTGTCCGTTGTTGGACGCTCTTTTATCCCATTCACATAGCACCACGCCTCAAAAAAATGCAAAGTCATCCATCAGCCTTGCCGCGCCCCTGCGCGTGGAAGCGTTCCGACTGGAACACCTGCAATTGCATGTCATAGATCACAGCGTCAAGCCGGCGGTGCATGTGGGTATTACGGTTAATGTGCGGGTTTCCCATCTGGGCCGGCGGCATGGTGCCACAGCGTTTCGCCTTGATTTATGGTCCTCCACCATGGTGGATGTGCTGCATATTGAAGGATCATTAACCACAGGGCCTAGCGCTTTGCTGGCCAAGGCACGCATCCTTATGCGCGGACTACACCTGCAACCCACTGCGGGTTATTTAAGCAAAATGGGCGTCAGACCCGGGCCGGAAGGGCTTTCATTAACCGCCAACAGCACATTGGCGTTGCATGTCATCAAAAATAAAACGACCGCCTCTGAGGCGCTTACGGCATTATTTACGTTGCAACATTTTATTCTCAGTTCCGGCAGCCGCCCCGCACTGGGCATTGATAGCCTTACCGCCAAAGGGCGACTGGCCGGGCATCTCGTCGATATCCAGACGCTATCGCTCAAAGGTGTCACGCTTAACGCAGGACGCGATAAAGCCGGGCTGTTTCACTTCGCCGGCTTGGATATACTGCAGCATCCGGCCGCCCCCGCTGCACCTCGCGCCCCGGTGTCCACACGTCATCAGCCCGCCCTCCGGACTCCAATTCAACTGCCGGGAGTGCACAAAGTTTATATCAGAAACGCCGGTAGCTATGTCTATTCGATGGACCGACTGCAATTAGATAATGTGAAGGCTGTGTTCCGTGATGCCGATGTTATGCCACACGCCCGGCTGGAGCTTACGCTGGATACCTTTGACGCAGTAAGCAGCGGCGGCCTGCCTGGCACATCGGGGCAGAAGTTGGCCATTTCCGGAACCGGTGCGGCACCCGGTATTGCCGGCACACTTACTATTTCGGGAAACATGCAGCCGTTTGCGAAAATCCGCACTCTCATGCTGCATCTGGCCGCCTCAAAGATTACCGCCGCAGCGCTAAATCCATACCTGTTGGCCGCCGGATTAAAAAGTGAACTAAAATCCGCGAGCGTGAATGTAAATTTCGCCGGTACCATGACCAGGCTGGCCGATGGTGCGATTGCCGCCAGCGCGCATCTGAATGATCTGACCTATCGCGACGGGAAGGCCCCCCTTTGCGATTTTAAGCATATTGATGCCGACAAAGTCAGCGTCAATCCAACTACGGGCAGATTGGAAATCGGATCATTAAATATTGTCGGACCGCGCTGTGATCTTGTCCGGGAAGCATCGGGGCACTTTACAGTTTTGGGAATGCAACTATTGGACAAAAACTCCCTGGAACGCTCTGTGCCGGCAAGTTCCACGCGCATTATTAAGCAGACCAGAACCATCACCGCGGTTATTCCGCCGACCACTTCTTTCAAGCATACTCCCGCAACTTATATTCCTCCGCGGTTTCAGATTGACCACTTTAGCTGGTCTGGAATTCGCGTCGGCTTTGACGACCGGCAAACCAAGCCGGTAACTCACTTCGCGATCAGCCATGCCGGCCTGGTTCTTAATAATTTCATTCTGGATCTTTCCGGAAAATCTGCGGCCCCTAAGGCCGGCACCATCCGAGCGTGGTTGCAGGCTCCGGGAGTTATTCGCCGGACCGATGTGCACGGCACGCTAAATCCGGGCAACAACACGATGCAAACATCCCTGCACTTTTTAAGCACCGGTATTGATTTACGGCTGCTTACGCCATACATGAAGCCGCTGGGAATCAAGCCCGTATTGAACCATGGCACCTTCAGCGGTACGTTGGCGGCCCACTTGGCGCTGCATGGCGGAACACTCTCCGGAGGCTTGCAGTTGGCCAATATGCAGTTGCGGCAAGGCACAGCCTCTCTGGCCGCGCTCAAGTCATTCAAACTCTCCCATATCGCCGCCAACCGAGGTGAACTCGCCGTCCAAAACGTACTGATTCATACACCCTATCTACACATAACCCGCTTGGCCAATGGAAATCTGATGCTGTGCGGGATGGAGCTTTTGAAAAAGGCTGTGGCCAAGCGCAAAACCGCCGCAATCCCGGCACCCGCTTCCGTAAATCCATTGCGAGCCGCCGTGAACAAAATCTCACTTTCCCACGCCATCCTGCAATGGACGGATTTGGCAACACCCCGCCCGGTACACATGCGACTCCACGCCAATGCCACAGTTACCAACGCTTTTTTTGGCCATCGCCATCCCCCCGCAGGCACAGTTCAAGTGGTGGTTTCCGCACGGGGGTTGACGGACAAGATGGCCATTCACGGGTCATTTTCCGTGCCCCTGAACGCTCTTGAAGCAAATATACATCTGCAAGCTGCCGGCCTTCACGGCAATGTCATCAATGCTTATCTTCCGCGAGGCATCGCTTTTCTTCCCAAAGGCGAGCATTTTATGACATCATTCAACATTCAACTGTCTCATTTACCAGATGGCTCGGCGGTGGGGAACATGGGCATCAGCAACTTTGATATTACCCGCCCCGGGAGCGGATTCAAACATCAATATCTGCTGCGTCTGCCGCGCGCGGCAGTCAATTTTGGGCGCTTTAATTTACAACGGCGCGTGGTGGCAATTAATTCCATTGACGCAGATCTCAAGAGCATTCACATGGGTCGCCGCCGAGGGGTGTGGTCAATATGTGGAATACATATCGGACAATATCTCCATGCCAAAACTCCTTCTACTCAAAGAGCACACACCAAGCCGGTGACGAGGGGAACGTTTTCCTTTTTACCCACGCAATTACCGCTTGTTACCTTAACGCACTTACATCTGCACGCGGCAAATATCTTGCTAACCGGCGTGCTGCCCGGGCAACGCGCAATCACCCTCACGGGAATGGATCTGCAAAACACCGCGCCGGTGCGTTGTCTGGGCACCGCTCCCGCACGACAGCCCCCCATCGCACTGCAACTGACCGGCACGGTCAATAAGCTCGCGGGGCATGTGAATATCGCCCTTTATCTCAAGCCGTTTGCCAATCATCCTCGTGGGAAAGTTCACATTCTCGTTCAAGGTATCCGAGGTGCCGGTATCGCCAGGGTGCTTCCGGCGGTAGCTACCTATTTTGATGCCGGTACCTTAACGCAGGGTGAATTTGTCGCCGATGCATCCGCAGCCGTGCAAATGAACCGGCGATCCCCCATTGATTTAAACTTCGGCCGCGAGTTTACGGCAACGGTAAAAGTCTCCCATGCCGCATTCCGTGCGCGACCCCAGGGGCCAGTCCTGGCGGGAGTGGCCGAAATGGATTTCAATAACGTAGATGTGCAGCCTTCCCACCCCGACGTGACCATTGCCCTGTTGAATATCCGTACGCCCAGCTTCCGCATTATCCGTGATGCCGCCGGTTTCCATATTCTGGGCATGCTTCTGAAATCAGCCCCGAACACTCCCAAGGGTGCCGCTGGAAAAAAAGTCCGCCCCGCTGCACCGTCCAAGGCAAAAATTAAAGTCACCGTAAAAGCTGTAAAGGTTGAGACGCCCACGAAGATTCAGCCGCGCGCCGCCAGGGCGATAACGCTACGCCATGCGACAAACCTGGAAAAAGTCGTCAAGCATTCCATTAAGAAAATTGCCGCCGTCCAGCCCCCCGCTACGCAAGCCATGATGAAAAATCCGCATTTCCCCGCCATTTTGGTCAAGCGGCTGATCATCAGCGGAGTTCATGGCCAGTATGTTGATCGCACGACCATACCGCACATTGTTATTCCATTGACCGGACTTGAGGCACAGGTGCGGAATCTGGGCACGGTTCCTTTGATGCGGCATATTCCGATCCGCTTCAATGTCATTGCATATGCCGGAGCGGTCGGCACGCTTCCACAGATTCCCGCTGCTACCACACTGCCTGCCACTGTTGCCGGGCGGAGTTCGCCGGGCACGACGATTGGCCAATCCGCTGTCCACCAGCCGACGGTGCCGAAACAGTCGCTTTTCTCCCAGCTCGCTGTCAATGGAGATGTGTATTTGTATCCGCATTTGCGGGGATGGAGCACGTTATCGATCAATGGCCTTTATTTGGCTGATCTGGAACCCATGGCCAAAGAATATGGCATAACCCTCACGGGCGGAACATTTGACAGTTCCAGCGATATCCGCTTCCACGCCAACAATCACATTGATCTACATACCAAACTGATATTCTCGAATCTCAATATTTCCGAGCCAGCCCACGGGATTTTGGCAAAACTTCTGAATCTCCCGGCCCCGTTGAATGTCGCCATTGCCGCCATTGAGGCTCCGGATGGTTCAATTACCATTCCGCTTTCCGTGCCCATGAATAGCCATGGCTTTTCACGTTCCGCAATCAGCGGGCAAGTTTTTACGGATATGGCCCAAGTAGTCGCGGTGGGCATTGCCAGTTCGCCCCTGAAACTGGCCAACGGCCTGGCCGGGTTGTTTGGCTCCGCCAAAGTGAAGTTGGTTAAAAAACCACCGATAAATCTCGCATTTGCGCCCGGTTCCACCACTTTGACTTTACAGGATTGGCGATCTCTGCAAGCTTTAGGGCGGCAGTTGCGGCGGCACTCATCCCTCCAAGTCATCGTGCGGCAACACATTTCCACGGCGGACGTTGCGGTTGCCGCTCTACGCGCCAACCCCACCCCCAGCCAGTGCCTGCAGATGATTGTCGCTCTGCAGGCCCGAAGGAACCGCTTGTTGGCTCAACGGCACAAGGAGCTTGGCACACTGCGAGGTGACATGGCAATACGGCTGTCCCGCACCGCCATTAACGCGGGTACCGCCCGTCTGGCCAGCCTCGATTCCAACATCGCCCATGCCCAGAGGTCCCTGAATTATCTTGCCAATATGCTCGCCCCCGGAGCCGACCGCGATGCCGCGCGGCGCACCCGCGGCACGATGATGACCATCGCCCGACAACGCCTGTCAGAAATTAAAAAAGCCCTGTTCACTCTGGGATTTTCCCATCCCAGTCAACGCGTACATATTGTATTTCCTCAATATATTGTCGTAAAATCACCGCAGGGCGGTAATGCCGAACTCACTGAGGTACGCGCCAAGTAACGGTAATGGAAAACGTCCCAATAAGATTACTCGTCGCCCGAGGGGCCATACATACCCGGAACAGGAATGTCGTTCAGTCGCAGATATACGCACAGATGGGCGCGGTGATGAATAATGTGGTTGAGGACAAAACTGCGAATCACCACCTTGCGGGGCATGGTCATCATGGGAGCACCCGCTTTAAGCAGCGTCCACATTTCATTGATTCGCTGATCGTCAACGCTCGCCAATGCCTTCCGGGCGGCGGCGACATTATGATCAAACCGTTCCAGAATTTCCCGCCGACTGGCAAGGGCCGGGACCTGATAGGGTTGCCCGCCGATTGGCGCAATATCCAGTGATGGCGTTGTGATTGTCATGACAACCCAACTGACCATATCGACCACATGATTGGCATTCCAACCAATCGTGTGTGATTTGCTATGAGGCTTCCAATCCAGCTTATTATCAGGAAGGCGTTCCAACACCTTGCGTGTGCTGGCCATTTCCTGGTCAAATTCCGGCAGAAGAGATTCGGCGTATGACATTAAAATCTCCATAAAACATTTAAGGTTGGCAGCGGGTTTATTGACAACAAGCCCATAACGCATCTTTGCACCCTACCTCATTATTCCCGCACATCGTGCGTACCGCAATCGCAAGTCGATCAATTCACTGCCACCGCTTGATATTATAGCCTGCTTGCAAAGCCGTGCCAGGATCAAGTAGAAGTTGCAATTCGCTTAATCAGACGGTGGTCGAGCCAGATGTCACAGATGCCCATTTCATAAGATACCCAGAATGCAACAAAACAATTATGACGAACGACGCGCCGCCTTCCATCGCCATGGAATTAAGGCCCGCAGCCGGGAATCCCGCAAATAAAGCCCCAGCCAGACCAGCACGCCAACCGCAACCGGCAGATAAAACGGCTGGCCGGCGCGCACGTGGCTGGCGGTAGCTCCGCCGAGGTAGCCTGTCAGCAAAATGGCACCCAGCACGGCAGTCTGGGGCACAAGATAAATGATCACACATGCCACTTCAACGCATGCGATCGGTTGCGCCAAGGATGCAGAATATCCGAGTTCGGAAAAGGTCTTAAGCATTGGCGTGGGGTTCACGAGCATGAAAACGCCACCGACGCCCATCAGTAGCACCGGCAGAGCACTGATAATGCGCCCCGCCCAATAGGCCCTCTTTGAAACGTCAGTGGCTTGTGTATCTTCCGCCATATTTGTTTCTCCTTAATTACTAATGCGTATACATTATTATCAAGGTTTTTCCAACTTCGTCGCAAGCCGATCCAAACTTTCTTCCCAGAATTTCCGGTATTCCTCAATCCAGCAGCCGGCATGTTTTAAGGGGGCCGGAGTCAACCGGCACAGGCGCCATTGCGCGGTGCGGCTGCGCGAGATGAGATGCGCTTTTTCCAGAACCTTCAGGTGCTTGGAAATCGCGGGCAGTGTCATGTTAAATGGCCGGGCCAACTCCGTTACCGATGATTCGCCGGACGCAAGCCGGGATAGAATCGCCCTTCGCGTCGGGTCGGCCAAGGCTCCAAATGTTGTACTGAGTTGATCCATCCGTAACCTTATTAAACCATACAGTTAATTAACCAAATAGTAAAATACTACCTTGCAAAGAAGATGTCAAGCGCATTTTTTGTTTTTCAGGATTCCATGCCGGACGTGAACGGCTCTTCAACCACGGGAGCCGGACCATCGGCAAGTTCGGCCGTCGCGGCTTGCGTGGACGGAGCATCCGGATTTATCCGCAGGGCAATCGGGTGGTCCGCATCTATTTGTTCGATGATTATTTTTTTCATGCGAATGAGTTCCAGCATCGCCAGAAAAAGCCCGATCATTTCCGAGCGACTTTTGCGGCCGGTGAACATGGCCTGCAATGTCTGCGGCCCGTCACGCATGAGCCGATCAAGAATATCCGCCTGATGCAGGCTGATGGGGGTATCGTCGTAAACAACATCGTGGCCGAAAGCCGAATGACCCACACTGGCCATGATCGCGTTAAACGCATCAATGAGTGTGAATAAATTGATATCGTCAATATCCAGGGGCGTGCGCCCGGCCTCGCGGCGGCCACTGCGGCCAAAACGTTGCTGCTCCACATCGGCACGACGGGCCAGGGCATTGGCGGCATCTTTGAAATGTTTGTATTGCAGCAATTGCTCAACGAGTTCGCGCCGCGGATCGGATAATTCCCCGGTGCTTACCGCGGCCTGCCCTTCCAGCACCGGCTGCGGATTAAGCATGCGACTTTTGATTTCCATAAGCGTGGCGGCGAGGACGAGAAATTCGCCGGCAAGATTAATATCAATTCGGCGGATCAGTTCGACATGCGCCAGATATTGGGAGGTGATGCGGGCGATGGGAATGTCATGAATGTCCACTTCCTCTTTTTTTATGAGAAAAAGCAGCAGCTCCAACGGGCCGTTATAGACATCCAATTCGACTCGGTATTCGCCTTGATTCATAGGATTCAGGATACTCTTTAACACCGGTGGCCGCCAGTCCGCGGCGGGAGAAAAAAAAAGAGCCGACGGTAAACACCATCGGCTCTCAGGAACGTCAAATCAATATACACGCCGTGTCAGGCACCGGCGGGTTGAGCCACCTGAGGGGCCTTGACTGGGGCCGGGGTGACGGGATCCGGAAGCGGCATGGGAACCGGGATTTCCAGTTCCAATTCCTGAATCGGCTCACCGAGATGGAGAACCTGCATATCCTGATAAGGCCGGAACGCGGTACCGGCGGGAATCAAGTGACCAAGAATCACGTTTTCCTTCAGGCCCTGCAAGGTATCTTCGCGACCGGCAATGGCGGCTTCAGTGAGTACCTTGGTGGTTTCCTGGAAGCTGGCGGCAGATACAAATGACTCGCTTTGCAAGCTGGCCTTCGTAATACCCAGCAGCAGGGTTTTAGCAGTCGCCGGCTTGGGACGACGGGTTTTGGGAGCGGTCCCGCCCTTGGCTTCAATCGCGGCCACGGTTTCCTTAAGCTCATCACGGTTGACCAACTGGCCGACCGTATATTCGCTGGTGCCCGGATCATCAATCCGCAGCATCTTGGCAAGCATTTCATTCTGCTTTCGGAACTTGAACTTATCAACAACTTCCGACGGCAGGAACTTGGTGTCGCCGGGGTTTTCAACTTTCACTTTGCGAAGCATCTGGGAAACAATGATTTCAATGTGCTTATCACTGATCCGTTGGTTCTGTGTGCGATACACATTTTGAACTTCACCTAGCAGATACTGCTGAAGAGCGTCTTCGCCCTTGATGCGAAGAATGTCATGCGGTACCAGCGGTCCATCGATCAATGAATCGCCGGCCTCCACCTGATCGCCCGTATGCACACGCAACTGCCGATCCTGCGGGACATGGTGTTCCTTTTCCACGCCGCCGGGGCCGCGGATAATGATGGTCATCTTACCCCGGCGCTTATCGGAACGCAGTTCGATGGTGCCCGAAATTTCCGCCATGATGGCGGTATCCTTGGGTTTCCGCGCTTCAAAAATTTCCGTTACGCGGGGCAGACCGGATGTGATATCCGACGTACCCTTGATTTCCCGCGGCTGACGGGCCAGCAATGTGCCCGGCTGAACAATCTGACCTTCGTCAACGTCAATACGGGCTTTGGCGGGCAGATAATGGAAGTCCAGAATCTTGCCATCCGAGGGATCTTCAATGACGATACGTGGATGGCGTTCGCCACGGTGCTCGACAATCACCAGACGCTTGCTGCCGCCCTTGCCTTCACTTTCGGCACGTGCGGTTTCACCGTCCTGGATATCTTCAAACTTCACGCGGCCACCCTTTTCAGCGAGAATCGGGGTACGGTGTTGATCCCAACTGCAAAGTTGCTGACCGCCTCGGACGCTATCGCCTTCTTTCACCAGAATCGAAGCGCCATAGGGAACGCGGGATTTCTCCAGTTCGCGACCTTTGGAATCCTTAATGGCAATTTCGCCGTTACGTTTGAGTACGACAATATGTTTATTGCCTTCGGCATCCACAACTTCAACGGCATTGAGGTCACGATATTCAACAATACCCGCAACGCCGGCCCGCACGTCATTCTTTTCCAGAATACGTGTGGCCGAACCGCCGGTATGGAAGGTACGCATGGTAAGCTGCGTGCCGGGTTCACCGATGGACTGTGCGGCGATAATTCCGGCCGCCAAGCCCTCTTCCACCAGCGTGTTGGTGGAATGATCAACACCATAGCATTTGGCGCAAATGCCGTTGGGGCTTTCGCAGGTTAATGGGCTGCGAACCCGAACGGTTTCGATGTTCAGATCTTCAATCTTGCGGGCAATGACATCGGTGATGATTTGTGCCTCGCGGACAATCACTTCATCCGTTACCGGATTAATCAAGGTATCAGCCGCGCACCGACCGATGATAACGTCCCGCAAAGGCACATCAACCTGTTCACCCTTGTAAATGGCACTCTTGCGAATGCCGTTTTGCGTGCCGCAATCATGTTGCGAAACAATGACATTTTGCGCCACGTCCGCCAATTTACGCGTCAGGTAACCGGAGTCGGCCGTCTTCAATGCCGTGTCGGCCAATCCCTTACGGGCACCGTGCGTCGATGTGAAATATTCCAACACGGACAAACCTTCACGGAAATTGGTTTTGATAGGCGTTTCCATGATTTCACCGGATGGCCGGCTCATCAAACCACGCATACCGGCAAGCTGCCGGAAGTTATCGACGTTACCGCGGGCACCGGAATCCGCCATGAGGAAAACCGGATTCAGATAAGGCTTACCCTTGGGGTCTTTGGGAGCCATGGGAGTAAGGTTTTTCTCATCACGAGTGTCATGTTCGAGTTCCAGCATCATGTCTTTTGTGACTTCTTCACGGGCGTGCGCCCAGATGTCCAGAAGCTGGTTATAACGTTCACGTTCAGTAATGGCACCGAGGTTGAGATTTTTCTCAACGCGATCCGCCTTCTTCTGGGATTCGTCAATAATCTGGGACTTGCGGGCGGGAATTCGCAGATCGGTTATACCGAAGCTTAATCCCGCAAGGGTGGACATCTTAAAGCCCAGTTCCTTCATGTTGTCCAGCAGGTCAATCGTGGCCGGGCGACCCAGCAACTGATAGCAGTCCGCAATGACGCGGCTGCCGCCCTTGCTGGAAAGCGTGTAATTATAAAACGGCATGGCCGGTGCCAGGATGTCGTTAAACATGCAGCGACCGACGGTCGATACGATAACCCGGTTAGCCGGAGCGGCTTCCGGAGCTTTGCCCTGCCCATTGACTACTTTACCGCGCGTGATGCGGATACGAATTGGCGTATGAATACCGATCTGCTTGCGGTCATAAGCCAGCAGAGCCTCGTGATAATTATGGAACGCCAGTTCCTTGCCAGGCTCACGCCAGCCTGGTTCACCCTGCCGCATGGTGGTGATGTAGTAAATCCCCATCACGATGTCCTGGGAAGGACCAATAATGGGCGATCCATTGGCGGATGAGAAAATGTTATGCGTGGAAAGCATCAACATTTGTGCTTCAGCCTGTGCTTCCACCGATAGCGGTAAATGCACGGCCATCTGATCGCCGTCAAAATCGGCGTTGAAACCCTTACAGACCAACGGGTGAATTTTGATAGCGTTACCTTCAATGAGCACCGGCTCAAAGGCCTGAATACCAATGCGGTGCAGCGTGGGGGCACGATTCAGCAGCACGGGGTGTCCCTTAATGACTTCTTCCAGGATGTCCCAGATTTCCCGATCCCGACGCTCAATCATTTTCTTGGCGGACTTGATGGTGTCCGCGTACCCATGCTCTTTGAGCTTACGGATGATAAACGGCTGGAAAAGCTCCAAAGCGATTTTCTTAGGCATACCGCATTGATGGAGTTTTAATTCCGGCCCTACCACAATGACCGAACGGGCGGAATAATCCACGCGCTTGCCCAGAAGATTCTCACGGAATCGCCCCTGCTTGCCTTTGATCATATCGGTCAGAGATTTCAGCGGCCGATTGGAGGCCCCCAGCACTGGCCGGCGGCAGCGTCCGTTGTCAAACAACGCATCGACGGCCTGTTGCAGCATTCGCTTTTCATTGCGGATGATCACTTCCGGCGCATTAAGATCCACAAGCTTGCGCAGGCGGTTGTTGCGGTTGATAATTCGGCGATAGAGATCATTAAGATCACTGGTGGCAAAGTTGCCTGATTCCAGCAGCACCAGAGGCCGAAGGTCCGGCGGAATAACCGGAATGACTTCAAAGATCATCCATTCGGGCTTATTTTGCGACTGGCGAATCGCTTCCACGATTTTCAGACGTTTCGTGAAGTCCTTAATTTTCTGCTTGCTGTTGGTGGTCTCAATACCTTCACGAATCTGGCTGGACACTTCCGCAAGATTCATCGCATTGAGCAGGGAACGTACTGCGTCGGCTCCCATCTCAGCCTTAAAGGAATCACCATATTTCTCGCGCGCATCGCGGTGCTCTTCTTCCGTGAGCAACTGTTTCTTCTTTAAGGGGGTCGTGCCGGGGTCGGTCACGCAATAATCTTGGTAATAGACCACTTTTTCCAGATCACTGGTCTTCATATCCAGCAAGTTGCCCAAGCGACTGGGCATGGCCTTGAAAAACCAGATATGAACAATGGGGGCCGCGAGGCTGATATGCCCCATGCGCTTGCGCCGCACGCGGCTGTGGGTTACTTTCACCCCGCAACGATCACAGATAACACCCTTGTACTTTGTGCCCTTATATTTTCCGCAGGCACATTCCCAGTCCCGTTCCGGGCCAAAAATGCGTTCGCAGAACAAACCGTCCCTTTCCGGACGATAGGTGCGATAGTTAATCGTTTCAGGCTTTTTGACTTCGCCAAAGCTCCAGGAACGAATGTCGTTCGGGCTGGCCAAGGCGATTTTTACCGCGCCGTAGTCATTAATTCGATCATAAACTGCTGTTTCAGCCATGGTTATTGACTCCCAAAAGAGTTACAAATTCGATTCTTACATTATTCCGGTATCACAGGAACAAGCAGTACCTTCAAATGCTCATTTTCACTTAACTCATCCTCCGTTTTCGCCAGCCTGCTGGCATAGTCAAATGAGCTTACTGTCTTTTTGTCAGGTTGAACCAGAATATACCACCAGTCACCGTCTTGCCTTGATCCTGCTTGTTTAACGACCAACTTATAATTTCGCGGTTGGTGCTTTTTTAAATATTTCTCAACCACCTTCGATACCCCGCTCAAATCTTCCGATTGCAGGCTCATAGGTTTACTCCGCATGCTCGTAATACAATGGCCGACGATCGGATTGCTTCCCTGGCGGCGTGGGCATCGGTAGACCGGCCCGCAGAATAATCAGCGTTCAATCGCATGGCATATAATGCCCTGATATTTCGGCGAATATCCCTGGCACCTTCCCTTGACGAAAAAGTTTGATTCACCATGTCGGGAATATCGCGATGCCGGGGCGACTCCTTGCCTGAAAAAGACAATCGTTTATGCGCGAATTTCTGGGTAAGCGCCGCAAACGCGGCATAATAGGCGCGACTCACACTGCTTCGAGGATACCGCTCTCGCAGGGCTTGAGCCGCTTTCCAATTATCCCGACTAATTTCAGACCACGCACCCAAGATGAATTCCTTAAAGCACACAACATAAACTATCTTGTCAGAGCTATAACGCTATATTCCTTTCTTCTTTTCCAGAGTAATATTCAAACCTAAGCCGCGGATTTCATTGCACAGCACATCAAAGGAAACCGGCGTGCCGGCATCGAGCGTGTTGGTACCTTTGACCATGCTTTCATAAATCTTGGTGCGGCCTTCCACATCATCAGATTTAACGGTCAAAAGCTCCTGCAGCACATAGGCGGCACCGTAGGCTTCCAAGGCCCACACTTCCATCTCACCGAATCGCTGACCGCCGGTGCGGGCTTTTCCGCCAAGCGGTTGCTGGGTGATAAGACTGTATGGACCGGTGGACCGGGCATGGATTTTCTCATCAACCAGATGGTGAAGTTTAAGCATGTACATGTAACCCACGGTCACCTTTTGCTCAAACGGTTCGCCGGTACGCCCGTCGTACAGGTTGATTTTCAAAAGGGCCGGCATTTCAACTGAAATTTCCCCAGGAGGCGGTGGAAGTTTCTTCTCAGCCAATTCCACGCGTCGACTGCGCACATGCGCATTGGCCTCTTCGACAGCTTTAAGAATTTCCGATTCGGTGGCACCGTCAAATACCGGCGTAACCGCTTGGAAGCCCAGCACCGCCGCAGCCCAACCCAGGTGCGTTTCGAGAATCTGCCCAATGTTCATACGCGACGGCACGCCCAGCGGATTTAACACAATATCCACCGGTGTTCCATCTTCCAGGAACGGCATATCCGCTTCGGGAACAATACGGGCAATGACGCCCTTATTTCCGTGGCGGCCTGCCATCTTGTCACCGACCGAAAGTTGACGCTTCGTTGCCAGATAAACCTTGACCATCTCAAGAACACCGGAAGGCAGTTCATCACCGCGTTTCATGTGCTCCATTTTTCTGGTCTTTTCTTCACGCATGGATTGCAGCGTCGCTTTGTAACGGTGATAAATCTGCTCACCGCGCTTACGGGCATCTTCCGCGCCTTTGATCCAGCTTACCGAAAAGCTTTCAACCTGCTCCAGAATGACCTCGTCCTGATCCGACTTACCGACTTTTTGCCGGGTTGACGGATCCACCATGGTCTGGCCGGTGGCCTCATTGATTTCATCGGCCATTTTCCGAAATAGTTCGGCGATGCGCACATCCATCTGCTTGCCGTACTCTTTCATTTCCTTCTGGAGAATTTTCTTCTGGTCGTCGTTCATGTGCATGCGCCGGCTGAACCGCTGCGCGCCAATCACCACGCCTTCCGTTCCGGCGGGAACTTCCAGAGAATCATTCTTCACGTCTTCGCCGGCGCGACCGAAAATGGCGTGCAGAAGTTTTTCTTCCGGCGATAGTTCAGTCTTGCTCTTGGGTGAAACCTTGCCTACGAGAATATCACCGGGGCTGACATGCGTGCCGATGCTGACAATTCCGTTTTCGTCCAGGTTTTTTAAAGCCTTTTCGCTGACGTTGGGAATATCCCGCGTGAATTCTTCACGTCCGAGCTTGGTTTCGCGCACTTCCACATCGAATTCCTCAATGTGGATGGACGTAAATACATCGCCCTTGATCAACCGTTCGGAAACGACAATGGCATCTTCATAGTTGTAGCCGTCCAGGGTCATAAAGGCCACGAGAACATTGCGTCCCAGCGCCAATTCGCCATTGCGGCAGGCCGGGCCGTCGGCAATTATCTGGCCCTTCTTAACTTTTTGTCCCACCGCCACCAGCGGTTTCTGAGTCATGCAGGTTTTGTCATTTAACCCCGCATTTTTCCGAAGGACATATTCATCAGAATTGTCAATGACAATCCGGCAAGCATCAACAAAGGTGATGACGCCGGCCCGGTCCGCCTTGATCACCATGCCGCTGTTATAAGGAATAATCTTTTCCAGCCCGGTTCCGACCACGGGAGGATCCGTAATCAGCAGAGGCACCGCCTGACGTTGCATGTTCGATCCCATCAGGGCGCGATTCGCATCATCATGCTCCAAGAACGGAATTAACGCCGCCGAGATGGCCACCGTTTGCTTGGGAGAAATATCAACATAGTTAATTTCCGATCCGCGAACCTGCTGCAAATCCCCGTTCACGCGGGCCAGGAGAAGGTCCTGCCGCACTTTCCCGGATTCCGGCGATGCCACTTCAGGCGGAGCCAGAACAGCTTTCATTTCTTCGTCAGCACGGAGATATTTATGCACCCCGTTGACCTTGCCGCCTTCGACCACACGATACGGCGTGATCAGGAAGCCATAGTCATCAACGCCGGCATAAATTGACAATGACGCAATCAGACCGATGTTGGTGCCTTCCGGCGTTTCAATCGGGCAGATACGCCCATAGTGCGAAATGTGCACGTCGCGAACTTCAAAGCCCGCGCGCTTGCGGTTTAAACCGCCAGGCCCAAGGGCCGACAGGCGACGTTCATGCGTAAGCTGCGAAAGCGGATTGGTCTGATCGACCACCTGCGATAGCTCGCTGCGACCAAAGAAGTATTCAATGGAACTGCTGATGCTCTTGGAGTTCACCAGTTCCACAATCTTGGCAACTTCTTCCGGGGCCTTCATGCTTAAGCGCTCTTGCACCGTGCGGCGCAGTTTCAGGAAGCCCTTGCGCAACTCTTCCTGCGCCAATTCGTCAATGGTACGCAGGCGACGATTGCCCAGATGGTCAATATCATCAACATAACCGCGCCCGCCGCGCAGTTCCAAAATGTATTTAATGCTGCCGAGAATATCCTCCGGCCGCAGGGTCATGACATCTTCAGGAACGTTCTGCTCAAATTTGCGGTTAATGCGGAACCGCCCCACCCGCCCCAGGCGATAACGGGCCACATCAAAGAATTTTTCCGCAAACAGCGTTTTGGCCTTGTCATCATTGGGTGGATTGCCCGGCCGCAGACGACTATAAATTTTACGCAAAGCCTCTTTATGGCTATGGGAATCATCTTCCTGAAGAGTATTAAGGATCAGTGGATCCGCAAGTTTCTCAATAACTTCGATTTTTTTCAGGCTGCTGGCCTGAATTTTAGCCACCCGATCACCGAGTTGCGCACCGGACTTCACAAGCTCTTCGCCGGTTTCGGTGTCCACGATGGAACCCACCGCATAATAATCCGCCTTCAACTGCCCGACGGCAACCGTGCGGGTTTCGTAAAAGGCCCGGATTAAAGCTTCGTCGGTGCCATATTTCTCGTCCATAGCCCGCAGGAAGCTGGTAGCCGGAATCTTGCCCGACTGGTCAATGCGTACCACCAGAACGTCCTTCTTGGTGACATTGATTTCAATCCAACTTCCGCGTTCGGGAATTACCCGGCAGGAATGTAAGGGGCGGTCACCTTCCTGGGATTGGATCAGAAAGTCCACGCCCGGTGAACGGTGAAGCTGCGAAACAATCACGCGCTCCGCTCCGTTGATAATAAATTCCCCGCCGCCCGTCATAATTGGTACATCACCCAGATAAATCGATTCCTCGACAATATCCGGTTTGTCCTTGCGGCTTAAGCGCACCTTAATGCGCAGAGGCATGCCGTAGGTTAAACGCAGCGCCCGGCATTCGTCGCGCGAATACCGCGCTTTGCCCAGTTCATAGCTGATGTATTCCAATTTCATGGAGCCGTCATACGACTCAATGGGAAATACTTCCCGCAACAACGCTTCTATGCCGTCATTTTTTCGCTTTTCGGGTTCTGTGTCCGCTTGCAGGAAGCGCCGATAGGCGGCGGTCTGAACCTCTATAAGGTTCGGGATGGGCAAGGCATCGCCACGTTTTGAATAATCACGCACTTGCGTTACACGTACACGCATGGTTTAACCTCCGACATTCAAGGAACCGAAGAACAGTTTCTTTCAGTCCACTGCAACCAAAAAGTATGAATCTACTATGAAGGGGGGGAAAGAAGAACAAACACAAACAACAATGGTAGCCCGGCTATTCATAGTCCTGTATTCTATACACCCTTAAGCCTTAACGCAAGCGTAATAGGTCTACTTGACATTTTTTTCTGGTCTAGGTATCTTGTTTGCTCCCCTACGGGAGGCCGGACCACGGGCCGGAATAGTGGAAGCTCGGAATAAACTCCGGAGCGGACAAAAAAAAGAATCAGGCCGCGAAAATTCCTGATTTTCTGTTTTTCCGGCAAACGTGCCGGAAAATAGCCAATAGAATTAATTGGCCATCCTTGTCCTCTCTGTCAGTTAAAGTAATTATTTCCGAGCTGAATTTTTCATGGCCTAAGCGCAATGGCATGATCACTTTGTGCCGCTGCTGCTTATCTTGAGGAGTCTATGCCGTTATGGCGATTAAAGCACTAAACCAGCGCGGAAAACGCTATCGTCAATCAGTGGAACATTTGCCAAAAGCCCCGGTGACTGTTGAGCAGGCCATTCCTGTGCTCAAAAAGTTCAAGGCGGCAAAATTTGACGAAAGCGTAAATATTGTCCTTCATCTGGGCATTGATGCCACCCAGGCCGACCAAAACGTCCGTGGTTCGGTAAGCTTGCCCAAAGGTATTGGCAAGACACGCCGCGTAATCGCATTCGTTCAGGGCAACGATATTGAAACCGCCAAGGCCGCAGGAGCGGTGGAAGCCGGGGCTGATGACCTGATTAAAAAGGTCAATGATGGCTGGCTGGACTTTGACGTTGCCGTGGCGACACCAGAAATGATGCCGAAAATTACTCGGTTGGGTAAGGTCCTTGGCCCCCAGGGCAAAATGCCCAGTCCCAAAGCCGGCACCGTCGCAACCGATGTTACCAGTGCCGTTAAGGAATACGCCGCCGGCAAGGTGGAATTCCGCAATGATAAAGGCGGTAATATTCACGCCGTTGTCGGCAAATTGAGTTTTGCCGAGGGCGATCTGGCAGCCAATATTCACGCGTTTATCAATACCATTCGCCGGTTAAAGCCCCCCACGTCCAAAGGCCAGTACGTGAAAAAGGTAACGATCCACAGCACCATGAGCCCGGGCGTGCAAATTGACACCAGTCATCTGGATGTCATTGAGACCGCCTGAGATTTTCTAAACAACACTTAAGAGGTTTACATTATGAGTAAGCGTATTAAAAACCTGATTGCCGCGGAACTTGAGAAGCGCCTGACCGGTGCCGACAACGTGGTGATTGTGGACTATTCCGGCATCAGCGCCAACGACACCAACAAACTGCGCAACGGCCTGAAGAAGAAAAATGTGCGGATGACCGTCATTGCCAACGCCCAGGGGCGTCGGGCCATGGAAAAGGTCGGCCTGAAGGCCGGTGGCGATCTTCTTTTGGGCACCAACGCCTTGGTTTATGGCGGCGAATCCGTGGTTGATTCCGTAAAGGAATTGCTCGAACAAGGCAAGGAAATCGCCAAGCTAAAAATCAAAGGATCGGTCGTTGAGGGCCACTTGCTGGATAAACCAGCCACTGAAGCCTTGGCCAAACTGCCCGGGCGCAAAGAATTGCTTTCCCAGATTTCGACACTGGCCATTTCTCCGGGCCGCAAACTGGCCGGTCAGATTGTTGGGCCGGGCCGCAATGTGGCGGGTCTGGTAAAAGCGGTTATTGAAAAGAAGGAAAAAGAAGCCCCGGTCGCCGCGTAAGCGAACCGGTGCAATAAGCTCGATTTAATTTGTTTTTTATGTCTTTTGTCATTCATTCAGCCTGCCTGGAGCAGTTAAAACGGGGCGCGTCGCCCTGGCTGGTGGAGACAAGCGAAGTTGTGGAGTTTTACTATGGCAGAATTTGCTGCTGACATCATGGAACTGGGCGATAAGATTGTTGCCCTCTCGCTGCTGCAGGCTAAACAGCTCAGCGATTATCTCAAGGAAAAGCACGGCATCGAAGCCGCTGCCGGCGGTGGCGTAATGATGGCCGCCCCAGCAGGGGGTGGTGGTGCGGCGGCTCCCGCGGAAGAGCAGAGCACCTTTGATGTGGTGCTCAAAGCCCCCGGTGAGAAAACCATCCAGATTATCAAAATCGTCCGCGCTGCTACCAACTTGGGCCTCAAAGAAGCCAAGGATCTGGTCACAGCCGCCCCCAAGGTGGTCAAGGCCGGTGTTGATAAGGCTGAAGCCGAGAAGCTCAAGAAAGAGCTTGAAGCGGAAGGCGCAACTGTCGAACTCAAATAAGTTTGACAAGTCAGTAGCCTGGTTTGCTTTCAAAAGCAGATCCGCTCAAACAATCGAAGGCCGACGATTCCCCCTGAATCGTCGGCCTTTTTTTTAGCCCGGCATCCCGTTATTTGCCATTTTTCTCATGGGGGCCAATACGCCAGCGCCGGGAGAGTTGGCGGCGTTGCGATACGCGCTGGGGTCGTTGAAGCCATACCCTTGATTTAATCCGGGCAGATGTGCAGTTCGCCGGTGGTTTCTCCGCAGAGAAATCGGCAAAATGATGGTGCCGCTATCGTATCGGGGTCTTCGGGTTCATCATCTGTGAGCGGAACGCTGAATGATTCGATCTGGGCGTAATGGCCCAGCGTATCCAACACCGCCAGAGGCGTTTGTTCCGCCGCATCACTGTAAATTACTACTTTCCATGGTGCAAATACACCGGCCGCTGAGAGCGGAACGGCTGGGGATGCTGTGGCAACAAGTGTGCTGTGGTCCGGAAGAACGGCAACAAATTTCGCGTCTTCCGGCAGTTGATCGCACGGGCCGCCACATTGCCAGATATAACCTTCCACAATCCATTGCCGCGTGAGCATGGGAACCGAAGCGACATATTGACTCTTGCGCAGCATCAAGCTTATATTTCCGCGGCAATTAAATCTTGGTACGTTTCACGCCGACGGATAATCCGCCAGGCGTTGCCATCCACGAGCACTTCCGCGGCCCGCGGACGGGCATTGTATTGGCTGCTCATGGCAAACCCATAGGCACCGGCTGAAAATACGGCCAGTAAATCTCCGCGTTTGGCTCGCGGCAAATACCGGTCCTTTGCCAGATAATCTCCGCTCTCACATACCGGGCCGACCACATCCACTTTTTCATCATTGGCCGTTCGCAGCGTACTATACCGATTTTCCGGCGGGCACGATCCGCTGACATCCACCGGCCAGATGAAGTGATAGCTTTCATACAGCGTGGGACGAATCAGATCATTCATGGCCGCATCTACAATAATAAATTTCTTAGCCCCCCCCTGCTTAGTGTATTGCACACGCGTTACCAGAATGCCGGCATTGCAGGAAATGGACCGCCCCGGCTCCAGAATAATCCGCAGTTTGCGATCCTTCAGCAGGGGGATAATCGCCGCGGCATAATCAGCGGCCGACGGAGCTTCATTGCCTTCATAAAAAGCGGCAAAACCCCCGCCGATATCCAGGGTATCAATCATAATATTGCGCGCCGCCAAACGGTCGATCAGATTCAACGCCTTGGTAATGGCATCCACATACGGCTGCGTGGATTTAATCGGTGAACCAATATGCAAATGCAGGGCGCTTAACCGAGCATTTTTGGCCGCCGCCGCCTGAATATAAAAGACTTCGGCCCGGTCGATATCCACGCCAAATTTCGTCTCTTTTTTTCCCGTAAGCGTTTTCTGGTGCGTGCCGGCACTGCTGACATCGGGGTTAACCCGCAACGCCCCGTGCACGACGAGTTTTTTGGCACCGGCCAGACGATCCAAATTCCAGAATTCCTCTTCGCTTTCAATATTGAACCAGCCGATGCGGGCATCCAGCGCTTCGTTGATTTCCTGATCTGTTTTGCCGACGCCCGCGAATACAATCATGCCGGGGTCCGCACCGGCTTGTAGCGCCCGAAAAAGCTCTCCGCCCGACACCACATCAAAGCCGCTGCCGCGTAGGCGCAAAGCCTGAAGAATGGCCAGATTCCCGCAGGATTTAATGGAATAACAAATAAGCGCCTTCAGCGGCGCAAACGCGGATGCGATGCGGTCAAAATGGGACAGCAGCGTGGCTTGGCTGTAGATGTAGGTCGGCGTGCCGGTTTTTTCCACAATATCCCGCACCGCCACGCGCTGGCAATGCAGTTGATCATTGATATATTGAAAATTGTCCATATTTATTTCCGATGTTGAACGCCCGCCCCCGCCACGACGGAAAGCTTACAAAAACCGCTGAAGAAATGCGAACGCCTCATCCGCCGCTTCGCGTGCCGTGGTTTCATAAGGATAAAGCTCCACGGTCGCCCAACCCTTATAATCCACCTGCTGAAAGGCCGCGAAAATGGCCGCCCAATCCATGGCCCCGCGCCCGGGAATCAGATGGTGATGCACGCGACTGGACGCAATATCCTCTACATGCACATGCGATACCCACGAATGACATTTCACAAATGATTCCGCCGGATCTTCCCCCACACAAAACAGATGCCCCAGATCGCAGTTCATCCGCAAATTCGGGTGATTTACCCGCCGCAAAAATTCCACGCATTGGTCTGTTGTTTCAATCAAAAGCCGCGGCTCAGGCTCCACCAGCAGCATCATATTGAACTGCTGCGCCAGCGGAAGAACCCGCATGAGTCCGGCCTGATACAGCGACAACGCCTCTTCACGGGGTCGAGCTTCCACCGGCCCACCCGGTTCCAGTGAAATGGTTTTCGCCCCCAGGGCCGCAGCCATGCGAATACAGTTTTCCGTATGACGGATGCGCTGTTCCCGCAGGGCGGGGTCATTTTCAATCCATGAAGGATGCAGCGTGTCGCCGATGGCAAAAAACGTAAACGCATTCACATTGGACACGCGCAGCTTCAGCGAATCGAGTTGTCGCCGCAAATCCGCAATCCGTCCGTCCGGCATGTGCGGCGGATAGGCATGCGGAACATCCGCCATGATTTCCACGCCGCCATACCCGGCGGCGGCGATGGAATCAACGGCTTCTTCCAGAGATGTTTTTTTGAAGGCATTGGTGGAAAAAGCTAGCTTCATTTTATTCCGTGATTTCAACACCCATCGAACGGGCGGAACCCGCCAGAATTTTTTCCGCGGATTCCACATTCACGGCGTTCAAGTCAGGCAATTTCTCCTGGGCCAGTTTGCGCAGTTGAGCTTTGGTGAGCTTGCCGATCTTATTTTTGTTCGGCTCACCGCTGCCTTTTTCAAGCCCCAGAATGTCTTTGATCATCACCGATGCCGGCGGCGTTTTGATGACAAAATCAAACGAACGGTCCGTGTACACGGTAACTTCCACGCCGACGACCTTGCCTTTCAGTGCAGCGGTCGCGGCATTGAAGCGTTGGATGAACTGGCCAGGGTTTACGCCATTGGCACCCAATACCGGCCCAATCGGTGGGGCGGGCGTGGCGGTTCCGCCGGGGGCCTGCATCTTAAACTTTTTGGCTATTTCCTTAACCTTGGCCATAACTTAAACCTCAAAAATCCTGTACGTCTAAAAAAACCTGATTCACCGAAAAACTAGCATCGGTCACATCCGACGCATGATCAACTCTCTGTATTGGACCTTGGAACCACTCTTACATTTCTGCGGCCATCACTGGCCATCCATCGTTGCGAAAGCGACGGCCGGTTGGCTTCGTTATCAGGCCGCCGCCCAATTTTTCGTATCGCAATAATGAACACGGATATCAGGCCCAGCACCAGCACCGCGCCAATGGCCGCCACCGTCAAGAGCAGCCCTACCATCACCAGGGGCACCAGCACCAGAATGCACCCGATCACCCACAACCACTTTCCCAGCGCCGTTTTCGGCACCAGGCGACGAGGGGCAGAGGCGGTAATGTTGACATCCGTAAGTAAATTCATCGCGGCACGTATCTTTTTCTTTCTCCCGGTGCGAAAACGACTGAACAACATTTTCCATTCCGGGCGGGTCTTGCAACATTCCAATTATAGCCTTGAAATGTTGCCGGGCATTGCCGCGGAGAATTCATCATTTTACTGAATCTATTGGACTTTTTCCAATTGCCAGTATTCCAGCTCCAGCGGCGTAGCACGGCCGAAAATCGTTACAATGACGCGTACCATGCCTTTGTCCGGGAAAATTTCATCCACCGCGCCTTCAAAATTCTCAAACGGCCCTTCCCGGACCTTCACCGCATCACCCTTGAGGAATTCAACCTTCACCGCCGGACCGGCCTCCGGCTTCTCCGAATCGGCAATGAGCTTTTCGACTTCTTTCGCCCCCATGCGATCCGGCTTGTTTTTCTGACCGATAAAATCGCCGGCCCCCGCCGTTTCCTTAAACACGTACCAGGCCCGCTCCGGGATGGTGCCATCGGAATTTAATTCCATTTCGACAAACACGTACCCCGGGTACGTTTTATTCTCCGCAACTTTTTGCTGACCGGCTTTGACTTTTTTGACACGTTCCCGCGGCACTAACAGCCGGCCAATAATATCGGTAAGATTTTCCGCCTTTATTTTGCGCTCCAGCGTGTCGCGAACCTGGTCTTCCTTGTTGGAAGCGACCTTCAGTACACACCAGTGTTTCATAGAAGATTCGGTCACTTGACGCTCCGTTATTTGTTCAGTGCTCATTTCGCCAAAACTTGCCGGCGGAATTAAACCGCCGACACTTCAATGAATAATCCGGATTATTCCGCATTATCGGATTACATGAATCGCGCGGAACAACCACACGAAAAACGTATCCACCAGAAACAACATCAGTGCCAACCCCAGGGTGGACAGCACCACCAGCCGCGTGGCTCTGATCACAGCCGCCCGCGTGGGCCACACCACTTTACGCATTTCACTTTCCGTCAGGATCATAAAATCCGCAAGGTTGGGTCGGTTCACCACGTAAAAGCAGAAAAGCGCGCCCAACGAACCAACCAGCACCACCATAATCATCTTGGAATATGCCGGAGCCAGGGGCATAAATGTGTTCTTAATCCACAAAATCCCCAAAGCAATCAGCAGCCCCAGGCCAATAACCGTGCCCAGGCGTACCCACTTTCCCTGCCCTTTTTTATAGATATTAAAGAACGACAAAACCTACTCCAGACTTCACTGCCGCGGCCGGGCTTCGCACGCCTTTTTGGCCGTCGTTTCCGCTCTGCCAAGCCGTGCCGGGACTATTGGCAAAATTATTGGCAAACCAATCCATTGCGGTTGCCGAAAGACCGGCAACGTCACCAACAACACGGCAGGCAGGAGTTGAACCTGCAACCCCCGGTTTTGGAGACCGGTGCTCTGCCAATTGAGCTACTGCCGTAAATGCCTTGAAAACCGCTCGGGTCGGCTCCGAACAATTATTTACCTTTCTTGATCTTATGATCCGTATGCTTACGCAACCGCGGAGAGAATTTGAAGAATGTCTTCTTCACATCCATCTCCTTAGGGTTGATGCTGATACGGTAGTTGAGATCTTTGGTCTCACTACACTGCAACCATGCCCATTCACGCGCCATTTCCGCGACTCCAAATCAAGCGACAAT
>DAHVEJ010000219.1 GCA_027313145.1 Phycisphaerales bacterium | reverse complement strand
TTTGAGGAATCCATCGCCCGCCTGGAAGCCATCGTCGAACAGATTGCCTCGGGCAAGGTGGGGTTGGAAGAGAGTTTGGTCATGTACGAAAAAGGCATGGAACTGGTGCAACGGTGCCGTGCTATTCTGGATAGCGCGGAAAAACGCATTGAACTTTTATCCCAATCCGGCGGCACGCTCAAGGCCACACCACTGGAATCTGAAAGCCAATAAAAAAAGCGATCCGCAGCCGTTGGCAACTGCGGATCGCTCCTGTTAATTTGTGCCCCGTTTCATAAGCGGCAATAAGCTGCGGCTTGGGCACGGGGTGCTTCGTCGCAAGATGGCGGCTTAGATGGCGTCGCTGCCCGCGGTGCCGTCGCTGACGCGGATGACGTTATCCAGCGGTAGGATAAACATTTTGCCATCGCCGATCTGGCCTTTTCCACCTGGCCCGCTGCGCGCCGCTTTGACAATGGCATCGACCGTAGGCTGGACAAAGTTTTCGTTGACGGCAATTTCCAAACGTACTTTGCGAATTAAATTTACCTGCATGGCCTGGCCGCGGAAGTATTCCGTGTGGCCTTTTTGCCGGCCATAGCCTTGCACATCGCTGACGGTAAGGCGAAATACTTCGACATCCGTCAGTGCCTGCTTCACTGCTTCCAGGCGATGGGGTTGGATAATGGCGATAATTAATTTCATTGAGGTTTCTCCGTTTCAAGTTTCATAAAAGCCCCCGCCTCGAGTCCCGCTCGAAGCGGGGGCATGATTAACAACACGTCTCTGCGATCTCGCTTAGCTGCCACCGAACGGCATTGCTACCGACTGCTCGGGGAAGGTATTGGTATCCAGGCCGACCTCGCCGTGAATTCCCAGATCCAATCCTTCGATTTCCACCTGTTCCGAGACACGTATCTCCATGAAC
This sequence comes from Phycisphaerales bacterium, assembly GCA_027313145.1. Lineage (GTDB taxonomy): Bacteria > Planctomycetota > Phycisphaerae > WQYP01 > WQYP01 > JAMDCX01. The sequence goes on along the minus strand of DAHVEJ010000219.1, from coordinate 5,623 downwards.
AGTCGCATGACAAAGATGATAATCGCAGTTACGACGCCCGCATAGACCACCGCATCGCTGGCGGCGAGAATCTGCAGCAACACCTGATGGAAGTTGCCGTCGATCCAGCCGGCCACGCCCTGCGGAACGCCAGCCGCGTTGGTCGGCCCGGCTAGTCCGTAACTGAGGGCGGTACTGGCGAATACACCGGTCAACACGGCACCAAGGAATCCCCCGATGGCATGTACGCCAAAGGCGTCCAAAGCGTCATCATAACCGAAGATGGTCTTGATCTGAGCACCCCAGTAGCAGACGATGCCGGCGGCCAAACCGATAATAGGCGATGACCAGAGAGCGACATATCCGCATGCCGGCGTAATGGCGACCAACCCAGCTACAAATCCTGAGGCCATGCCCAAGCTCGTAGCGCGGCGATGGTGCATCCATTCCGCAAAGTTCCAGGCCAGACCGGCCATGGCCGTGGCTACGGTGGTGTTAAGGAATGCGGCGCAAGCCAGGCCGTTGGCGGCATTGGCCGAACCGGCATTAAATCCGTACCAGCCAAACCAGAGCAATCCGGCACCCGTCAGGGTGTTAAATAGTGAGTTGGGCTGAATAACATTCGGGAAACCTTTTCGTTTACCGATCATAATCGCGGCGACCAAGCCCGATACACCGGATGAAATATGCACCACGGTACCACCGGCGAAGTCTACAGCGCCAAGCTGGGCCAACCAGCCGTTGCCCCAGATAAAGTGGGCCAGCGGGTCATACACCAGCGTGCCCCAGAGGAGAATAAATAGGCACCATGCCCCATATTTCATACGTTCGGCAATTGAACCGGCAATAAGAGCCGGGGTAATAACCGCGAACATAGCCTGAAACATATTGAAAATGGTTTCGGGAACCGGAAACTGTCCGCCGCCGGGAGCACCCGCTACACCCGTGATGGCGTTGATGGGATCCAGTCCCAGCATCATCAATCGGCTGGGGTCCCAGCCGATAAATTTCTGCACCATGGGATTCGTGGAGGTCCCGAAGGAGAGCATATATCCAAACAGGAACCACTGAACAATAATGACACCCAATGCTGAATAAGAAGTCATCATGGTGGCCAGGAAGTTTTTCTTCCGGACAATACCACCGTAATACAACGCTAGACCAGGCATCATGACCATCACCAGCGCGGTGGCTGCCAACATCCAGGCGGTGCTGCCGGTGTCATAGGTCTGTTGGGCCCACGCTCCGGTCACCGGGGCCGGGGCTGTCGTGGTGGCTGCCGGAGCAGTGGTGGCTACCGCAGCCGTTGCTGCCGCAGAGGCTGGTGCCGTCTGAGCGAATAACTGTCCGGCCATAGTCATTACGAGCACAACCGCGGCCAAGCCGAACATCCACCGGATTGTACTTGCTCTTGCGAGCTTGGTGAGTTTTGAAAAACCCATCAATAGTTCCTCCAAAGAACCTTTCCCAAAAAATCTGGACGGCTCTGTCGCACCGCACGACAGAGCGTTTTGTCTGATGAGGGACTCCATGCAATCTCCTTACAAGCTGGGCCACCGTACCGGAACTAATCCGGCGACGTTACTAAAGCAATTTCTGTGCCAGAGGAGTTCACATCTACCTAATAGTTAGGCAAAAGACCAGAAAATAAGGCATTTTGTGGGCAATCGTCCTGCGGCAACCTGATACGTCGTCAACGACAACGCCTAATAAACAGTCATGGGCTATTCCGCGATGGGCGAATGCGTATCCCATTGCATCAAAATAAGGCACGGTTTTTTATGGGCCTTCGCGGGGTTGCGGCATCTCGGGCAGTCTGCGGTTGCGGGTTACAGCGTACGCGGCAATTGGGGGCGAAGTATCTGATGACGAACTGCATGGCAGCGACAGCCCTTCCGTATAACGCCCGATGCCGGATACGATATTCCATGTTCCAAGTTCAGAAGTTGCCCCCGTTCTTTCCCGATGCGGCGTTAAGCATTATAATTGTGGGTTTATGCGGCAACGTGGATTTGCTGTGGTTTCGGGCTGTAATGGCCCGCAGGAGAATAATGATGATTTCCCGGCGGAAAACCCGACAGGTAATGGTTGGAAACGTTCCCATTGGCGGCGATGCCCCGGTGGTGGTGCAGTCCATGACCAGTGGCTATACACATGATATTGATAATTGCGTCCGGGAGATCAACAAGCTCGCGGCCGCCGGAGCGGACATTGTCCGCGTGGCCGTCCCGGAGCGCAAAGACACTGAAGCTTTAAAAGAAATTATGAAACAGGTACATGTGCCCATCGTGGCTGATGTGCACTTTCATTTTCAGCGGGCGTTGGAAGCCATTGAAGCCGGCGTTAGTAAAATCCGTCTTAATCCGGGCAACATCAATGATCGCCAGCAGGTGGAACGGGTCATTGATGCCTGCAAAGAACGTCACTTGCCGATTCGTGTCGGGGTCAATGAAGGTTCTATTGTGGAACGAAAAGACAAGCAAAAACGCATGCGCGAACTTGGTGGCGTATTTAGTGATAATCGTCATGGCCATATTCTGGCGATCATGATTACCAAATTGGAAGAATATCTCGACATATTCTATGAACGCAATTTTTATGACATTGTTATTTCGGCCAAATCCATTGACCCGATTTTAGTCATGGATGCCTACCGCGAAATTTCCAAACGCTTTGATCATCCCCTGCATCTGGGAGTAACCCATGCCGGCCCCAAGGAAACCGGCACAATCCGCAGTGTGGTGCCGCTGGGAACGCTGTTGGCTGGCGGCATTGGTGATACCATCCGTATCAGCTATGCCAATGATCCGATCTATGAAGTGCAAGATGGTCTGGAATTGTTGTATGTCCTGGGCCTGCGGCAGCGCAAAGGCGCGGAACTGATCGCCTGTCCTACCTGCGGGCGAATTCAGGTGGATCTTTTCACGCTGGTGCAGCACGTCAACCGTAAACTCAAAGAAGAAATTACCTTACCGATTAAAGTCGCGGTAATGGGGTGCGTGGTCAACGGTCCCGGTGAATGCGAAGGAGCCGACGTGGCCATATTCGCCGGTGATAAGCGCGGCATTATTTATGTGCAGGGTGAAAAAGTCGCCAATGTCCCGGAAGAAAATATTCTTGATGCCCTGCTGGAAGAATGCAAAAAATTCCAGGCCAAAGTGCTGCGGGGCGAGGCGAAACTTGGAGAGAAAGTGGTTGATATTCTCCCCCCGGATCCTATTGGCGAACTGGGTTCCGGCTATGCCAAAATCTCGGCAGCCAAAGCCGAAAGCGATCGGGCGTTGCAGATCTTAAATCAATAAATACCCACGTAGTATCCGTGCCGCGCGATGACAGGGGCCATAGGGCGGTGAGTAAGGCCGGCCCAAATACCGGTATAACAATTGCAGCTTGTGGATGACGTAAATGTTTGATCAACTCTCTGAAAAATTTTCCACCATGTTCCGGAATTTATCCGGCCGTGGACGCATCAGTGAAAGCAATGTTCGCCAATCCATGGACATGGTGCGTACCGCGCTATTGGAAGCCGACGTTCAGTTTTCGGTTGTTGAGGACTTTACCACCCGTGTGCTGCAACAGGCCATTGGCACGGAAGTGCTTAATTCGGTCGAACCCGGCCAACAGATGGTCAAAATTGTCTTCGACGAATTGGTCGCTTTGATGGGTCCGGTGGATACGCGGATCATGCTGGTTGACCCGCCGCCCACGATCATCATGATGTGCGGCTTGCAGGGATCCGGCAAAACTACGACCTGCGGCAAACTTGGGTTGTATTTGAAAACCAAGGGGAAAAATCCGCTGCTGGTCGCCGCGGACACGCAGCGCCCCGCGGCCATGGAACAGTTGGCCACCCTGGGGCAGCAAACGGATATTGCGGTATACCGTGAAGACCCCGGTGCCAATCCCGTGGCGATTTGTCGCCGCTCCATTGATTTCGCTCGGCAAAATGGCCGCGATGTGGTGATTCTTGATACCGCGGGCCGCCTGCATATTGACGATCAGCTCATGGCGGAATTGCAGCAGATCGGGCAGGTTGTCAAACCGCACCAGGTATTTCTGGTGGTCGATGCCATGGTCGGGCAGGACGCCGTTAATTCCGCCAAAGTGTTTAACGAAAAGCTGGAACTTGATGGCATTATCCTGACCAAGTTTGATTCTGACACCCGCGGTGGGGCGGCGATTTCGGTTAAAGCGGTTACCGGCAAACCGATTAAATTCCTCGGCGTCGGCGAGAAACTTCAGGCTCTGGAGGAATTTCATCCTGACCGCATTGCCCAGCGCATTTTGGGTATGGGCGATATTTTAACGCTCGTCGAAAAAGCCCAGATGCATGTCGATGAAGCCAAAGCCGCGGAAATGCAGGATAAGCTTGCCAAGGACACCTTTACCCTCGATGATTTTCTGGATCAGATGCGGTCCATACGGAAAATGGGGCCGCTGAAACAACTTCTGGGAATGCTGCCCGGCATCGGGGGCGCTTTGAAAGATGTGGAGTTGCCCGAAGAGGAACTCAACCGCGTGGAAGCCATAATTCAAAGTATGACCGCCAAAGAGCGCCAGGCACCGGAGCACGTGGATGCCTCCCGCCGCCGGCGCATATCCCGCGGCTCAGGCACCATGCCCGATGAGGTATCCCGCTTAATCAAGAGCTTTTCCCAGGCCCGCGATATGTTCAAAAAAATGAATAACATGTCCCTAAAAGGCCGCTATAAAGCGATGAAGGAACTTCAGGATATCAGCCCCGGCACGCTGGCATCGGGAAATATGGGCAGCCTGGTACGGCCACTTCCATCGCGCATGTCGCCTCAGCAGAAGCGTCGTGCCCGTGAAAAACGCCGCCGCGGAAAATAAACGAGTTGTGGAGACGCCATGCCTGCCGATCTGAAATCGTTAGCGGGAAAATTCATTGTCTTTGACGGTCTGGATGGCTGTGGAAAAACCACGCAGATGGACCGCCTTGAAAAAAAACTTTCCGAGCAAGACGTCCCCGCGTTGCGAGTACGTGAGCCGGGCAGCACGCCCGTGGGGGAGCACATTCGGGAGCTGTTGTTGACCAGCCGCGGGGAAGGCCTGCACATCCGTGCGGAAATGCTTTTATATATGGCCAGCCGCGCGCAGCTGGTCTATGAGGAAATCCGACCGGCGTTATGCAAGGGTATTGCCGTCCTGGCTGATCGTTACACCAGCAGCACGCTGGCCTATCAGGGTTTTGCCGGCGGTATCCCGGAACAGAGCATTTTAGATGTCGCGCGCGCCGCCACGGAAAATCTCTGGCCGGACCTGACCATTATTTTAGATCTGCCCCTGGAAGTCGCGGCTAAACGCATCCATAGCGGTGCGAAGCGCGGCCCCGAACAAATGGGATTGTTTCAGGATCGCATTGAAAACCGGGTTGCCGAATTTCATCAAAAAGTGCGTGACGGCTTCCTGCATCAGGCACAAACCTTCCCGGACCGCTATCGCGTTATCAGCGCAAAAGGTTCCCGGGAAGATATGGAAGCGAAAATCGAAGACGCGCTGGTAACCTTCTTCGCTGTGGGCTAGTGCCCTGTTCCAGCCATAATTACGGGTTGATTGGCCTTAAACCGACCAGATGCAAGGAGTCGGCGGCGGGAACCGGGTTCGTAAACCCCTTGAGCCGACG